>NZ_JBHXFL010000001.1:0-72220 GCF_042724095.1 Streptomyces sp. NPDC127100
CTGCCCGGCGCTACCCGCCAGACGGTCGGCGCACCTCCGGACTGCCAGCTCGGCGGACACTCGCTGACACGACGGGAATTGTCAGACAGGCCTTAGGAGCGGCGGCGCTTCTTCGACGGGTTCCGCGAACGGCGGGTGCTGCGCTTCTCGTACTCCTCGCGGGCCCTGTCGTACTCGGCGCGGTGGAGCCGCTCGCCGGGCGCCTCGGTGAAGGTGCGGAAGAAGTAGGCCAGGAGCGTGCCGACGAAGCCGATGGCCAGCAGGCCGCGCAGGGACGCCTGGCGGTCGGGGTCGGGGCGGCCGGAGAAGCCGGACCAGGTGTGCCGGAACGCCAGCGCGCTGCAGACCGCGAACATCACGACCATCAGCAGCGACACGAAACCGCCGACGTCCGCGATCCGGAGGCCGTCGTAGGCGACGCGGAGGACGAAGCAGGCGGCGGCGGCCACGACGAGGGAGCCGGCGGCCAGGCCGGCCCGGCGGGCGGCGTAGCCGTTGTCGTGGTTCACCCAGGTCGTGCCGAAGAACCGGAGAGGTTCGGGGCGGGGACCGGCGGGGGGCGTGGAGCCCGCGGGGGTGTCCGGGATGCCGTTCGTGCCGTTCTCTGCGCTCACGGAACGATTATGGCGCCGGACGTGCCGCGGGCTCCGGGTGGGCTCAGGAGCAGCGGGACGCGACGTAGCCGTCGCTGCCGGTGCGCACGTACGTGTCGGACACGTATCCGTTGCCGATGTTGTCCCAGATGGCGCTGGTGCCGTACGGGCCCGTCACCGTCGTGCCCGGCCGCTGGCAGTGGACCGGGACGCGCGCCCCCTCCGCCAGGACCCGCACGATGCCGTAGCCGGTGCCGGGCCCGCTGCGGACGTTGAGACGGACGCCCGGGGCGACCGGGTAGTACGTGACGGCCGCCGCGGTCACCGCGGCCGTCGTGATGACGGCGTCCGTGCCGCCGTCGGTCTCTTCCAGGTGGTCGGCGTGGCCGACAGTCATGATGTCCTCCCCCGTCGGACCCGCGCGTGCCGCGGGGTCCGGTCCGTTTCCGCCGTGGCGACCGTCCGGAACAAGCCGCCACACACGAGTTCGCGACTCGCACGCGGAGGCTAGCAAGCCGCCTCGGCGCGCAACGAGTCATCGACTAGGCTCCGAGCGTCGCGCGCGCACAGGAACAGCACGGGGGTGGTCCCATGGCGCCACGGGTGAACGACGGAGCGGGCGCGGAAGCGGAACTTCCGGAATATGCCGGTCACTACCGTCTGGATTCCTGTCTGGGCTCGGGCGGCATGGGCGTCGTGCACGTGGCCCGCAGCACCTCCGGGATGAAGCTCGCGGTGAAGGTCGTCCACGCCCGGTACGCCACGGACCCCGAGTTCCGTGGACGGTTCCGGCAGGAGGTGGCCGCGGCGCGGCGGGTGAGCGGCGCCTTCACCGCGCCGGTCGTGGATGCCGACCCGGAGGCCGAACGGCCCTGGATGGCCACCCTGTTCATCCCCGGCCCGACCCTCTCGGAGCAGGTGAAGCGGAACGGCCCCATGGACCCCGCCCAGTTGCGCCGGCTGATGGCCGGACTCGCGGAGGCGCTGCGGGACATCCACCGGGTCGGGGTCGTGCACCGGGATCTGAAACCCAGCAACGTGCTGCTCGCCGAGGACGGCCCGAAGGTCATCGACTTCGGCATCTCCCGGCCGAAGGACAGCGAACTGCGCACCGAGACCGGCAAGTTGATCGGTACGCCGCCGTTCATGGCGCCCGAGCAGTTCCGGCGGCCCCGGGAGGTGGGCCCGGCGGCCGACGTCTTCGCCCTCGGGTCGCTGATGGTGCACGCGGCGACCGGGCGCGGTCCCTTCGACTCGGACAGCCCGTACGTCGTCGCCTACCAGGTCGTGCACGACGAGCCCGACCTGACGGGTGTGCCGGAGACGCTCGCGCCGCTGGTGCTGCGGTGCCTGGCCAAGGAACCGGACGAGCGGCCCACGCCGGACGAGCTGATGCGGGAGCTGCGGTCGGAGGCGGCGTCGTACGACACGCAGACCTTCGTGCCGGCGCCCCCGGCCGAGGAGGCGGAGACGCCGGAGCCCCGGCCGGCCGAGGCCGCGGCGCGGCCCGCACGCCGCCTGGGCCGGCGGACGGCGCTGGTGGCCGGGGTGCTCTGCCTCGCCGTGCTCGGCGGACTCGCCGCGCTCCAGTGGGCCGGCGGTTCCGAGGCGGCGCGGGAGCCCGCCGCCGCGCAGGAGGCGACGGGCGGCTTCGGGGCGTGGGAGACGGAGGCGGCCCCGCGGGGCGGCACGCCCCAGTGCTCGTACGGGGCGGGCCGGCTGGTGTGCGGCCGGCCGGGGTCGGTCTTCGCCCTCGATCCGGCCGACGGCCGCACGCTGTGGCGGCACGGCGTCGCGGGGACGACGCGGAGCGAACCGCCGGTCGTGTCGGGCGGTCTGGTCCAGCCCTCGCTCGACCTGATCGGCGGCCTGGAGGCCCTCGACCCCGCCACCGGCGAGGTGACCTGGCACACGGAGCCGCCCGAGTACGCCGGGGTGCGGAGCGCGGGCGGCATGCTCCTGCTCACCGCCGCCGACGGGCAGGTCACCGGCGTGGACAGCGCCTCGGGCGAGACCGCCTGGACGCACCGGATCGCCGGGCAGTCCGTGCCGTACTTCACCTCCTTCGCCGGCGACGCGACGGCCTACGCGACGAGCGCGTCGGACGACGGGTCCCGGACCCGGGTGACCGCGGTGGACCCGGCGACGGGGAACGTGCGGTGGGACGCCGGCCTCGAGGGGGCGCTGACCCCGGTGGGTGCCGCGGACGGGTCCGTGTACTTCCTCGCCGGCGGCGAGGTCTACGGGGACGCGGTCGCCGTGGTGCGCTACACGCCCGGCACCGGGGCGACCCGCCGGGTCCGGCTGCCCGTCCCCGTCGCCCAGGCGCAGGCCGGCGTGCACGGGGACACCGTGCACCTCATGGGCGCGGGCGGTTCGCTGGTGGCCGTCGACATGGCCGCGGGCAGGCAGCGGTGGCGGCTGGAGTCCGGTGTGAGCCGGGGCTCGGCGCCCGTCTCCGACGGACGGCACGTGTACGTCACCGTCCCCGACGGGCGGCTCCTCGCGGTCGACGCCCGCACGGGCAGGCTGCTCGGGCAGACCCGGCCGCGGTTCGGCGCCGAGTCCGACCGTGTGCCCGCCTCGCTGCCCACGCCGGTGCTCGCGGGCGGGCACGTCTACGCCGGTGCGCCGGACGGCACCGTGTTCGGCGTCGACGGGCGGGACCCGGCCGCCTGGTAGCGCCGGGCCCCCGCGGGGCGGGTCAGCCCAGCTTGCTGACGTCCCGCACGGCGCCCTTGTCGGCGCTCGTCGCCATCGCGGCGTACGCCCTCAGCGCCGCGGAGACCTTGCGCTCGCGGTTCCTCGGGGCGTACACGCCGTTCAGGGCCTGCTCGCGGCGGGCCAGCTCGGCGTCGCCGACCAGCAGCTCGATGGAGCGGTTCGGGATGTCGATGCGGATGCGGTCGCCGTCCTCGACGAGGGCGATGGTGCCGCCCGCGGCCGCCTCGGGCGAGGCGTGGCCGATGGAGAGGCCGGAGGTGCCGCCGGAGAACCGGCCGTCCGTGACCAGCGCGCAGGTCTTGCCGAGGCCGCGGCCCTTCAGGTACGAGGTCGGGTAGAGCATCTCCTGCATGCCGGGGCCGCCCTTGGGGCCCTCGTAGCGGATGACGACGACGTCGCCGTCCTTGACCTGCTGGGTGAGGATCTTCTCGACGGCCTCCTCCTGCGACTCGCAGACGACCGCCGGGCCCTCGAAGGTCCAGATCGACTCGTCGACGCCGGCCGTCTTCACGACGCAGCCGTCCACGGCCAGGTTGCCCCTGAGGACCGCGAGGCCGCCGTCCTCGGAGTAGGCGTGCTCGGCGGAGCGGATGCAGCCGCCCTCCGCGTCCTCGTCCAGGGCCTCCCAGCGCTCGGACTGGGAGAAGGCCTCGGCGGAGCGGACGCAGCCGGGGGCCGCGTGCCACAGCTCCACGGCCTCGGCGGACGGGGAGCCGCCGCGCACGTCCCAGGTCTTCAGCCAGTCGGCGAGGGAGGGGCTGTGCACCGAGTGCACGTCCTCGTTGAGCAGGCCCGCGCGGTGCAGTTCGCCGAGGAGGGCGGGGATGCCGCCGGCGCGGTGCACGTCCTCCATGTAGTACGTGCGGTCCTTGGCGACGTTCGGGGCAACCTTGGCGAGGCACGGCACGCGGCGCGAGACCGCGTTGATCTCGTCCAGGCCGAAGGGGACGCCCGCCTCCTGGGCCGCGGCCAGCAGGTGCAGGATCGTGTTGGTGGAGCCGCCCATGGCGATGTCGAGGGCCATGGCGTTCTCGAAGGCGGCGAAGGACGCCACGCTGCGCGGCAGGACGCTCTCGTCGTCCTGCTCGTAGTAGCGGCGGGTGATGTCCATGACCGTGTTGGCCGCGTCCACGTAGAGCCGCTTGCGGGCCGTGTGCGTGGCGAGGACCGAGCCGTTGCCCGGCAGGGAGAGGCCGATGGCCTCGGTCAGGCAGTTCATCGAGTTGGCGGTGAACATGCCGGAGCAGGAGCCGCAGGTCGGACAGGCGTTCTCCTCGATGCGGAGGATGTCCTCGTCCGAGATCTTGTCGTTCACGGCGTCGGAGATCGCGTCGACCAGGTCGAGGGTGCGGACCGTGCCGTCGACCAGGATGGCGCGGCCGGACTCCATCGGGCCGCCGGAGACGAAGACCGTCGGGATGTTCAGCCGCAGGGCCGCGTTGAGCATGCCCGGGGTGATCTTGTCGCAGTTGGAGATGCAGATCAGGGCGTCGGCGCAGTGGGCCTCGACCATGTACTCCACGCTGTCCGCGATCAGGTCGCGGGAGGGCAGGGAGTAGAGCATGCCGCCGTGGCCCATCGCGATGCCGTCGTCGACGGCGATCGTGTTGAACTCGCGCGGGATGCCACCGGCCGCGACGACCGCCTCGCTGACGATCCGGCCGACCGGCGCCAGGTGCGTGTGGCCCGGCACGAACTCCGTGAAGCTGTTCGCGACGGCGATGACCGGCTTCCGCCCGATGTCCGCGCCGGGTACACCGGAGGCACGCATAAGGGCGCGGGCGCCCGCCATGTTGCGGCCGTGGGTGACTGTGCGGGACCTCAGCTCGGGCATCGTCGCTCGCTCCTTCGGAGAGTTCTGCCAGGAAGCGCTGACAGTTTTCTGACTGTCGACGAGCGTACGCCCGTCATCCAGGGGTCGGGACAGGCTGTCCGGAATGCGGGATGCCCGTCTCGGCCGCGGGAGGCCTCAGGAGCCGGTGAGATGGCCCTGGACGACCGGCGCCAGCCGCGCGACGATCCGCTCGGGGTCCGCCGACGCCAGCGGCTCCACCTTGATCACGTACCGGAGCATCGCGCATCCCACCAGCTGCGCCGCCGCCAGCTCGGCGCGCAGCTCCGCGTCCGGCAGGTCGAGCCGGGCGGCGATGCGGCGCATCAGCTGGGCGGCGATCAGCCGGCGGAAGACGGCGGCGGCGGCCTCGTTGTTCACGGCGGAGCGGACGACGGCCAGCAGCGGCGAGCGGGTGCCGGGGTTCTCCCACAGGCCCAGGACGAAGCGGGTCAGGCGCTCGCCGACCGTGTCGAGCGGACCGTCGCCGATCGCCTCGGGGGCCTCGAGGGCGGGCGCGAAGACGACCTCGATCGCCGCCTCGAAGACCTGTTCCTTGGTGCCGAAGTAGTGGTGCACGAGCGCGGAGTCCACGCCCGCCGCCTTGGCGATGCCGCGTACGGAGGTCTTGTCGTAGCCGCGCTCGGAGAACTCCTCGCGGGCCGCGTCGAGGATGCGGTCGCGGGTCCCGGCCGACTCGGTGCGCGGGGGGCGGCCGCGGCGGCGGGCCGGGGCGGGGGTGCCGGAGGCGCCGGGGGTCCCCTCGGTGGCGTCGCTCACGGCCGGGGCGCCCTCGCCGCCGGGGAGGCCGACGCCAGGTGCAGGCGCGTGAAGGCCAGGGCCTCGGCGAGATCGGCCTCACGTTCGGCGCTGGACATCGCGCGACGGGTGTTGACCTCGATGACGACATGGCCGTCGAAACCGGTGTGCGCGAGGCTTTCCAGCACCTCGGCGCAGGGCTGGTCGCCGCGGCCCGGGACCAGGTGCTCGTCCTTCGCGGAGCCCTTGCCGTCGGCGAGGTGGACGTGACCGAGGCGGTCGCCCATGCGGCCGACCATGTCGAGGGTGTCGGTGCGGGCCGTCGCGGTGTGGCTGAGATCGATCGTGAAGTGGCGGTAGTCCTCCTTCGTCACGTCCCAGTCGGGCGCGTAGGCGAGCATCTCGCGGTCCCGGTAGCGCCACGGGTACATGTTCTCCACGGCGAACCGCACGTCCGTCTCGTTCGCCATCCGCCAGACGCCGTCGACGAAGTCCCGGGCGTACTGGCGCTGCCAGCGGAACGGCGGGTGCACGACGACGGTGCTCGCGCCCAGCTTCTCGGCGGCGGCCTGGGCGCGCCGGAGCTTGGTCCAGGGGTCGGTCGACCAGACCCGCTGGGTGATCAGCAGGCAGGGCGCGTGCACGGCCAGGATCGGCATCCGGTGGTAGTCGCTGAGCCGGCGCAGGGCCTCGATGTCCTGGCTGACCGGATCGGTCCACACCATGACCTCGACGCCGTCGTACCCGAGGCGTGCGGCGATCTCGAAGGCCGTCGCCGTCGACTCCGGGTAGACGGAAGCCGTCGACAGGGCGACCTTCGCGTCCGGGATGCGGACTACGTCCCTTGGTTCTGCCACGGGGGCCAGGTTACGGGGTACGGGTCGCGGGGTGCGGGGTGCGCGATGGCCGTTGTGGTGATTGCCATAGGGCGGGGGCGGGGCGCGTGAGGGCCGTGCGCCCCGCTCCCCGCGCCCCTTCCGGGCACGTCAGCCCTGGCCCATGTGGTCCAGGCGGCGGAGGATCACGCCCTCCCTGAGGGCCCACGGGCAGACCTCCAGGTTCTCCACGCGGAAGAGGTCCATCGCCGCCTCGGCGACCAGGGCACCGGCCAGGAGCTGGGCCGCGCGGCCCTCGGAGACGCCCGGGAGCTCGGCGCGCTCGGTGGTCGTCATGGCACCCAGGCGGGGCACCCAGGGCTCCAGGGACGCCCGCTTCAGTTCCCGCTGCACGTAGAGGCCCTCGGTGGAACGGGCCGCGCCGGTGATGCGGGCCAGCTGCTTGAAGGTCTTGGAGGTGGCCACCACGTGGTCGGGGGCGCCGAAGCGGCTGAACTCCCCCACCGTGCGGGCGATCTCCGTACGGACGTGGCGGCGCAGCGCCCGGACGTCGTCCGGGGCGGGCGGGTCCCCGGGCAGCCAGGCCGCGGTCAGCCGGCCCGCGCCGAGCGGCAGCGACACGGCGGTGTCCGGCTCCTCGTCCATGCCGTAGGCGACCTCCAGGGAGCCGCCGCCGATGTCGAGGACCAGCAGCTTGCCCGCCGACCAGCCGTACCAGCGGCGGACGGCGAGGAAGGTGAGCCGGGCCTCCTCGGCGCCGCTGAGCACGGCGAGCTCGACGCCGGTCTCCTCGCGGACGCGCGCGAGGACGTCGTCGGCGTTGCGCGCCTCGCGCACGGCGGAGGTGGCGAAGGGCAGCAGCTCCTCGACGCCCTTGTCCTCGGCGGCCTGGAGCGCCTCGTGGACGACCGCGACCAGCCGGTCCACGCCCTCGGGGCCGATCGCGCCGTCGTCGTCGAGGAGTTGGGCGAGGCGCAGCTCCGTCTTGTGCGAGTGCGCGGGCAGCGGGCGCGCGCCGGGGTGTGCGTCCACCACCAGCAGATGCACCGTGTTCGAACCCACGTCGAGGACACCGAGTCTCATGTACGGCACGCTACTGCCGACGGGGAGCGCTGCGGTGCCGTCCTGCGGCTTCGGCGACTTACCCTGGAGCCGTGCCAAAGACGAACAAGGCGAAGGACGGAAAGTCGCCCAAGAAGGACAAGCAGGACAAGCGCGGCAAGAAGGGCGGGCTGAGCGGGATGGCCGAGGGTGCGTCGACGGGTCCCGCGTCGGGTTCCGTGCCGAGTCCCGCGCCGGGTTCCGTGCCGGGCGACGAGAAGGGGCTCGACTTCGCGCGCGCGTGGGTGGAGTTCCCGGATCCGGCGGACGACGAGCAGGTCTTCCGGTGCGACCTGACCTGGCTGACCTCCCGCTGGAACTGCATCTTCGGCAGCGGCTGCCAGGGGATCCAGGCGGGCCGGGCGGACGACGGGTGCTGCTCGCTGGGCGCCCACTTCTCCGACGAGGACGACGAGCGGCGGGTCGCCGAGCACGTGGCGAGGCTCACGCCGGACATCTGGCAGCACCACGCCGAGGGCACCCGGAACGGCTGGGTCTCCGAGGACGACGAGGGCTCCCGGCAGACGCGTCCCTTCCAGGGCTCGTGCATCTTCCAGAACCGGCCGGGATTCGCCGGGGGCGCGGGCTGTTCGCTGCACATCCTGGCGCTGAAGGAGGGCCGGGAGCCGCTGGAGACCAAGCCGGACGTGTGCTGGCAGCTTCCGGTGCGGCGGACGTACGAGTGGATCGACCGGCCCGACGACACCCGGGTCCTCCAGGTGTCGATCGGTGAGTACGACCGTCGCGGCTGGGGACCGGGTGGGCACGACCTGCACTGGTGGTGCACGTCGGCGACCTCGGCGCACGGCGCGGGCGACCCGGTGTACGTCTCCTACCGGCCGGAGCTGATCGAGCTGATGGGCAAGGCGGGCTACGACCGGCTGGTGGAGCTGTGCGAGGCGCGGCTGGCGTCGCAGCTTCCGCTGCTGGCACCGCATCCGGCGGACCCGGCCCGCTGAGGGACGCCCTCGGCGGGCGGGCCGTGCCCTAGGGCACGGCCGGGCTCGGGATGTCGTCGCCGGGCGGGGGTGACGAGTCGTCCGTGCCGTCGGTCGGGGACGGCTCGGTGGGCGTGGGGTCCGGGTCGGGTGACGTGGGCGGCGGGTCGTCGGTCGGCGTGGGGTCGGGCGGCGCCGGGGTCGACGGCGAGGGGTCCGGGCCCGGGTCGGGCGGGGACGACGAGTCGTCGGGCGTGCTGGGGCGCGGGGTCGGGCGGGACGGGCTCGGCGCGGTTCCGTAGCCCCGGATGGTGACGACGGCGCCTGCCGGCGAGACGGCCACCGTGGCGCTCCAGGAGCCGGACGGCTCGCGCAGATGGTCGACGTGCACCCTGATCGTCGTCGACTCGCCGGGGCGGAGGGTTCCCGACGACTGGCTCAGGTAGAGCCAGGGGGCGCCGATCGAGGCGGACCAGCGCACGGGGGCGTCGCCGGTCGCGGTGAGGGTGATCAGCGTGGTGTCGCCGTGGTTGCCCGCCGTCACGTCGAGGTGGCCGGTGCCCTTCGCACCCGTGCCGGAGACGCTGACGACCTCCACGGAGACGTCGGCCTTCCCGTCCTTGCCGAAGCGGGGGCCGGGGGTGCTGCTCGCGTTGCCGGCGTTCTCGTAGCCGTAGCCGCCCGCGTCGCCACTCGCGCCGTCGGGGCCCTGCGCCTCGCTGGCGCTGGCCGAGCGTCCGCCCTCGCCCTCGCCGACCGGGGTGCCGCGGTAGGCCGCCCACAGGGCCAGCACGGGGGCCGCGACGACGGTCGCGACGACGGTGGTGGTGACGGCACGCGCCCGCAGGCGGTCCCGGCGGGCCGCGCGGTCCTTCGGGTCCATCGGGAAGCCGCGCCGGTCGAAGCGGGGAGCGGCGCCGCGGGCGCGGGGGCCGTGCGCCATGGCGGCGTGCAGCGCCGCGCGCGGGGCCTCCAGTACCGGCAGCTCGGCGGGGGTGACGGTGGTGCCGGGCCAGCGGCCGGGAATCGCGCGCTCGGCCGCGCGGCGGCAGCGCGGGCAGTCGTCGACGTGCCGGACCAGTTCGCGGCGGAGGGCGGCGCTGAGCACGTAGCGGTTGTCACCGGTGAGGCGGGACACACCCTGGCAGGCGCCGGTCTCGACGACGGCGAGGGCGGCGCGGGTGCGCTCGACCTCGCAGGCGGCCGCGGCGAGCAGTTCCCGGGCGGCGGCGAGATCCATGCCGAGCACGGCGGCGACCTCGGGGGCGGCGAGATGGTGGCGCACGGCGAGTTCGAGGGCCTCGCGCTGCTCCGGGGTGGTGCCGGCGGCCTCCGGCCAGGCCAGCAGGGACAGTTCGCGGCGGCGGCGCTCCTCGTCCTCGCCGGACGGCTGCGGGGTCGCGGGCTGCTGCGCCGGGCGCTGCCGGTCGGGGGCCGTGCGCGGCGCCGTGGGGCGGCCCGCGGCGTGGCTGCTCGGACGTTTCTGCTTGGCCTCGGCGAGCTTGCGCAGGCAGGCCCAGCGTGCCAGCGCGTACAGCCAGGCCCTGCGGTCCGCGGGGTCGGGGCCGCGGGTGCCCCGGTGGTCGCGGCGCTCGGCGAGCGCGAGGACGTCGCCCAGGGCGGCGGTGGCGGTGTCGTGGTCGCACAGGACGGACAGGCAGTAGGTGAACAGGCCGTCCAGGTACGCCTCGTAAGGCGTGGGCGACCGCTGCGCCAGCGTGCGCGCGGCCGCACGGTCACGCGCTTCCCGCTGCTCCCGCTGCTCCCGGTGTGCCCGATGGTCCCGGGGGTCCCGGGGTGCTCGGTGGGTGCCGGTCGTGCGGATCGTGGTCTCCGGACTGCTCCTCATCACCCGGTGACCGTAGGGGGCCATGGGTGGCGCGAACTGGCGCGTTGGCCACTTTTAATCCGTACGGGTGAAACGATCCCTCATAAGGGGACAGGGGCCGCTGAAGCGAGCCGCGCCTGCGGCGGACCGCCGTCCCGCTACGCCCCCCGCTACGCCGTCCCAGCCGCGGGCCGCCGGGCCGTGCGGACCCACCCCCGGACCACCACAGCGCCGGGCACCCCGGTGGCGCCGGGCGCCGCGGGGTGTTGTCAGTGGGGGCGGTTACCGTTCGGGCATGGCTGCTCGTGCGAAGACCACCAAGGAACGGCCGTCCTACCGCTGCACCGAGTGCGGCTGGCAGACGGCCAAGTGGCTCGGCCGCTGCCCCGAGTGCCAGGCCTGGGGCACGGTCGAGGAGTACGGCGCACCCGCGGTCCGTACGACGTCGCCGGGGCGCGTCACCACGTCCGCGCTGCCGATCGGCCAGGTCGACGGCCGTCAGGCGACCGCCCGCCCGACCGGCGTGCCCGAACTGGACCGCGTGCTCGGCGGCGGACTGGTGCCCGGTGCGGTGGTGCTCGTCGCGGGCGAGCCCGGCGTCGGCAAGTCCACGCTGCTGCTCGACGTCGCGGCCAAGTCGGCCAGCGAGGAGCACAAGACCCTCTACGTCACCGGTGAGGAGTCGGCCAGCCAGGTGCGGCTGCGGGCCGACCGGATCAAGGCCATCGACGACCATCTCTACCTCGCCGCCGAGACCGACCTCGCGGCGGTGCTGGGACACCTGGACGCCGTCAAGCCGTCGCTGCTGATCCTCGACTCCGTGCAGACGGTGGCCTCCCCCGAGATCGACGGCGCCCCCGGCGGCATGGCGCAGGTGCGGGAGGTCGCGGGCGCCCTCATCCGGGCCTCCAAGGAGCGCGGCATGTCCACCCTGCTGGTGGGCCACGTCACCAAGGACGGCGCCATCGCCGGACCCCGGCTGCTGGAGCACCTCGTGGACGTCGTCCTGCACTTCGAGGGCGACCGGCACGCGCGGCTGCGGCTGGTACGGGGCGTCAAGAACCGGTACGGCACGACCGACGAGGTCGGCTGCTTCGAGCTGCACGACGAGGGCATCACCGGCCTCGCCGACCCCAGCGGGCTGTTCCTCACCCGGCGTGCCGAGCCCGTGCCCGGCACCTGTCTGACCGTCACCCTGGAGGGGCGCCGGCCGCTGGTGGCCGAGGTGCAGGCGCTGACCGTCGACTCGCAGATCCCGTCCCCTCGGCGCACCACGTCCGGTCTGGAGACGTCCCGGGTGTCGATGATGCTGGCCGTGCTCGAGCAGCGGGGGCGGATCAGCGCGTTGGGCAAGAGGGACATCTACAGCGCGACGGTCGGCGGGGTGAGGCTCACCGAGCCGGCCGCCGACCTCGCCGTCGCGCTCGCCCTCGCGTCGGCCGCCAGCGACACCCCGCTGCCCAAGAACCTCGTCGCGATCGGCGAAGTGGGTCTCGCCGGCGAGGTGAGACGGGTCACGGGGGTGCAGCGCAGGCTCGCCGAGGCGCACCGGCTGGGCTTCACGCACGCCCTGGTACCGGCGGATCCGGGCAGGGTCCCCGACGGCATGAAGGTCCTGGAAGTCGCGGACATGGGGGACGCCCTGCGGGTCCTTCCGCGCTCCCGTCGGCGAGAGGCCCCACGGGAGGAGGAGGACCGCCGGTAGACTTTGCCCTGGTCTCGCCCGTCCGTACGTCCGAGTGTGCGACACGGCAGCGCCAGAAGAACCTGCGACCGGAGGAGTGCAGTGGCAGCCAACGACCGGGCAGCAGCTCCCGGAAAGTCCGGTGGGAGTGCCGGTGCCGATGGCCTGATGCGCGCCTCCCTGAGCGCCGTGGCGCCCGGCACGCCCCTGCGCGACGGGCTCGAACGGGTCCTCCGCGGCAACACCGGCGGTCTCATCGTGCTCGGCTCCGACAAGACCGTCGAGTCGATGTGCACCGGCGGCTTCGTGCTGGACGTGGAGTTCACCGCGACCCGGCTGCGGGAGCTGTGCAAGCTCGACGGCGGCATCGTGCTGTCCTCGGACCTGTCGAAGATCCTGCGGGCCGGGGTGCAGCTCCTCCCGGACCCGACGATCCCGACGGAGGAGACCGGCACCCGGCACCGTACGGCGGACCGGGTCAGCAAGCAGGTGGGCTTCCCCGTCGTCTCCGTCTCGCAGTCCATGCGGCTGATCGCGCTGTACGTCGACGGGCAGCGCCGGGTTCTCGAGGACTCCGCCGCCATCCTGTCCCGCGCCAACCAGGCCCTGGCGACCCTGGAGCGCTACAAGCTGCGGCTCGACGAGGTCGCGGGCACGCTGTCGGCGCTGGAGATCGAGGACCTGGTCACCGTCCGGGACGTCTCGGCGGTCTCCCAGCGCCTGGAGATGGTGCGCCGGATCGCCACCGAGATCGCCGAGTACGTGGTGGAGCTGGGCACCGACGGGCGGCTGCTGGCGCTCCAGCTGGACGAGTTGATCGCCGGCGTGGAGCCGGAGCGCGAGCTGGTCGTGCGGGACTACGTGCCCGAGCCGACCGCCAAGCGGTCCCGCACGGTCGACGAGGCGCTGGCCGAGCTGGACAAGCTCAGCCACGCGGAGCTGCTCGAACTCTCCACGGTGGCCCGGGCCCTGGGCTACACCGGGTCCCCGGAGACGCTGGACTCGGCCGTGTCGCCGCGCGGCTTCCGGCTGCTGGCGAAGGTGCCACGGCTGCCCGGCGCGATCATCGACCGGCTGGTGGAGCACTTCGGCGGGCTGCAGAAGCTGCTCGCCGCCAGCGTCGACGACCTCCAGACCGTCGACGGCGTGGGCGAGGCCCGGGCACGCAGCGTGCGGGAGGGGCTGTCGCGCCTCGCGGAGTCGTCGATCCTGGAGCGCTACGTCTGACGCGTCAGTCGCTCTTCAGCACGAAGGACGTCTGCACCTTCCCGAATCCCGCCGCCTTCGCCTCGACCAGGTACGTCCCCGCCCCGGCCGAACCCGCCGGGGGCGTCCCGCACTCGGGGGCGCTCGGCTTGCGGTCCCACTTCACGGTCGAGGTGATGCCGCCGTCGGCGCTCACCCGGTACGCGAGGCTCCCCGAGCCCTTGGGGCAGTCGTCGGAGGACCAGTACGCGTCGTCGCCGCTCGCCGGGGTGATCGTCAGCACCGCGTGCTTCGGGCCGAGGTCGATCCTGCAGTCGCTGCCGGAGGTGTTGCGGGCGGTCAGTTCGAAGGTCGGCGTCTGCCCGGGCGAGTAGGAGTTGCGGACGCTGCGCAGGCTCAGTTTGACCGCGTTCGCGGTGCATTCGGGCAGGCTCGATCCCGCCGGCAGCGCGTCGCCCGCACCCACCGCGGTCGCCGGTCCACCGCCACCGGAGCCGCCCGATCCGCCGGAACCGTCGCCGCCGGCTTCGCCGGAACCGTCCCCGGAGCCGTCTCCGGAACCGTCACCGGAGCCCTCGCCGGAGCCCGAGCCCGAGCCGCCGGAGTCCCCGCCGCCCGACTCGTCGCGTCCGCCCGGTGCCTGACTGATCGCCGGCCCGGAGCCCGAGGGGCCCGGCGTGATCGACGGCGCGGGGTGTTTGCCGTCGGCGCCGTCGCCGTGACCCTTGCCGCCGCCCCCGCCGCCGACGACCACGATCCACGTGACAAGGAGGGCCAACAGGGCGAACACGGACAGCAGTACGGCCCTCCGACGCCAGTAGATGGAGGAGGGAAGCGGCCCGACCGGATTGCGCAGAGATCCCACGGCGCAAACTGTACGAGAGATCGGCGCGTTCCCCGGTCCCACCCGCCGCTGGAGCCCGCAACTTTTACGGATCATCATTCCGGAGACCGCCCGGCACCCCTGCCGATCGTCAGGTGACACACGTGTCGATCGCGGGGTGTGACCGTATCGCCCGATCGCCTACGGTCCGTGACCATGACCTTCCAGGACGACGGGCTCTACCGTGACATCACCGATTTCGCGCACGACACCCCGGCATGGGTACAGCACACCGCGGAGGTGTGGACGGAGGCCGGACTCCTGTTGTTCGCCGCGCTGTTCGTCACCGGATGGTGGCGTTCGCGCCGCGGCAGTTCCCGGGCGTTCGCGATCGCGGTCCTTGCACCCGTGGCCACGGCTGTGGCGTACGTGTGCAGCGAACTGCTCAAGTCCGGTGTCACCGAGGAGCGTCCGTGCCGGGCGGTCACCGGGGCCGTCGCCTCACTGGCCGCGTGCCCGGCGAGCGGTGACTGGTCCTTCCCCAGCAACCACGCCACCATCGCGGGTGCCGCGGCCGTCGCGCTGGCCCTCGTCCGGCGCGTGCTCGTCCTGCTGACGGTGCCCCTCGCCCTGCTGATGGCCTTCTCCCGGGTCTTCGTCGGCGTCCACTACCCGCACGACGTCGCCGCCGGGCTCCTGCTGGGCGCCGTCGTCGCCGTCGTCGCCGTGCGCCTGGGCACCCGCCCGGTGATCCGCCTGACCGACGCCCTGCGCACCTCGCCGGCGCCCGCCGCCCGGTGGCTCGCCGGGCCGGGGACGGCCGCCGCACCCGCGTCGCCGTACGCCGCCACGCCCCGGCGGTGAGGTGTCACGCGTCCGGCCCGACGAGCCCCGCCTCGTACGCCACGATCGCCGCCTGTACCCGGTTGCGCACCTCCAGCCGGTCCAGGACCGCGCTCACGTACGCCTTCACCGTGCCCTCGACGAGGTGCAGCCGGGCGGCGATCTCCGGGTTGGACAGGCCGGCTCCCACCAGGCCGAGCACCTCGCGTTCGCGGGGGCTGAGCCGCGTCACGCGCGTGCGTGCGTGTTCCCGTCGGGCGAGGCGGCCGCCGCCCCTGCCGAGGTCCTCGATGACGTACCGGGCCACCTTCGGTGAGAGGAAGGCGGCGCCGTCCGCCACGGCCCGCACCCCCGCCATCAGTTCGTACGGGTCACCGGACTTGAGCAGGAAGCCGGTGGCGCCGGCGGCCAGCGCGCGGGCCACGTAGGCCTGTTCGGAGAAGGTGGTCAGCATGGCGACGGCGGTGCCGGGGACGGTGCGCACGATCTCCTCTGCCGCCGCGAGGCCGTCCAGGCGGGGCATGCGGATGTCCAGCAGGGCGACGTCGGGGCGGTGGGCACGGGCCAGTTCGACCGCCTGCCGCCCGTCACCTGCCTCGGCGACGACCTCGCTCTCCCCGCCGCTCGCCAGGATGGCGCGCACCCCGGCCCGCACCATCGCCTCGTCGTCGGCCAGCAGGACCCGGATCACCGTACGTACTCCTCGTATTCCTCGCGCCCCTCGCCGGACAGCCCGACGCGGGGGACGACGTCTTTGGCGACCAGGCGGCCCCCGTCGTCGAAACAGAGCCGGAAGTGGTCGACGGAGACCAGGAGTTCGCCGCTCGCCCGGTAGTAGCGGCAGTCGGCGTCCGCCGGCGGCGCGGGCGCCCGGTCGGTGGGCGGGTCGTGCACCGCGCGGTCCGGCAGCACCGCCGCGGCCTGGGTGAACGGCGTGCCGAGCGACAGCCCGGCGTACGCCCCGGGGCTGAGCACCGAGTGCGTCTCCGTGTACGCGTACCAGCCGAACGCGGCGGCCACCAGGACGACTCCGGCGCCGGCGGCCGCACCCAGACCGAGGGCGACGCGGCGGCGGGCCCGGGCGAAGGGAGCGGCCGGAGTCGCGGGGACGCGCGGGGCGGGCGGGGCGACGGTGTCCTGCGCGGGGAGGTACGCGCACACCCGGAACCCCTCGCCGTGCGGGCCCGTGCCGAGCTCGCCGCCGACCGACGCCACGGCGGCGCGCAGCCCGGCCAGGCCCGAGCCGCCCGAGGAAGGTGGAGCCGGTTCGGTGGCCGGGCCGTTGGTGACGGTGACCGTCGTGCCGCGCGGCTGCCCGGTGACCGCGACGACGACGGCGGCGCCCGGGGCATGCCGGGCCGCGTTGGTCAGTGCCTCGCGCACCACGCGGTGCAGCAGCCGCCCGGCGATCCCGGCGGGGTCCGGGACCGGGGCGGCGCCCGAGGGCTCCCAGCGCACCGGGAGACCCGACTCGGCCGCGCGGGCCACGAGTTCCTCGACGGTCTCGCCCGCCGGGGTCAGCGGGGCAGGCTCGTCGGCCTCCCGCAGCACGCCGATGATCCGGTGCAGCCGGTCGGTCGCGTCGGCGGCGGCCATCCGCAGGTCGGCCGCGGCGGCACGGTGGTCGGCGGCGAGCCCGGGGGCGACCTGGAGCGCGCCGGCGCGCAGGGCGATCAGGCTCAGTTCGTGGCCCAGGGAGTCGTGCATGTCCTGGGCGATCCTGGCCCGCTCCCGCAGCCGGGCCCGCTCCTCGGCGTGCCGCTGCTCGTCCTCCAGCCGGGCGGCCCTGAGCCATCCGGCCTCGGCGAGCGCGCGGCTCTGGCGCCAGTAGCGGCCGGCGAGCCAGGGGAAGACGCAGCCGAAGAGCAGGGTGCCGGTCATGACGAGCCACTCCGGGGCCGGGTCGGCGCCGGTCAGCGCGATCCTCACCGTGCCTGCGACGCCCACCGCGGCGAAGGCGGCCGTCGCCGGGCGCGCACGGGCCGCGCGCAGGCCGAGAAGCAGGGCGAGGACGCCGAGCGCGGGGCCGTAGGAGACGCTGAACAGGGCGGGCGCGGCGGCGAGGCCCAGGCCCGCGGTCAGGGCGAACGCGGCGAGGGGGCTGCGCCGGGACAGGGCGACGGCCGCCGCGAGCACACCGAGGCCGGCCGCCTGCTGCCACGCGGGGCGGGGCTCGTTCAGGCCGATGCGGTCCGCCGTGACCGCCGGGACGGCGAGGACCGCCCAGAACAGGACACCTCGCCCGAGAGGCCGCGCCCACGGGAGCCCACGCCGGGCCGCCGCCCCGACGCGGACGCGGGGGGCGGTACGGGTGCCGGGGGCGGCGCCGGCCGGGACGTCGGTGTGGGTGCCGGCGTCCGTACTGGTGGCGGTGCCGGTGCCCACCGGGGTGCCGGCGTCGGCGTCCGTGCCGGTGCCGTTTCGGCGTCCGGCGGCCGGGCCGCGGCCGGTCCGCGTGCGGCTGTCGGGCTCGGTGCGAGGGGGCCGGCGGGGGTGCTCCATGCGTCCGACGCTACAAGCGGCGGCCGGGCCGGCGCCCCTGCCGATCGTCAGGTGCCCCGGCCTCCCCCGGTGGCGGTGCGCCCGTGCGGCGCCCCTCCCGTGGCAGGATCGGAGGGTCATGACTGCGCCCACGAAGCCCTCGCACAACGGCCCGACCGACTCCGCGGCCCCCTCGGTCCCCGCCGCCCCGTCCGCCGCACCGTCCGCCGAGCCGGCCGTGTCCGGCGAGCCGCTGCACTCCCCCGTCATCGACTGGTTCGACGAGCACGCCCGTGACCTGCCGTGGCGGCGCCCGGAGGCCGGCGCGTGGGGCGTGATGGTCAGCGAGTTCATGCTCCAGCAGACCCCGGTGAGCCGGGTCCTGCCCGTGTACGAGCAGTGGATGGCCCGCTGGCCACGCCCGGCGGACCTCGCCGCGGAGGCCCCCGGCGAGGCCGTCCGCGCCTGGGGGCGGCTCGGCTACCCGCGCCGCGCCCTGCGCCTGCACGGCGCCGCCGCCGCCATAACGGAGCGGCACGGCGGGGACGTACCGGCGGACCACGCCCAGCTGCTGGCGCTGCCCGGCATCGGCGAGTACACGGCCGCGGCAGTCGCCTCCTTCGCCCACGGCCGGCGACACGCCGTGCTGGACACCAACGTCCGCCGGGTCTTCGCCCGCGCGGTCACGGGTGTGCAGTACCCGCCGAACGCCACCACCGCCGCCGAGCGGAAGCTGGCGCGCGCGCTGCTGCCGGAGGACGAGGCGACGGCCGCCCGCTGGGCCGCCGCGTCCATGGAGCTGGGCGCGCTGGTGTGCACGGCGAAGAACGAGTCGTGCCACCGCTGCCCCATCGCGGGCCAGTGCGCCTGGCGGCTCGCCGGCAAGCCCGCGCACGACGGACCGCCGCGCCGCGGCCAGACGTACGCGGGCACCGACCGGCAGGTGCGCGGCCGGCTGCTCGCGGTGCTGCGCGAGGCGCACGGGGCGGTGCCGCAGGCGGCGCTGGACCGGGTGTGGCACGAACCGGTCCAGCGCGCCCGCGCCCTGGACGGCCTGGTCTCCGACGGCCTGGTGGAACCGCTGGCGGACGGGATGTACCGGCTGCCGCTGAGCTGACGCACAGCACGGTCACAGCGGACAGGTGACGGAAGTCGCCGTCGTACGGGCTTCCGTCACAACGCCACCACCGGACAAATCGCCCCATACCGCAGTCAAGTGCCCTGCACTCGTACCCAGTTCCCGGGTTCGTTACACAACCGACGGACAGCCGAGGGTTAGCCGCAGGCTGCTTCGCACAGCGCCGTGACAACGCTTCCCTACCTTCGTTTGCGTGCCCGAGGGCACGGGACGACGGACCACAGGCAGGAGACCGGCGGGTGACCAACCGCCGGTAAACGGGGATCGGAAGGCGGATGACCATGGCGCAGGGCGAGGTGCTCGAATTCGAGGAGTACGTCCGCACCCGGCAGGACGCGCTGCTGCGCAGCGCCCGACGCCTGGTCCCCGACCCCGTCGACGCCCAGGACCTGCTCCAGACCGCGCTGGCGCGGACGTACGGCCGCTGGGAGACCATCGAGGACAAGCGGCTGGCGGACGCCTACCTGCGCCGGGTCATGATCAACACGCGGACCGAGTGGTGGCGGGCCCGGAAGCTGGAGGAGGTGCCGACCGAGCAGCTCCCGGAGTCCTGCGTGGACGACGCCACCGAGCAGCACGCGGACCGCGCCCTGCTGATGGACGTCATGAAGGTGCTCGCCCCGAAGCAGCGCAGTGTCGTGGTGCTGCGACACTGGGAGCAGATGTCAACGGAGGAGACGGCCGCCGCCCTCGGCATGTCGGCCGGTACGGTCAAGAGCACGCTGCACCGAGCGCTCGCCCGGCTCCGCGAGGAGCTGGTCGCCCGCGATCTGGACGCACGGGCGCTGGAGCGTGAGGAGCGGGAGCGTTGCGCGGCCTGACCGACGGTCGGACACCCGGGGAGACCCGGAAGAGCGTGCAGGCGACGAGCACGGCGGTGGCCGTGTTCGTCGCCGTCGGCGTTTCCCTCTCCGGCTGCGGCGCCGGGGGGACGGGCGCCCGCGACGAGGGGCCGGCCCACGCGGACGCGGTCGGCGGAGCCGCCTCCTCCGCCTCGTCGACGCCCGCGGTCAGCTCCCCCTCCCGCGTCCCCGACCGGGTCGACGCGGTCCGGCTCGTCAAGGCCGACCCCAAGGTCTCCGCGGAGGTCAAGCGCGAGCTGAAGCCGTGCGTCGCCGACGAGTACCCCGTCGACGTGTCGTACGGGAAGCTGACCGCGGGCTCGGCCGAGGACGTCCTCGTCAACGTGCTGACCTGCGGTGACGCCGTGGGTGTGGGGAGCTACGTGTACCGCGAGAAGGACGGCGGGTACCAGAACGTGTTCCAGGCGGAGGAGCCTCCGGTCTACGCGGAGATCGACCGCGGCGACCTGGTGGTGACCAAGCAGGTGTACGAGAAGGGCGACCCGGTGTCGAGCCCGTCCGGCGACAACGTGATCACGTACCGCTGGTCCGCGGGCCGCTTCACCGAGGCCTTCCGCACGCACAACGACTACAGCAACGCCGTCGGGGCCGCGCCGACCCCCGCCCCGGACAGCTGAGGCGCACGGCGGGTGAACCGATCGGGCCGTGAACCGATCGGGCCGCTGGGACCGATGGAGAAATGAACGCGGTGCGCGATCCCCGCGTCTGCCAAGTGACCGCACATGCGTCCGGCGACCGTGACCGCGCCCGCAACCGACCATGACAACGAGGACTGAGAGCACCGGGATGGCAGACCAGACCCACGTCCTGTTCGTCGAGGACGACGACGTCATCCGCGAGGCCACGCAGCTCGCCCTGGAGCGGGACGGCTTCGCGGTCACCGCGATGCCCGACGGGCTGTCGGGCCTGGAGGCGTTCCGCGCCGACCGCCCGGACATCGCGCTGCTGGACGTCATGCTCCCCGGCCTCGACGGCGTCAGCCTGTGCCGCCGGATCCGGGACGAGTCCACCGTCCCCGTGATCATGCTGTCGGCGCGGGCGGACTCCATCGACGTCGTGCTGGGCCTGGAGGCGGGCGCCGACGACTACGTCACCAAGCCGTTCGACGGTGCCGTCCTGGTGGCCCGCATCCGTGCCGTGCTGCGCCGCTTCGGCCACGCCGGCGGGGGCGACCGGGCCTACTCGGGGGCTGCCGTGGACACCGGGGGCGTGCTCACCTTCGGCGAGCTGGTGGTCGACACCGACGGCATGGAGGTGCGCCGGGCCGGGCACCCGGTGGCGCTCACCCCGACCGAGATGCGGCTGCTGCTGGAGTTCTCCTCCGCGCCGGGCACGGTGCTCTCGCGCGACAAGCTTCTGGAGCGCGTCTGGGACTACGGCTGGGGCGGTGACACCCGTGTCGTCGACGTCCATGTGCAGCGGCTGCGCACGAAGATCGGCCAGGACCGCATCGAGACGGTCCGCGGTTTCGGCTACAAGTTGAAGGCCTGAGCGGGGACATGCGGGGGTTCATCCGACGCCTGACCGCCTCACCCCTGAGGCGCGCGGGCATCCGTACGGGACTGCGGTGGAAGCTCAGCGCGGCCATCGCGCTGGTCGGCGCGCTGGTGGCGGTCGCGCTGAGCCTGGTCGTGCACAACGCGGCCCGGGTCTCGATGCTGGACAACGCGCGCGACCTGGCGGACGACCGGGTCCTGATCGCCCAGCGCAACTACGAGCTCTCCGGCCGCCTGAACTTCCCGAACGCCCAGATCGACGACCCGCGGCTCCCGGCCGGGCTGCGGAAGAAGGTCGATGCCGGGCGCAGAGCGACCTACGTCTCCGAGCGGGCGAACGGGGTGACGGACATCTGGGCCGCCGTGCCGCTCAAGGACGGGCACGTGATGTCCCTGCACTCGGGGTTCACCGACCGCAGCGCCGACATCCTGAAGGACCTCGACCAGGCCCTGGTCATCGGTTCCATCGCGGTCGTCCTCGGCGGCAGCGCGCTCGGCGTGCTCATCGGCGGGCACCTGTCGCGCCGGCTGCGCAAGGCCGCGGCCGCGGCGAACCAGGTGGCCAAGGGCGAGCCGGACGTCCGCGTCCGGGACGCCATCGGCGGTGTCGTCCGGGACGAGACCGACGACCTCGCGAGCGCGGTGGACGCGATGGCGGACGCCCTGCAGCAGCGGCTGGAGGCCGAGCGCCGGGTCACCGCGGACATCGCGCACGAGCTGCGCACCCCGGTGACCGGGCTGCTGACCGCAGCCGAGCTGCTGCCGCCGGGCCGGCCCACGGAGCTGGTGCTGGACCGCGCGAAGGCCATGCGCACGCTGGTGGAGGACGTCCTGGAGGTGGCCCGGCTGGACGGCGCCTCGGAGCGCGCCGAGCTGCAGGACATCATGCTGGGCGACTTCGTGAGCCGGCGGGTGGCGGCCAAGGACCCCGACGCCCGGGTGCTCGTGGTGCACGAGTCGGCGGTCACCACCGACCCGCGGCGCCTGGAGCGCGTGCTGTTCAATCTCCTCGCCAACGCCGCCCGGCACGGCAGGCCGCCCATCGAGGTCAGCGTCGAGGGCCGGGTGATCCGGGTCCGCGACCACGGCCCCGGCTTCCCCGAGGGCCTGCTCGCCGACGGTCCCAGCCGCTTCCGCACCGGCAGCGCCGACCGGGCCGGCCGGGGACACGGGCTGGGGCTGACCATCGCGGCCGGGCAGGCCCGGGTGCTCGGCGCCCGGCTCACCTTCCGCAACATCCGGCCCGCCGGGGCGCCCGCGCACATACCGGCCGAGGGCGCGGTGGCGGTGCTGTGGCTGCCGGAGCACGCGCCGACGAACACCGGGAGCTATCCGATGCTGCCGGACCGGTCGTCGCAGGGCGTGTCCTGACGCACGGGGCGGCCAAGGGCCGGCTCACCGATCGGGGACCCAGGAGACGCAGGGGGTGTCAGAGGCGGACCCTAGCCTTGGCGCCATGGGGATACGGATCGACGCAGAGGTGAGCTACCCGGTCAACGACGAGGTGGAGAGGGTGCTCGGCCTGGCCGAGGCCGTCGGCGAGCCCGCCACGGTCACGTTCGTGTGGGAAGGCGGTCGGGGGACGGAGTGCGCGGTGCTCGTGCCCGCGGCCACGCTGGCCCTCTGGGAGCACTGGGCCCCTGCCGTCTACCCGCCGAGGGCCGCCGCCGACCAGGCCGTGGCGGAGGAGCCGGATCTGGCTCACCCGGCGGAGTACGGCGCTTTCACCCTCTTCCGCCGTCGCGTGGGAGGCCGCACGGCGGTCGTCCGCGGCGGCGTGGTGGTCGCCGAGCTGCTGGACCCGGGCGAGGCGCACTGGCTCGAGGAGAAGGCCCGCAATGTCCGCCAGGGCTTCATGGACCCGAAGCAGAAGGCGGCGTTCGAGGAGTTCCTCGCCCGGCAGGCGGCCCTGGAGGAGTGAGGGGCCCAGCGGCCGGCGCAGGCCGTCGACGAACACCTGCCAGGTGGTGGCCCCGACGGTGACGACCGGCCGGCCGGGTTCTTGCTGTCCCGCACGATGACCGACCGGTGGGGCGTCACGCCGCATCCGGACGGGCGGGGCAGGACGGTGTGGTCCGAGTGCGTCGGCACAGCGGACGAGGAAGGCCCCCGGGTGGCCGAAGCCGTCCGGGGGCCTGGTGAGGGGGCAGGCGGGCCGCCGCGAGGTCAGACCGTCTCGGGCACCGATGCCTTCGCCGTGGCCGGGTCGTCGCCGTCGGCCGGGGCGTCGGCCGCCTTCGGGCCCGCGCCCTTGAGCGGGACCTCCTTGACGAACAGGGCCGCGACCAGCGCGAACACGGCCACCACCGAGCCCAGCAGGAACGCTCCGTGCGTACCGGACGACACCGCGTGCTGGTAGGCCTCGCGCGCCGCGTCCGGCAGCTTGGCCAGCCTCGCCGCGTCCAGCTGCGCCGACTGCTCGGTCACCTTGGAGCCCAGCGCCCCGGCCCGCTCGGCCATGACGTCCTGGACGCGGTGGTTGAACAGCGCGCCCATGATGGCGACGCCGAAGGACGAGCCGAGGGTGCGCAGGAGCGTGGTGGACGAGGACGCCACGCCCATGTCCTTCATCTCCACGCTGTTCTGCGCCACCAGCATGGTGATCTGCATCAGGCAGCCCATGCCGAGACCGACCACGGCCATGTAGAGGCCGGAGGTGAGGCGGCTGGTGCCGGTGTCCATCAGCGACAGCAGGAACAGCCCGACGGTCATCAGCGCGCTGCCGGCCACGGGGAAGACCTTGTAGCGGCCGGTGCTCGTGGTCACCCGCCCGGCGACCATCGAGGTGACGAGCATCGCGCCCAGCATCGGCAGCAGCAGCAGCCCGGAGTTGGTGGCCGAGGCGCCCTGCACCGCCTGCTGGTACAGCGGCAGGAAGAGGGTGGCGCCGAACATCACGAAGCCGGTGACGAAGCCGATGAGGGACATCAGCGTGAAGTTGCGGCTGCGGAAGATGTGCGGCGGCACGATCGGCTCGGTGGCCCTGGTCTGCCAGAACACGAAGCCGACCAGGGCGGCGACCCCGATGCCGATCAGCTCCATGATGCGCGCGGAGGTCCAGGCGTACTCCGTGCCGCCCCAGGTGGTCACCAGCACGATCGCGGTGATGCCGACGGTCAGCAGCGCGGCGCCCAGATAGTCGATGCGCGCGTCGCTGCGCTTCTTCGGCAGGTGCAGTACGGCGCTGATGGCGACCAGCGCGACCGCGCCGAGCGGCAGGTTGATGTAGAAGGCCCAGCGCCAGCCCCAGTGGTCGGTGATGGTGCCGCCGACCAGCGGTCCGCCGATCATCGCGAGCGCCATGACGCCGGCCATCATGCCCTGGTACTTGCCGCGCTCCCGCGGCGGGATCAGGTCGCCGATGATCGCCATGACGCCGACCATCAGACCGCCGGCACCGAGGCCCTGGACGGCACGGAAGCCGATGAGCTGGCCCATGTCCTGGGCCATGCCGCTGAGCGCCGAGCCGGCCAGGAAGATCACGATGGAGGTCATGAACGAGCCCTTGCGCCCGTACATGTCGCCGATCTTGCCCCACAGCGGGGTGGACGCGGCGGTGGCGAGGGTATAGGAGGTCACCACCCACGACAGGTGTTCCAGACCGCCCAGCTCACCGACGATCGTCGGCATCGCCGTGCCGATGATCATGTTGTCGAGCATCGCGAGCATCATCGCGATCATGAGTGCGAGCAGGACCACCCGCACGCTCCTCGGCTGTTTCCCGCCCTCGGCGTCGACGGCCCTGCCCGTCGGTGTGTCCGACATCGCTGCCACTCCCCCAGCTACCGCTGCACTTCAGCTACTTACTTGCCGACCGGCAAGTTGACTACACTGAGGAAGGTAGACGCGTAACTAGCCGGGCGTCAAGTAAGTTTTCCGGAACGTGCGCGGAGCGGGAGGTGCGTAGGAGGATGGGCGGCACGATGGACAGCACCAAGCAGCAGCGACGCCGCGGGGACACCCGCCAGCGCATCCAGGACGTGGCGCTCGGGCTCTTCGCCGAGCAGGGCTACGAGAAGACCTCGCTCCGCGAGATCGCCGAGCGCCTCGACGTCACCAAGGCGGCGCTGTACTACCACTTCAAGACCAAGGAAGAGATCCTCGTCAGCATCTTCGAGGACCTCACGCGGCCGATCGAGGACCTGATCGAGTGGGGCCGGCTCCAGCCGCACACGCTGGAGACCAAGCAGGAGATCGTCCGCCGCTACAGCGAGGTGCTCTCGGGCGCGGCACCGCTCTTCCGCTTCATGCAGGAGAACCAGGCCGCGATCCGGGAGCTGCGCATCGGGGAGATGTTCAAGACGCGCATGCTGGGCCTGCGGGACATCCTCATAGACCCGGAAGCGGACCTGGTCGACCAGGTCCGCTGTGTCAGTGCGATGTTCACGCTGCACGCCGGGATGTTCGTCCTCCAGGACATGGAGAGCGACCCCGAGAAGCGGCGCGAGGCCGTGCTCGAGGTCGCCACCGACCTGGTGGTCCAGGCGCACCGGGGAGCCGGAAGCTCCTGACCGGCCGCGTTCGGCCGGCCGGGACCCGATGGTCCCGGCCGGCCGGTCACGTCATGCTCAGACGGTCACGCCGTGGCCGCGCAGGAAGGCGACCGGGTCGACGGCGGAGCCGTAGTTCGGGGTCGTGCGGATCTCGAAGTGCAGGTGCGGACCGCTGGAGTTACCGGTGTTGCCGGACTTGGCGATGTGCTGGCCGGTCTTCACGACCTGGCCGATCTTCACGTCGATCCGCGACAGGTGGGCGTACTGGGAGTACGTACCGTTGCCGTGCTTGATGACGATGGCGTTGCCGTAGGCGGGGCCGTCACCGGCGCCGTTGCCGCCGGCCTTGACGACGGTGCCGCCGTGGGCGGCCATGACGTTGGTGCCGATCGGCACGGCGAAGTCCTGGCCGCTGTGCTTGTGCGCCCACATGCCACCGTTCTGGGCGAACTTGGCGCTGAGCGCGTACTTCTTCACCGGGTCCACCCAGGAGGCCGCCTTCTTCTTGGCGGCGACCTTCTTGGCGCTCGCGGCGGCCTTCTCGGCCTTCGCCGCCTTGGCCTGCGCCGCGGCCTGCGCCTCGACGGCGTTCGCGACGGTGGAGGTACCGGAAGCCGCCGTGGTGCCACTGGCGGCCGCGACCCCTGCTCCCAGCGCGACCGAGGCTCCGAGACCGGCGGCCATCACGGCGGCGCGGGTGCGGACGGTGGTCGTACGGGAAGAGCGGGACGTGACACGCGAGAACATTCGAACCTCATGGGGACGGGAACACAGGAACGCCCCTCGGCGGATGCGCAGGCACTCACCGGGCGGGCTCCACCTTGGTAACCCGCCGGGCCATACCAGCACAAAGGTGTGATCTACGACCACATCTAGTACTTCACCACGAAACTTACCGAGCTATGACAGAGCCTCCATAACGGACAGAACCAGCTCAGAGCCCTGCAAACAGGCCACCCCTTCGGGGAGATATGTCTGTTTTCGCAGTTCCTGCGCTTTCCACTATTCCTCGTAGTACCGGGCAAATCGCCTGTGCGGCATGTCACCGGCGGCCCCGGTGGAGGAGGTGGTGAATGTGACCCGGGCTACTCCGCTCCGGCCCGACACACCCCTCGCGCAAGGGTGTTGAAGCACCCCGAATCGTGGCCGAGGCCACACCGATCGGGGCCTTCACGTGCCACTACTCGCCGGTAACCCAATCGTTGCCGTCCCGCCACTTGTCCGGGCGAACATGCACGCGTCAATTTTGTGCCGTCAGGCATCCGCGCAGGCATGAGAGGACCCCACCCCCCATGACCAAACAGAACGGACGGACCGGACAGGCCGGGCGGGCGAGACGGACCGGGCACACCTGGAAGCGGGCCCTCGGCGCCGCCACGGTCACCGGTGCCGCACTCGCGATGGCCGTCACACCGGCCGAGGCGGCCCCCGCCACGGTCGCCACGACGTCCGCGGCCGCTGCCACGGCCGCTTCCACGGCCGTCGACTATGCCACCTGGCAGCGGGACTGCCGGGCCGTGATGGACCAGGCCCTGCCGTACCTGAAGGAGCGCATCGCCGACGCCGCTCCCGGCGAGAAGCAGGCGATCGTCCTCGACATCGACAACACCTCCCTGGAGACCGACTTCGGCTTCCGCTACCCGCAGCCCGCCAACCGCCCGGTGCTGGAGGCCGCCCGGTACGCACAGGAGCACGGTGTCGCACTGTTCTTCGTGACCGCCCGCCCGGGCATCGTCGGGGCGCCCACCGAGTGGAACCTCGACCACGCCGGCTACGAGTCCTCCGGCCTCTACGTCCGCGGCTTCCTCGACCTGTTCCGCGACGTCGCCGAGTACAAGACCGCGCAGCGCGCCGACATCGAGTCGAAGGGCTACACGATCATCGCCAACATCGGCAACACGCCCACCGACCTGTCGGGCGGCCACGCCGAGAGGGCCTTCAAATTGCCGGACTACGACGGCCAGTTGTCCTGACCCCCGGATAGGCTCCCCTCGACGACCGACCACGGGGGTGGCGCATGGAACCGGCGGTACTCGGCGGGAAGTTGGCGTCCGGCCTGGTCGCCCCGCTGGTGAAGAAGCTGTTCGTGACGGGCGGCCCCGGCGCCGGACTGACCGACAAGCCGGTCCGGCTGGACCGCCTCGTCTCCTTCCGGGGCGAGCGCCGCCGCCTCGGCGAGGCGGAGGTGCGGGGGCTCGCCGGGCGGCTGGTCGGGGCGGCCCTGGACTCCCCCGGCGAGCCGCCCTTCCCCCGCGACGAGGCGGACGCCGTCACCGAGGCCCTGACGGCCCGTCTGCTCGCCCTCGGCGACCTCGACATGGACGACGTCCAGGCGGTCCGGCTGGGCCACCGGGAGCTGGCCGCCCGGCTGCGGCGACACGCTCCGGGAGCGGGTGACGGGCTGTCGGCCGACGCCGGCCACTTCCTCGACTCCGCGACGGAGTGGGCCTGCCTGCACATCCTGGAGTTCTTCACCCGGCGCTCGACCTTCGTCGCGCGGACGCTGGTGGAGCAGACCCGCGCCCAGGCGGAACTGATCGCCAAGGTGAACGAGCTGATCGCCCGCACGCCCCGCCCCGACGCCCGCGACACCGCGTTCGAGCGCCGCTACCTCCCCTACGTCGCCGAGCGCCACAACCACCTCACCATCTACGGCCTCGACCTCCGCGACTCCCCCGACCGCTGGCCCCTCGAAGTCGCGTACCTGAGCCTGGAGGCGACCACCGACGGGGAACCCGGCCGGGACACCGTGCCCGGTGAGAACGCACCGGCCCGCGCCGTACGGATGCCCGCCGACGCGGCGCTCGACAAGGAACCCCGTGTGCTGCTGCGCGGCGACGCGGGCTCCGGCAAGACGACCCTGGTGCAGTGGCTGGCGGTGACCGCGGCCCGGGAGGGCACGCGCATCCCGTTCGTCCTCCCCCTGCGCACCCTGATCCGCACCGGCCCCCTGCCGGCCCCGTCCGCCTTCCTCGGCGCGGTCGGCTGCCCGCTGTCCCCGCCGGACGGCTGGGCCGAACGCGTCCTGACGGCGGGCCGCGCACTGGTCATGGTCGACGGCCTGGACGAGATCCCGCAGGCCGACCGCCACGCCACCCGGGACTGGCTGGGCGGCCTCCTCCACGCCTACCCCGGCAACCACTGGCTGCTGACCACCCGGCCCACCGCCGTACGCGCCGACTGGCTCGCCCAGGAACGCTTCGGGGAGCTCTCCCTCGCGCCGATGGGCCGGGCGGAGGTCGCCACCTTCGTCCACCGCTGGCACGAGGCCGCCCGCGCCCCCGAGTACGAGCGGCGGCTGCTGGACTCCGTGCGCACCAAGCGCGACCTTTCCCGCCTCGTCACCAACCCGCTGATGTGCGGCCTCATCTGCGCCCTGCACCGCGAACGCCGCGGCTATCTGCCCACCGGCCGCAAGGAGCTGTACGACGCGGCCCTCACCATGCTCCTCGCCCGCCGGGACCGCGAACGGGGCATGGGCGCCGTGGACGGCCCGGAGCCGGGCGAGGAGGCCCGGCTCGAACTGCTGCAGCGCATCGCCTACGCCCTCGTCCTCAGCGGCCGGCAGGAGATGACGCTGGAGACGGCCGAGGGCATCGTGGACCGGGCCCTGCCCGCCCTCGGCTCCGTCCCCGGGCAGCGGGACGCCGCCGCGGTGCTGAGGGCCCTGCTGCTGCGCAGCGGCGTACTGCGCCGCCCGGCCGAAGGCATCCTGGACTTCGTCCACCGCACCTTCCAGGACTACCTGGCGGCCCGGTACGCGGTCGAGGAGGGCCACCTCGGCGTGCTCACCGGCCGTGCCGAGGACACCGAGTGGGAGGACGTCATCCGCATGGCCGTGGCCCACGCCCGGCCCCGCGAACGCGTCTCCGTACTCAGGGAGCTGCTGGGCAGGGACGATCCCCGGCTCACCCTGCTGGCGCTGGCCTGCCTGGAGCACGCCGCGGCCCTGGATCCGGCGGTACGGGCGGAGGTGGAGGACCGGGCCGCCGCGCTGATCCCGCCGCGTACGGCCGAGGCCGCCCGGGAGCTGGCGGGTGCGGGGCCGCTGGTGCTGGAGCTGCTGCCGGGACCGGAGGGCCTGTCGGCCGAGGAGGCGCTGGGCGTCACGGTCACCGCCTCGGTCCTGGGCGGCGAGGAACCCGACGGCGCCCTCACCGTCCTGCGCCGCTTCCGGGACCATCCCGACCTCGACGTGCGGCGGCAGCTCGTGGGCACGTGGCACCGCTTCGACGCCGAGGAGTACGCGGCCGAGGTCCTGGACCACCTGGACCGGGCGGAGCTCGTCCTCGCCTGTGACACGCCCGAGCAGCTCTCGGCGCTCGCCGGAATGCGTCCGTGGAACAGGCTGAGCGTCTCGGGGAGGTACTCGGCGGAGGACCTCGCGGCCCGGGTGCCCGAGCCCTCGGCGGTGACCGAGCTGACCCTCGCCGACAACCCGCTGCTGACGGACCTGGACGCCCTGGGCCGCTTCACCTCGCTGAGGCGGCTGGCGTACTACAGGTGCCCGAACGCACGCGGCCTGGACCGGCTGGCGGGGCTCGGCCTGACCGAGCTCGTCCTCGGCGCCGACACCGACCCCTCGGGGATCCGGTCCCTCACATCCCTGACCCTGCTCTCGCTGACGCCGGACCTGCCGGGCGCCGGGCTCACCGAGGCACTGCCCGCCGACGCCCCGCTGAGCTTCCTCTACCTGGGCGACACGTGCACGGAGCCGGGCGGGCTGCTGGGCCTCGGCCACTGGAGGACGCTGCAGACCCTCAGTCTCGGCGCCCTGACCACAGAGCTGACGGACGACGACTGGCGGGAGGTCGCCTCCCTGCCCGCGCTCACCCACCTGTACCTGAACGCGGCGATCCTCCGGGAGGTGCCGGCCTCCATCGGCCGTATGCCCGAGCTGCCGGGCGTCGAGGTGCTGATGGTCCACGACATGGAGGGCACCGAACACCTCGCGGCGCTCGCGGCCCGGCTGCCGGGCCTGCACCGGGTGACCCTCGCGAACCGCCTCGGCCACTCCTTCCCCACGTCCGGCTTCCATCCGCTCTTCCCCGGCGCGGAAGTGGTCCTGAACGAACGCTGACCGGGCATGCGAAAGGGGCTGCCCCGGGACCGGAGTCCCGGGGCAGCCCCTTTCTCGGCTCAGCCGCGGAGGGCTACGCCTCCTTGCTCAGGTTCGGGCCGGCGCCGCCGGCCGCCTGCTCGATCGGGGGAACGTCGGGAAGGGCCGACTTCTCCTCACCCCGGAAGGTGAAGGTCTTGGTCTCGCCCTCGCCCTCGGTGTCCACGACCACGATGTGACCGGGGCGCAGCTCGCCGAAGAGGATCTTCTCCGACAGCGAGTCCTCGATCTCGCGCTGGATGGTCCGGCGCAGCGGCCGGGCGCCCAGCACGGGGTCGTAGCCCTTCTTGGACAGCAGCTCCTTGGCGGACTGGGAGAGCTCGATGCCCATGTCCCGGTCCTTCAGGCGCTCGTCCACCTTGCCGATCATCAGGTCGACGATCGCGAGGATGTCGTCCTGGGTCAGCTGCGGGAAGACGACCACGTCGTCGACGCGGTTGAGGAACTCGGGACGGAAGTGCTGCTTGAGCTCGTCCGACACCTTGTTCTTCATGCGCTCGTAGTTGGTCTTCGTGTCGCCCGCGGCGGCGAAGCCCAGGTTGAAGCCCTTGGAGATGTCCCGGGTGCCGAGGTTGGTCGTCATGATGATGACCGTGTTCTTGAAGTCCACGACCCGGCCCTGCGAGTCGGTCAGGCGACCGTCCTCCAAGATCTGCAGCAGCGAGTTGAAGATGTCCGGGTGAGCCTTCTCGACCTCGTCGAAGAGGACGACCGAGAACGGCTTGCGGCGCACCTTCTCCGTCAGCTGACCGCCCTCCTCGTAGCCCACGTAACCGGGGGGCGAACCGAAGAGACGGGAGACCGTGTGCTTCTCGCTGAACTCCGACATGTCGAGGGAGATCAGCGCGTCCTCGTCACCGAAGAGGAACTCGGCGAGCGCCTTGGACAGCTCGGTCTTACCGACACCGGACGGGCCGGCGAAGATGAACGAGCCACCCGGACGCTTCGGGTCCTTCAGACCGGCACGCGTACGGCGGATCGCCTTCGAGAGCGCCTTGACGGCGTCCTTCTGGCCGATGACCCGCTTGTGGAGCTCGTCCTCCATGCGCAGCAGGCGGGACGACTCCTCCTCCGTGAGCTTGAAGACCGGGATGCCGGTGGCGGTCGCGAGGACCTCGGCGATCAGCTCGCCGTCGACCTCGGCGACGACGTCCATGTCGCCGGCCTTCCACTCCTTCTCCCGCTTGGCCTTGGCGGCCAGGAGCTGCTTCTCCTTGTCGCGCAGGGAAGCGGCCTTCTCGAAGTCCTGCGAGTCGATCGCGGACTCCTTGTCGCGGCGGACGCCGGCGATCTTCTCGTCGAACTCGCGGAGGTCCGGCGGCGCGGTCATCCGGCGGATGCGCATCCGGGAACCGGCCTCGTCGATCAGGTCGATCGCCTTGTCCGGCAGGAAGCGGTCCGAGATGTAGCGGTCGGCCAGCGTCGCGGCCTGGACGAGGGCCTCGTCCGTGATGGAGACGCGGTGGTGCGCCTCGTACCGGTCGCGCAGACCCTTGAGGATCTCGATCGTGTGCGGCAGCGACGGCTCCGCGACCTGGATCGGCTGGAAGCGGCGCTCGAGGGCCGCGTCCTTCTCCAGGTGCTTGCGGTACTCGTCCAGCGTGGTCGCACCGATGGTCTGGAGCTCACCGCGGGCCAGCATCGGCTTCAGGATCGAGGCGGCGTCGATGGCGCCCTCGGCGGCACCCGCACCGACCAGCGTGTGCAGCTCGTCGATGAACAGGATGATGTCGCCGCGGGTGCGGATCTCCTTGAGCACCTTCTTCAGGCGCTCCTCGAAGTCACCGCGGTAGCGGGAGCCGGCGACCAGCGCGCCCAGGTCCAGGGTGTAGAGGTGCTTGTCCTTGAGGGTCTCGGGCACCTCGCCCTTGACGATGGCCTGCGCGAGGCCCTCGACGACGGCGGTCTTGCCGACGCCGGGCTCACCGATCAGGACCGGGTTGTTCTTGGTGCGGCGGGACAGCACCTGCATGACCCGCTCGATCTCCTTCTCGCGCCCGATGACCGGGTCGAGCTTGGACTCACGAGCGGCCTGGGTGAGGTTCCGGCCGAACTGGTCGAGGACCAGGGACGTCGAGGGGGTGCCCTCGGCAGGCCCGCCGGCGGTGGCGGTCTCCTTGCCCTGGTAACCGGAGAGCAGCTGGATGACCTGCTGCCGCACCCGGTTCAGATCTGCGCCCAGCTTGACCAGGACCTGGGCGGCGACGCCCTCGCCCTCGCGGATCAGGCCGAGCAGGATGTGCTCCGTGCCGATGTAGTTGTGGCCCAGCTGAAGCGCCTCGCGGAGCGACAGCTCCAGCACCTTCTTGGCACGGGGGGTGAAGGGGATGTGACCCGACGGGGCCTGCTGGCCCTGCCCGATGATCTCCTCCACCTGCTGGCGGACCGCCTCGAGCGAAATCCCGAGGCTCTCAAGGGCCTTGGCGGCGACACCCTCACCCTCGTGGATCAGGCCCAGGAGGATGTGCTCGGTGCCGATGTAGTTGTGGTTGAGCATCCGGGCTTCTTCCTGAGCCAGGACGACAACCCGCCGCGCGCGGTCGGTGAACCTCTCGAACATCGTTAATCGCTCCTCAGAGCGGTCAGGCAGTGGGGGGAACTTCCCCTCCCTGTCCTTCCGCAGCTTAGTCCCGCAAGCGGGGACCGCTCATTCCAACTGCCGACACCGTCGATGGCCTCCTGACCCCTGACGCCGACATCTGCCACAACCCGATGGTGCGAGACGATGTTCCCGCAGGCCAGGCACTTACCCCGCTCGCCAGTACGCCCATGGCGAACGTGAGACGGCCCATTCTGCGTGTCGCCCCCTCCCACTAGGGATGTCTTACCCGCTGGGACTGACACTCCATGCCGCGCGCACCGGTTCCCTCCGCTACGGGCGAACAACCTTGCGCCTCCCCACACCCCCGCGCGCCCCTTCGTCCGCGACCCGGCGCGTTCGTACGGACACCCAGCGTAACCCGAGTGCCTTTTCGACGGTTGCACGTGGCATGGCTGGCGTCCGGTCCACGACCCCCGCGGTGCCGTCCCCCCGTCGGCCGCCCGACGGAAGCGGGGCATGGGAGCGGGTGCGGTCCTGGTACGAGGGCGGACTGGGCTGGCCGACGGCCCCCGGAACCCCCGTACGGCTTCGCACGGGCGTCCGTTTCGACGTCCTCGACGTGCCGGCCGAGGCCGGTCACGCGGCACTGCGGCGCCGGGAACACGGCTCTCCGGTGGCCCTCCGGGGCGAGCGGATGCTGCTGCTGGTGGCTGTGGGCGGCGCGGACGAACTGCCCGGGCTGCTGGAGTGGCTGGAGTGGGGCTCCCTGGCGCTCGACCTGCGGGCGGTCGGCACGGGCGGTCTCGTGGAGGCGCCCCTGCCCCCGGAGCCCGGACCGGCCGGACCGTCGTCGCCGCCGGGCCCTGACGCTTCGCAGGGGGCCGCCGTGTGGCTGCGGCCCCCTGGGACGGGGAGCGAGGTCGATGCCTCGCTGCCGACGCTGTCGGCCCCGGGGGGCGCAGGGACGGCCCCCGATCTCGCACGGCTGGTGCACACGCTGGCGACGCAAGTCCACCGGCTCCGGCTCTCCCGGCCGTCACGCTGAGGGCGAGCGGGCCCCTGGCGGGCGGGCCGGAACGCGCGGGCCCGGTCGGTGGCGCGGGCCGGGCGATCAGCCGTTGGCCTCTTCGTACGCCTGCCGAATCGCCGCGGGGACGCGGCCGCGGTCGTTGACGTCGTGACCGTTCGCCTTCGCCCAGGCGCGGATCGCCGCGGTGTCCTGGCTGCCGCCCGAGGAAGCGCGCGCCTTGCCGCGGCCGCCCGAAGCGCGACCGCCGGTCCGGCGTCCGCCCTTCACGTAAGGGTCGAGAAGACCACGGAGCTTGTCCGCATTGGCGGTGGTGAGATCGATCTCGTAGGTCTTGCCGTCCAGCGCGAACGTCACAGTCTCGTCCGCCTCGCCGCCGTCGAGGTCATCGACAAGAAGGACCTGAACCTTCTGTGCCACCGGATTTCCTTTCATCGATAACTTGAGGGGCGGGGGTCCGCCGGCGTCCGCCGTATCGCCGTCCCTTGTTATATGCAGTACTGCAGTACGCCGGAAAGCAAACCGCTTTTGCCGGAAAAACACAAACCCCCGGTGGGAACCCGTAGGCGCCACGGTCCGGAAAGGTGCGCGTTTCGGACATAGGGAACCGGCGTACGGTCCGTGGGCGCAATAAACCTGGCGGAGGGTTGCGGATGCGGATGGGGATGACGGTTGCCGTTCCGGATCGCGGCGGGTCGGCTCTCGGCAGCCGTTCACAGATGCCGCCGTTCACAGATGCAGAAGCATCCGGCTGTTGCCCAAGGTGTTCGGTTTCACCCGTTCGAGACCGAGGAACTCCGCGACGCCCTCGTCATAGGAACGCAGCAGCTCGGCGTAGACATCCGTGTCGACGGGTGTCTCTCCGATCTCCACGAAGCCGTGCTTGACGAAGAAGTCCACTTCGAAGGTGAGACAGAAAACGCGGCGAACACCCAGCCGGCGTGCGGTCTCCAGCAACTTCTCCAGCAACCGATGTCCGACACCGGCGCCCTTCAGGCCCGGCTTCACCGCGAGAGTCCGCACTTCCGCGAGGTCTTCCCACATCACGTGCAGGGCGCCACAGCCGACCACCTCGGCGTTGTCGTCCCGTTCCGCGACCCAGAACTCCTGGATGCTCTCGTAAAGCGTCACCATCGCTTTGTCGAGCAGGATGCGGTCACGGACGTACTCGTCGAGGAGCCGGCGTACGGCCGGGACATCGCTGGTGCGGGCCCGCCGGACGGTGATGGCATTTGACATGTGTGGACGCTATCGCTCGCCGGTGTCCGCCACCGAGCCGGGTCCCGGAGCGGGTGTTTCCGGCCCCTGCACGATGCGGATGGCGTCCCTGAGTGCCTGGCGCTGTTCCTCGCTCATCATGCCGAAGAAGGCGATGAGAGCGGCGGCGGGGTTGTCGCTCTGCGACCACGCGTCGTTCATCAGGGCGGCGGCGTAGGCGGCGCGGGTGGAGACCGCCTCATATCGATAGGCCCGGCCTTCCGCCTCGCGGCGCACCCAGCCCTTCTGATGGAGATTGTCCAGGACGGTCATGACGGTGGTGTACGCGATCGACCGTTCCTGTTGGAGATCTTCCAGGACTTCTCGAACGGTCACCGGGCGGTTCCACTTCCACACCCGCGTCATGACCGCGTCTTCGAGTTCTCCCAAGGGGCGAGGCACGCTCACGACAATAGTGGGGAAACCGGTCGATCGCGTGCGGGACGTGCGCGTTCACTCGCTTTCATGGGCGAGTGGGGGCGAAAAGGGCGTACGGCCCCTCGGTGCGCGGGCACGGAGGAGCCGTACGGGGCCTTCGCCGGGGTGGTGGCGCGGGCGGCGTGGAGGTGGGGCGGGAGGTCAGGCTTCCGGGTTCGCCGCCGCCCGGCGGGCGCCCTCCGCCCGTGCGAGGGCGGCGTCGACGGCCGCGTCCTCCTTGGTCTTGCTGGCTCCGCCCTGGGTCTTCACGATCACCCTGACGACGCCGATGAACAGGGCCGCCATGACGACCGGGGGCAGAAGCGCGGAGACGTAGTCCATGGATCCAGAGTAGCCAGGGCCCGTCAGCCGGCGGCGAGGTGGTGCCGGGAGCCGGCGGGGGGCGGGGTCGGCTTGCGGCGGGGGAAGACCTCGCCGGGGGTGGGGACGGGGCGTTTCGGGGTGGCCGGGGCGGGACCGGGGGCCGGCTTCTGCGCGGGCTTCGCGCCGGGCCGGGCGGCCTGGTCCTGGCCCGCACGGCGGCCGCCGGGGAGGGCGAGGAGGCGGGTGCGCGCGGCGGGGACGGTGGGGGTGGCGGCGGCGATGACGGTGGCGGCGGCCGGGGGTGCGCAGCGGGCCAGCAGGCCGGCGGCGGCGGGGTTGCCGCGGAGTGCCCTGAGTGCGGCGAGGTCGTCCGCGACGGGGTGGTGGCCGGCGCTGAGGGCCTCGTCCAGGAGGGTGAGGTAGCCGGTGATGCTGCCGGGGAGGGCGGCGCGGTACCGGGCGAGGTCGGCCAGCAGGAAGTCGCGCAGCCGGGCGCTCTCTCCCATCGCCTCGTCGAGCGACTTCGCGAGGCGGAGACAGTCCTGGACGTCCTCGCCCGAGGCGGGGCTGGGGTTCAGGGCGAGGGCGAGGGCGCGCCGGAGCACACGCAGCTCCTGGGCGCCGAACGCCATGCCGCCTCGGGATCCGTATGGCGTGGGCATGCGGCGACGATACGCGCTAATCGGACAAATTTTACATAGGGGGTGGGTGTGGCGTGGTGGGCCACTCGTATGCGTGGGCCTCCGGCGGTGGGGGCGGGCGATGCGGGTTGGGTGGGGTGCGGGATGCCTGCGGCGGCCCGCGCGGGGTCGGTGGGGGTGCGGGATGCCTGCGGCGGCCTGTGCGGGGACGGTGGGGGTGCGCGTAGCGCGGTGCGTGGTCTGTGGGTCGGGGCCGGGCCGGGGGGTGTCCGTCCTCGGAACGGCGCGGAATCGGTCGGCCGCAGAAGTGGTCGGCGCGGACGCGCCAACCGCTGCGGGCGGACACCCCCCGACCCGTCCCCTTCCCGCCGTACGCGGCTGTCGGCCGTCCCGCTCCGCCCTCCCGCTACGCCGTCCCGGCCGCGGGCCGCCGCGCCGCTCGCCCTCGGCTGCGGGCCGTCGCGCCGCTCGCCCCAGCTGCGGGCAGTCGTGCCTCCCCCAGTGCCTGAACGGCCTGGGAGGTGCCCCCAGGGCGGCACGGGTGGGCGCAGCGGCAACCCGTAGCGCCGGGCCACGCGATCCACCCCCCGGACCACCACAGCGCCAGGCCCCTACATCCGGGACACGTTGCGTTCGTAGACCAGTCGGAGGCCCATCAGCGTGAGCCACGGCTCGTGTTCGTCGATGACCGACGACTCGCCCAGGACCATCGGCGCCAGACCCCCCGTGGCGATGACCGTCACGTCGTCGGGGTCCGTGGCCAGCTCGCGGGCCATGCGGTTGACGACCCCGTCGACCTGGCCCGCGAAGCCGTAGACGATGCCGGACTGCATCGCCTCGACCGTGTTCTTGCCGATCACGCTGCGCGGACGCGCCACCTCGATCTTGCGGAGCTGCGCGCCCTTGACGCCGAGCGCCTCGACGGAGATCTCGATGCCGGGGGCGATGACCCCGCCGACGTACTCCCCGCGCGCGCTCACCGCGTCGAACGTCGTCGCCGTGCCGAAGTCCACGACGATCGCCGGGCCGCCGTAGAGCTCGACCGCGGCGACCGCGTTGATGATGCGGTCGGCGCCGACCTCCTTGGGGTGGTCGGTGAGGATCGGGACGCCGGTCTTGACGCCCGGTTCGACCAGGACCGCGGGGACGTCGCCGTAGTAGCGGCGGGTGACCTCGCGCAGTTCGTGCAGGACCGAGGGGACGGTCGCGCAGATGGCGATGCCGTCGATGCCGTCGCCCAGCTCGTCGCCGAGGAGCGGGTGCATGCCCATCAGGCCCTGGAGGAGGACCGCCAGCTCGTCGGCCGTGCGGCGCGAGTCCGTGGAGATGCGCCAGTGCTCGACGATGTCCTCGCCGTCGAACAGGCCCAGGACGGTGTGGGTGTTGCCCACGTCGATGGTCAGCAGCATGCCTCTACTCCGCTTCCCGCAGGTCGAGGCCGATGTCCAGGATGGGGGAACTGTGGGTGAGGGCTCCCACGGCCAGGTAGTCGACGCCGGTGGCGGCGTACTCCTTGGCGTTGCCGAGGGTCAGGCGGCCCGAGGCCTCCAGGGCGGCCCGGCCGTCGACCAGCGCCACCGCCTCCTCGCACTCACCCGGCGTGAAGTTGTCCAGCAGGATCAGGTCGGCGCCGGCGTCCAGAACCTCGCGCAGCTGGTGCAGCGTGTCGACCTCGACCTCGATGGGGACGTCCGGGAAGCGCTCCCGGACCGCCTGGAAGGCCGCCGCCACGCCGCCGGCGGCGACCACGTGGTTGTCCTTGACCAGGGCCGCGTCCGACAGGGACATGCGGTGGTTGACGCCGCCGCCGCAGCGGACCGCGAACTTCTCCAGCGAGCGCAGGCCCGGAGTCGTCTTGCGGGTGTCCCGGACGCGGGTCCCGGTGCCCTCCAGGGCGTCCTCCCACGCGCGCGTGGCGGTCGCGATGCCCGACAGGCGGCACAGGAGATTGAGCGCGCTGCGCTCGGCGGTGAGCAGGTCGCGGGTGCGGGTGGTGACCGACAGGAGCTTCTGGCCGGGCTCCACCCGGTCGCCGTCCGCCACGTGCCGTTCCACTTCGAACTCGTCCGTGGCGACGATCGACAGGACCGCCTCGGCGACCCTGAGGCCCGCCACGACGCCGGCCTCGCGGGCGGTGAAGTCGGCGGTGGCCACCGCGTCCTCGGGGATGGTCGCGACCGTCGTCACGTCCACGCCGTGGGCCAGGTCCTCCTGGAGGGCGACGTTCGCGATGTCCTCGACCTCCACGGGGTCGAGGCCGGAGTCCAGCAGGAGCGCGGCGAGCGCGGGGTCGAGGCCGCACTCGAGGTAGGTCTCCGCGTCGGTGTCCGCGCCGCAGCCGCAGCCGTCGCCGCAGCCTCCGCCGGAGGCGAGGGGAAGGTCGGGGGTGTTCACTGTCGTCACTGCTCCTGGGGGCGCTGCGCCGGCCGGGGGCCGGAGGTGGTCGGGGGGAATTCTGGCGTGTCCGTGGTGTGCGCGGCGAGGGAGCGGTCCGGGTTCAGCCGTACGACGATGTGGCGGTGCCACCTCGTGTCGTCGCGGTCCGCGTGGTCCTCGCGCCAGTGGCAGCCCCGCGTCTCCTCGCGCCGGGCCGCCGCGGCCACCAGCACGCGGGCCACGCACAGGAGGTTCGTCGCCTCCCACGTGTCGACGCCCGGCTCGGCCGTCTTCCCGTTCTCGTACAGGGCGTCGCGGGCCTCGGTGTGCAGCCGGTGGAGCTGCTCGGCGGCGCGGGTGAGGGAGTCGGCGGAGCGCAGTACGCCGGCGCCCTCGGTCATGATCCGCTGGATGGCGAAACGGGCCTCCGGCGGGAGGAGGGGGTGCGCCGGGCGGTCCGCGTGCGGGAGCGGTGCCGGCACGCGCGCGCGGAGGGTGCCGTCCGCGTGGCTCGCCGCGACGTCGGCGGCGATGCGCTCGGCGTAGACCAGGCCCTCGAGGAGGGAGTTCGACGCGAGGCGGTTGGCGCCGTGCACGCCCGTGCAGGCGACCTCGCCGCACGCGTACAGGCCGGGGACCGTGGTGCGGCCCGAGGCGTCGGTGCGGACGCCCCCGGAGGCGTAGTGGGCGGCCGGGGCGACCGGGATCGGCTCGGTGACCGGGTCGATGCCGTGGGCGCGGCAGGCGGCGAGGATCGTGGGGAAGCGGTGCTCCCACATCTCGGCGCCGAAGTGGCGGGCGTCGAGGTACATGTGCTCGGCGCCCTTCTCCTGCATGCGGCGCGTGATCCCCTTGGCGACGATGTCCCGGGGTGCCAGTTCGGCCAGTTCGTGCTGTCCGAGCATGAAGCGCACGCCGTCCGCGTCCACCAGGTGGGCGCCTTCGCCGCGTACCGCCTCGGAGACCAGGGGCTGCTGGCCCTCCGCGTCCGGGCCGAGGAAGAGGACCGTGGGGTGGAACTGCACGAACTCCAGGTCGCTCACCTCGGCGCCCGCGCGCAGGGCGAGCGCCACGCCGTCGCCCGTGGAGACGGACGGGTTGGTCGTCGCCGAGAAGACCTGGCCCATGCCGCCGGTCGCCAGGACGACGGCCGGGGCGTGGACCGCTCCCACGCCGTCGTGCTGGCCCTCGCCCATCACGTGCAGGGTTACGCCCGCGGTCCGGCCCTCGGCGTCCGTGAGGAGGTCCAGGACCAGGGCGTTCTCGACCGTCCGGATCCCCCGCGCGCGGACCGCCTCGACCAGGGCGCGGGAGATCTCCGCGCCCGTGGCGTCGCCGCCCGCGTGGGCGATGCGCCGGCGGTGGTGGCCGCCCTCGCGGGTGAGGGCGAGTCCGCCCCCGGACGACTCGTCGAAGTGCGCACCGGCCGCGATGAGCCGGCGTACGGCGTCGGGGCCCTCGGTGACGAGGATGCGGACGGCCTCCGGGTCGCACAGGCCGGCGCCGGCCACCAGGGTGTCGTCGAGGTGCTGCTCGGGGGTGTCGCCCTCGCCGAGGGCGGCGGCGATGCCGCCCTGGGCCCAGCGGGTGGAGCCGTCGTCGAGGCGGGCCTTGGTGACGACGACCGTGGCCAGTCCCGCGGCCTCGCAGCGCAGCGCTGCGGTGAGGCCGGCGACGCCGGAGCCGACGACCACCACGTCCGCCGTGATGTCCCAGCCGGGCGCGGGGGCGTGCAGTCGTATGCCTGTGCTGGTCACGAGGCGGCTCCGAAGGTGAGGGGGACGTTGTCGATCAGCCGGGTGGCGCCGACCCGGGCGGCGACCGCGAGGACGGCCTCGCCGGTGTGGTCGTCGCCGATCTCGGTGAAGTCGGACGGGTCGACCAGGGCGAGGTAGTCCAGCCGCAGCGGCGGGTCGAAGCGGGCGGCGTCGTCCAGGACCAGGCGGGCGGCGGCGCGGACGGCCGTGGCGCCGCCCGGGGCGGAGGTGGCGACGGCGTGCGCGTCGGCCGCCGCGCGGGACTCGCCGAGGGCGCCGAGGGCCTCGGCACGCGCGCGCGTGGCGGGCACTTCGCGGGCCCGCGCGCGCAGCGCCTCCTGGGCCGCGTGCCGGTCGCGGCCGGCGAACAGGGCCTGGGAAAGGGCCAGGGCGGTGCGGCGCTCCTGGGGCGAGAGAAAGCGGTTGCGGCTGGAGAGGGCCAAACCGTCCTCCTCGCGCACGGTGGGCACGCCGACGATCTCCAGGCCGAAGTTCAGGTCGCGGACCATGCGGCGGATCAGGGCGAGCTGCTGGGCGTCCTTCTGGCCGTACAGGGCCAGGTCGGGGCGGGTGAGGTGGAGCAGCTTGGCGACGACGGTGAGCATGCCGTCGAAGTGGCCGGGGCGGGAGGCGCCCTCCAGGCGTTCGCCCATGGGGCCCGCCGTGACGCGGACCTGCGGCTCGCCGCCGGGGTAGACCTCCTCGACGGACGGGGCGAAGACGACGTCCGCGCCGGCCCGCTCGGCGATCCCCAGGTCGGCGTCCAGGGTGCGCGGGTAGCGGTCCAGGTCCTCCCCGGCGCCGAACTGGAGCGGGTTGACGAAGACGGTGACGACCACCTCGCCGTCCGGGCCGACGGTGCGCCGGGCCGTACGGATCAGGGTGGCGTGGCCCTCGTGCAGGGCGCCCATGGTCATCACGACGGCCCGGCGACCGTGCCGTACGCGCGCGTGCAGCTCGTCCGCGGTGCGCAGCAGGGTGGTGGTCATCGGGCGTCTCCCTCGGTGCCGTCGGTGCCGTCGGCCGGGCGGTTCCCGTCGGCGAGTACCCCGAGGAGGTCCTCGGCGAGTTCGGGCTTGAGCAGGCCGTGGTCCAGGGCGCGGTCGGCCGTCGCGCGGGCCATCGCCACGTAGCCGGCGACGGCCTGCGGGGCGTGGGCGCGCAGTTCCACGATGTGCGCGGCGACCGTGCCCGCGTCCCCGCGTGCGACGGGGCCGGTCAGGGCCGCGTCGCCGGACCGCAGGGCGTTGTCGAGGGCGGCGCCCAGCAGCGGGCCGAGCATCCGGTCGGGGGCCTCGACGCCGGCGGTGCGCAGCAGCTCGAGGGACTGGGCGACCAGGGTGACCAGGTGGTTCGCTCCGAGCGCGAGCGCCGCGTGGTACAGGGGGCGCCTGTCCTCGGCGATCCACTCGGGCTCGCCGCCCATCTCGATGACCAGGGCCTCCGCGGCCAGCCGCAGTTCCTCGGGCGCGGTGACGCCGAAGGAGCAGCCGGCCAGGCGCTGGACGTCCACCGGGGTGCCGGTGAAGGTCATCGCCGGGTGCAGGGCGAGCGGCAGGGCTCCGGCGCGCAGGGCGGGGTCCAGGACCTTGGCGCCGTACCGCCCCGAGGTGTGCGCGATCAGCTGGCCGGGGCGCACGGCGCCGGTCTCGGCGAGCCCCGTCACCAGGCCGGGCAGCGCGTCGTCGGGGACGGTCAGCAGCACCAGTTCGGCGTGCTGGAGGACCTCGGCGGGCGTCATGAGCGGCACGTCGGGGAGCAGGGCGGCGGCGCGCCGCCTGGAGGCGTCGGAGACCCCGGAGACGGCCACCGGACGGTGTCCGGCGAGCTGGAGGGACGCGGCCAGCGCGGGGCCCACCCGGCCGGCGCCGACGACGCCTACGGTGAGCCGCGCGGGGCGGTCCTTGGGGTCTGGCTGTGGGGTTGTGTTCACGCGACTGCGGCCTTCCCGTTCCAGTCCGCTCGGGGTACCGGACGATTTCTCGTCATGTTAACGCTATCGGTCCCGCGGGCGTCCGGTTGTCCACAGGCTGTGGGTTATCGCACGCGCCTCCGGGGAGCCGTCCGGCCCGGGGCCCGCACGGCCCGCACGCCCGCCCGCTCCGGGCGCGTGCCCGCCGGAAGCGGAAACCCCGGTGCCGGCGTCGCTTCCCGCACGGCATGATCCCGGCATGACTGGCACTGGGGAAAACGCGGAACGGACGGACGCGACGGAGGGGCGGGAGGAGCACTACCGGCGCATGCGCGAGCGGCGGGTGGCCGTCCACCGCAGCGCCGAACGCCTGCTCGCCCGCCCTGGCTACGGCGCCACCCTGCGGGAGCGGCTCGCCCTGCTCGACGGGGCCGGGGAGCTCTACGACCTCGACGAGGCGTCGGACCTGTACGGCAACGGCGTCGTGGAGGCGCTGGAGCGGCGGACGGCCGCCCTGCTCGGCCACGAGGACGCCGCCTTCTTCCCGACCGGGACCATGGCCCAGCAGGTGGCGCTGCGCTGCTGGGCCGGCCGCACCGGCAACCCGGTGGTGGCCCTGCACGGGCTCGGCCATCCCGAGGTGCACGAGCGGAGCGCCTTCAGCAGGGTCAGCGGCCTGCGCCCGGTACGGCTGACCGACGAGCCCCGGCAGCCCACCGCCGGCGAGGTGCGCGACTTCGGGGAGCCGTTCGGCGCGCTCATGCTGGAGCTGCCGCTCCGGGAGGCCGGCTACCTGCTGCCCACCTGGGAGGAGCTGACCGAGGTGGTCGGGGCAGCCCGGGAGCGCGACGCGGTGGTGCACTTCGACGGCGCCCGTCTGTGGGAGTCCACCGTGCACCTCGGCCGCCCGCTGGACGAGATCGCGGGCCTCGCCGACAGCGTGTACGTCTCGTTCTACAAGTCCCTCAAGGGCTACGGCGGCGCCGCCCTGGCCGGCCCCCGCACCCTGGTGGAGGAGGCCAGGGCCTGGCGGCACCGCTACGGCGGCAACGTGTTCCAGCAGTTCCCCACGGCCCTGTCGGCGCTGGCCGGCCTGGAGCGCGAGCTGCCCCGGCTGCCGGAGTACGCGAGGCACGCGCGCGTGGTGGCCGCCGCGCTGCGCGAGGGCTTCGCGGCGGCCGGGCTGCCGTGGGCGCGGGTGCACCCCGAGGTGCCGCACACCCACGAGTTCCAGGTCTGGCTGCCGTACGAGGCCGACGTCGCCGGCGAGGTCGCGATCCGGCAGGGCGAGGAGACGGGCACCCTGCTCTTCGGCCGGCCCTGGGACGCGACCGGGCCGGGCATCGCCGTCACCGAGGTCGGGATCGAGGCGGACGGCCTGGAGTGGACGGCGGACGACGTGAAGGCCGCGGTCGCGGACTTCGCCGCGCGGCTGCCCCGCTGACCCGCCCGCCCTCATGGCGGATCGCCCTCTCCGGGCACGGGGACAAGGGGCCGGTGCGCGGGCTCCGCGGCGTCCCGCCGGTCCCAGGCCGCTCCGGCCGGGCCGGCGGTGCCGCGCCGATTGACGGCGCCGGTCAATCGGCGGCGGCGTTGTCGGTGGTGGCGTGCACCATGGGGGCATGAGCGTGCGCATCGACATCGCGGGGCTGCGGCCGGAGAGGGTCGCCGTCGTGCCCTCGCCCCTGGGCGAGCTGTGCATGGCGCTGCACGCGCTCTCCGAGCCGGCCCACCACCCGGGTCTCCAGGGCTGGGTGACCGGGGCCTCCGCCCGGCTCGACCCGCACCTGGCCGACCGGATGTGCGAGGCCGACTTCCTGTGGCGGACGACGTTCTCGGACCTGTTCATGCCGTTCGCGGGCATCCCGGGCCGCACCACGCTGCCCGGCGCCACCCTCGCCGAGGACCTGGACCTGCTGGACAAGCTGTCGGACGAGCAGTTCGTGGACGCGGCCCTGGAGTTCACCTGCGCCCTGCCGTACGGCACCCGGGGCGCCTCCGCGCTCACGGACGCCGCGGTGCGCCGGCGCGCCCTCGACCTGGCCGCCGCGCGCGGGCCGCGGCAACTGCGGTTCAGTGAGCGGCTGCTGGCCGACCCGCCCCGGATCCGGGCCTGGCTGCGCCAGTTCCTGCAGGACTGCGACGAGGCGTTCTTCTCGGACGCGTGGGCCCGGCTGCGCCACCAGCTCGCGGCCGACGCCCGGCACAAGACCGAGCTGCTGCGGCACCGGGGCCTGGCCGAGGCGCTGGCCGCGGTGTCCCCGGCGGTGGCGCTGGACGAGGCGGCGGGCGTGATCACGGTCGACAAGCTCGGCGACGGCCGCACGGCCACCGGGGACGGCGGCCTGATGCTCCTGCCCACCAGCTTCGGCTGGCCGCACCTGTCGGTCCTGCACCGGTACGGCTGGCAGCCCGTCCTGCACTACCCCGTCGGTGCCGCCGAGCCGGTCTCCCCGCCGTCCGTCGAGCAGCTCACGCTGCGGATGTCGGCGCTGTCCCACCCGGTGCGGATGCGGATCTGCCGCCACCTGGCCCGCAGCGCGTACACCACGAGCGAGCTGGCGCAGGCGCACGGCGTGACGGCCCCGGAGATATCCCGGCACCTGGGGGCGCTGAAGAAGGCGGGCCTGATCACCACCCGCCGCCGCGGCCGGTACGTCCTGCACCAGCTGGACGTGACGGTGGTGGCCCGGCTGGGCAGCGACTTCCTGGAGGGCATCCTGCGGTAGCCCGGCGCCGCCCGCGCGAGCGGTCAGTCGAGACGGATGTGCCGCAGCCCCACCCCCGTCTGCCGCAGCCGCGTCCGCAGCGCGCCCTCGTCGTTGGGCTCCAGAGTGAGCCCGGCCAGGACGGCGATCCGGTCGGCGGTCCTCGGGACGGTCGTGCGGTCCGTCCACAGGTGCTCGGCGAACTCCGGCTCGCGCAGCCGCTCCAGACAGTGGTCGAGCCGCTCCACGGCCCAGCTCTCGCGGCGCAGGCCGGAGGTCTTCCCGGTGACGTACTTCAGGAGGTGACCGAAGCCCCTCTCGCGCAGCCGCCGCAGGACGGTCTCCCGTTCGGCGAGGAGGGTGAAGTGGCGGACGTCGTGCCCCAGTTCGCGCAGTCGTCCCACGGTCTCGGCGAAGTACGCCGGCTCGGTGACCGTCATGGGGGCGATCACCACGCCGTCGTGCCGGGTGAGGGCCAGGTCGAGGACCTCCACCACCCCCTGCCGCCAGGACACCAGGTCCTGGAAGTCGCCCCGCAGCCCGGGCGGCAGCATGCGGTGCAGCCCGAAGCCTGCGAACTCGGGGTCGCAGACGACACTGCCGGGCAGCCGGCGGCGTATCTCGTGCGCGGTTTGTGTCTTGCCGCCCCCGAAGGGCCCGTTGATCCACAGGAGCATGCGCGGCACCCTACCGACGCCGGGCCCGCGCCGGGGCGTGCTCAGCCGTGTCCGCCGCCGGCCCGCACCAGCCCGGTCTCGTAGGCCAGGACCACGACCTGCACCCGGTCCCGCAGTCCGAGCTTGGTGAGGATGCGGCCCACGTGGGTCTTGACGGTCGCCTCGGACAGCACGAGACGGGCCGCGATCTCCCCGTTGGACAGGCCCTGCGCGACCAGCACCATCACCTCGCGCTCGCGCTCGGTGAGCCGCTGGAGCTCCGCGTGCCGGGGCTCCTGCCCGGTGGCCGGCAGCATCGGCGCGAACCGGTCGAGGAGCCGGCGGGTGGTGGACGGGGCGACGACCGCGTCACCGCTGTGCACGGAGCGGATCGCGGCGAGCAGCTCACCGGGCGGCACGTCCTTGAGCATGAAGCCGGAGGCACCGGCCTTCAGCGCCGAGAAGGCGTACTCGTCCAGGTCGAAGGTGGTCAGGATCAGCACCTTCGGCGCGGCCGGGTCCACGCAGATCCGGCTGGTGGTCTCCACCCCGTCGAGCTTGGGCATGCGGACGTCCATCAGGACGACGTCCACGGCGGTGGAGCGCAGCACCTCCAGGGCCTCGACGCCGTCGCCCGCCTCCGCGACGACCTCCATGTCCGGCTGGGCCGCGAGCACCATCCGGAACCCGGTGCGCAGCAGCACCTGGTCGTCGACGAGCATCACGCGGATCGTCATCGGGGCCTCTTCCGTTCTCCGGCCGGAGCCCGGCCGGGGTGTGTGACAGGTGTCAACGCCGTACGTGCGTACGGGCGCGGAGGTCAGTGTGCGGGTTTCAGCGGCAGCAGAGCGCTGATGCGGAACCCTCCGCCGGGCCGCGGGCCCGCGTCCAGGGTGCCACCGACCATGCCGATCCGTTCCCGCATCCCGATCAGCCCGTGGCCCTGTCCGTCGAAGCCGCCCTCCTCGTACAGCTCGTGGGGGGCGCCCTTGCCGTCGTCCTCGACGAGCAGGCCGAGCCCGTCGTCGAAGTAGACGAGCCGCACGCTCGCGCCCGCGTTGGGACCGCCGTGCTTGCGGGTGTTGGTGAGTGCCTCCTGCACGATGCGGTACGCGGTCAGCTCGACGCCGCTGGGCAGCGGGCGCGGGGTGCCCTCCACCTTGAAGTCGACCGGCAGCCCGGAGGTGCGGCACTGCTCGACGAGGTCCTCGATCTGCTGGACGTCGGGCTGCGGAACGTACTCGCCGGCCTCCTGGTGCTCGCCGGTGCGCAGCACGCCGAGCAGGCGGCGCATCTCGGCTAGAGCCTGCCGGCCGGTGGAGGAGATGGTCTCCAGGGCCTTCTTCGCCTGGTCGGGGGCCGCGTCCAGGACGTAGGCGGCCCCGTCGGCCTGCACCACCATCACCGACACGTTGTGCGCGACGACGTCGTGCAGCTCCCGGGCGATCCGGGCCCGCTCGGCGGCGACCGCGACCTTGGCCTGCGCCTCGCGCTCCTTCTCCAGCCGGGCGTTGCGCTCCTCCAGCTGGGCGAAGTAGGCGCGGCGGGTGCGGATGGAGTCGCCGAGCACCCAGGCCAGGGCGAACGGCACCGCCTGGAAGACCGTTATGGCGATGTTGCCCGCTATGCCGGTGTTCTCGCTGGGCCAGCGCAGCTGGGCGAGGGGCGCGGCGCACAGGCCCGTGGTGAGCGCGACCCGGGAGGCCCAGCGGGCGCCGGTCGCGGCGACGGTGTAGACGATCACCAGCAGCGCGAAGTCCGCGGACATCGTCGGGACGTCCAGCGCGAGCTGGCACGCGCCGAGTCCGACGGCCAGCAGCAGCATCTTCTCCGGCATGCGCCGGCGCAGCGCGATCACCAGGCACAGCAGCACGATGAGCGGGACGACCAGCGCCGTGACGTCCTTCCCCTGGGCCTCCTGCTGCGTGGTCACGGAGATCGCGGAGATCCCGAGCAGGGCGAGGGCCCAGAAACAGTCGACACCGATCGGGTGTCTGCGGAGGAAATCGTAGAGGCGCTGCACGTAACCCAGCGTAGGGAAGGGCGATAGGTGCAGGGGTCAACCGGAGGGCCGATCCGCGTCCGCCGCGCATACTCCGCAAGGTGGAGGCTCCGCTCACCTGTGCGCCTAGCCTGGGTCTGTGACGGCGAGGACAGCGGGGACGGCGGAGACCGGCGGGACGGACGGGGCGGACGGGGCGAGCTGGGCGGGCGGCGGCTGGCGCGGCTGGCGGGAGGCCACGGAGGACGCCCTGTACGGGCCGGCGGGGTTCTACCGCGGGCCCGAGGGTCCCGCCGGGCACTTCCGCACCTCCGTGCACGCGTCGCCGCTGTTCGCGGGCGCCGTGGCGCGGCTGCTGTGCCGGGTCGACGAGGCGCTGGGCCGGCCCGCGTCGCTCGCCTTCGTGGACATGGCCGCCGGGCGGGGCGAGCTGGTCACCGGTGTGCTGGCCGCGCTGCCCGCGGACGTGGCCGCCCGCACGCGCGCGTACGCCGTGGAGGTCGCCGGGCGGCGCCCCGACGGGCTCGACCGGCGCATCGAGTGGCTGCCCGGGCCGCCGCGGGGGGTGACGGGGCTGCTGTTCGCGAACGAGTGGCTGGACAACGTGCCGGTGGACGTCGCGGAGGTGGACGCCGCCGGCGTGGCACGGCGGGTGCTGGTCCGGGGCGACGGGACGGAGCGGCTCGGGGAGCCGGTGGACGGGCCGGACGCCGAGTGGCTGGCACGCTGGTGGCCGCTGCCGCGCGAGGAGGGGCTGCGGGCCGAGATCGGGCTCCCCCGGGACACCGCGTGGGCGTCCGCCGTCTCCACGCTCGAACGGGGGCTGGCGGTGGCCGCCGACTACGCCCACACGCTGGACACCCGCCCGCCCTTCGGAACGCTCACCGGCTTCCGGGAGGGCCGCGGGACGACGCCGGTACCGGACGGGACGTGCGACATCACGGCCCACGTCGCCCTGGACGCCTGCGCGGCGGCGTACGGCACGGGAGGCACGGCGGGCGGCGCCGACCGTGCGGGCGACGCGGGGCACCGGACGGGTGCCGTGGGGTGCGAGCCGGCGTGCGCGCCCCCCGGCGCGCGGTTGCTCCCCCAGCGCGACGCCCTGCGCGCCCTCGGGGTCGCGGGCGCGCGCCCCCCGCTCGCGCTGGCCGCCACCGACCCGGCGGCGTACGTGCGCGCCCTCGCGCGGGCCTCCGAGGCCGCCGAGCTGACCGCGTCCGGCGGGCTCGGCGACTTCGTGTGGCTGCTCCAGCCGGTCGGGCCCGTCGACGCCGCGCGGCTACTTGTCGATGTCCCCGACGACGAAGAACAGTGACCCCAGGATCGCCACCATGTCCGCGACCAGCGTCCCGGGCAGCAGCTCCGTCAGGGCCTGGATGTTGTTGTACGAGGCCGAGCGCAGCTTCAGCCGGTACGGGGTCTTCTCGCCCTTGCTGACCAGGTAGTAGCCGTTGATGCCGAGCGGGTTCTCGGTCCACGCGTACGTGTGCCCCTCGGGCGCCTTCAGCACCTTCGGGAGCCGCTGGTTGACCGGCCCGGGCGCCAGCCCGGCCAGCCGGTCCAGGCAGGCGTCGGCGAGGTCGAGGGCGTTGTGCGTCTGCTCCAGGAGGCATTCGAAGCGGGCGAGGCAGTCGCCCTCGGTGCGGGTGACGACCTTCAGGGTGTCCTGGAGCTCGCCGTAGGCGAGGTACGGCTCGTCGCGGCGCAGGTCGAAGTCGACGCCGGAGGCGCGCGCGATCGGCCCGCTGACGCCGTACGCGTGCACGGCCTCGGCGCTCAGGGTGCCCACCCCGCGCGTCCGCCCGCGGAAGATCTCGTTGCCGAGCACCAGGTCGTCGAAGACGCCCATGCGGGAGCGCACGGCGGCGACGGCGGCACGCGCGCGTGCGGTCCAGCCGGACGGCAGGTCCTCCTTGAGGCCGCCGACGCGGTTGAACATGTAGTGCATGCGCCCGCCGGAGACCTCCTCCATGACGTTCTGGAGGACCTCGCGCTCCCGGAACGCGTAGAAGACCGGGGTGATCCCGCCGAGTTCCAGCGGATACGAGCCGAGGAACATCAGGTGGTTGAGCACCCGGTTCAGCTCCGCGAGCAGCGTCCGCGTCCACACCGCGCGCGGGGGGACCTCCATGCCGAGCATGCGCTCCACGGCGAGGACGACGCCCAGTTCGTTGGAGAACGCGGAGAGCCAGTCGTGCCGGTTGGCCAGCACGATGATCTGACGGTAGTCACGCGCCTCGAACAGCTTCTCCGCGCCGCGGTGCATGTAGCCGATCACCGGCTCCGCGCTCGTGATGCGCTCTCCGTCCAGGACGAGCCGCAGCCGCAGCACGCCGTGCGTGGAGGGGTGCTGGGGGCCGATGTTGAGCACCATGTCGGTGCTCTCCGCGGCGCCGCCGATACCGACCATGGTCTCCGTCGTAGGAGTCATGCGCCCAGTGTCCCCTACGTACGCTGGGTCCATGGAGACGGGGAGCCCTGATCACACGGGCACGGCGGGCGGGGCAGGGGCGGCGGGGGCCGGGGCGGGCACGGCGGCGGACGGACCGGTGTGGACCGGGCTGCCCCCGGGACTGCTGCGGATGCGGCGGCTGTTGCTTGTGGTGTGGCTGGGGCTGCTCGCCCTCGCCGCGGGTCTTCTGCCCGGCCTGCTCGCGGGCCCCGGCTGGGCGGCCTTCGCGCTGCTGCCGCTGGCGGTGCTGGCCTGCGGCTGGGTGATGCTGGAGCGCAACTGGCGCTCGTGGCGGTACGCCGAGCGCGCCGACGACCTGCTGATCACCCGGGGCGTGCTGTGGCGTGAGGAGACCGTCGTGCCGTACGGCCGGATGCAGCTGGTCGAGGTGACCTCCGGGCCCGTCGAACGGTACTTCGGGCTGGCCAGCGTGCAGCTGCACACGGCCGCCGCCGCGACCGACGCGACCATCCCCGGCCTGGACCCGGCCGAGGCGGAACGCCTGCGCGACCGGCTCACCGAGCTGGGCGAGGCCCGATCGGCGGGGCTGTGACCGCGGGCGCCGGGGAGGCGGTGGCCGAGCGCCGGCTGCACCCGGTCACCCCGCTGCGGCGGGCCTGGGCGCCGGTCGCCGTGATCGTCGGGTGGGCCGTCCACGACCCCGACCAGGCACAGCGCCAACTGGCGCGGCTGACCACGACCACGCTGCTGATCGGCCTCGCCGTGCTGATCCCGGCCGCCGCCCTGTACGGCTTCCTGACCTGGTGGTTCACCCACTTCGCCGTGACGGACGCCGAGCTGCGCATCCGTACCGGCCTGCTGTTCCGGCGCACGGCGCACATCCGGCTCGAACGCATCCAGGCGATCGACGTCACCCAGCCCCTGCTGGCCCGCGTCGCCGGGGTCGCCAAGCTGAAACTCGACGTCATCGGCACCGCCAAGAAGGACGAGCTGGCCTTCCTGGGCGCCGCCGAGGCGCGGGCGCTGCGGGCCGAGCTGCTCGCGCGCGCGGCGGGCTTCGCGCCGGAGACGGCGCACGAGGTCGGCGAGGCCCCGTCCCGGCACCTGCTGCGGGTGCCGCCCGGTGTGCTGGCCGTCTCCCTGCTGCTGACCGGCGCGACCTGGGGCACGCTGGCCGCCGCCGTGGTCGTGCCGACGCTGCTCTGGTCGGCCACCCACAGCCTGTGGACGGTCCTGGCGACCGCCCTGCCGCTGCTGGGCGCGGCCGGTGCGAGCAGCGTGGGGCGGTTCGTCGGGGAGTACGACTGGACGGTGGCCGAGTCGCCGGACGGGCTGCGCCTCGACCACGGGCTGCTGGACCGGGCCCACGAGACGGTGCCGCCGGGCCGGGTGCAGACGGTGCGGATCGTGGAGCCGCTGCTGTGGCGCCGGCGGGGGTGGGTCCGGGTGGAGCTGGACGTGGCCGGGTCGTCGAACTCCGTGCTGGTGCCGGTCGCCCCGCGCGACATCGCCGAGTCGGTGGTGGCACGCGTGCTGCCCGGCGCGACGGTGCCGGCGCCGTCGGCGCTGTCGCGTCCGCCGCGGCGGTCCCGGTGGTGCCTGCCGCTGTGGTGGCGCGGCCAGGGCCTGGCCGTCACCGACGCGGTGTTCGCCGCCCGCCGCGGGCTGCTGCGGCGGAGCCTGGCGCTGGTCCCGCACGCCAAGGTGCAGAGCGTCCGCCTGACGCAGGGCCCCTGGCAGCGGGCCCGGCGGGTCGCCGACGTACGGGTGGACACGGGGGCGAACAAGACCGTGACCGCGCGGCTGCGGGACGCCGGCGAGGCGGCGGAGCTGCTGCGCGGGCAGGCGGAGCGCTCCCGCACGGGGCGGCGGGACGCGCTGCCGGACCGGTGGATGGCGTGACCCGGACCGGTGACGGCGTCCGCCGCCGGGTCCGCTCCGGTCAGGAGGCCGCGCTGCGCAGCCCCTGTACGTCGATCTGCTCGGTCTCGTCGTGGGCCGTCAGGTCGATCACCTGACCCACCCCCCGGGACTCCTCGCCGGCCGGCTTGAAGGCGGCCTCCGTCTCGGCCTTGTGCAGGGCGAGGGCCTCCTGGCCGACGACGTCGGCGAGGTCCTCGTTCTGCACGGCCTCCAGGGCGGCGGGCGACGCCGTCGCGTCCTTGGTGCCGAAGAAGTCGAAACCGCCCTCGACCACCGGGCGCCGCGCGGGAGCGGCCGGCACGACGGCCACCGCGGCCGGCACCGTGTAGTGCCGGCCGGGCTGCCGCGCGGACGGCTGCTCGGCGGACTGGTCGGCCTGCCCCGGCCGGTCGGGCAGGTCGTCCGACCGGCCCGGCGCGGTGGTGGGCGCGGCCTCGTGCCCGTCGGCCCCCTCGGGCTGTCCCTGCGCCTCGTCCTCCGGCACGGGCTCGGCCGCCGCGGCGCTCTCGCCGCCGCCGTTGCCGCCGCCGTCACCGTCGTCGCCGCCGTCGTCGTCACCGCCGGCGGGCTCACGGTCCTCTCCGGCGAGCGTCTCGTCGTCCTCGAACCGTGCCAGCGCGGCGCTCGCCCGCAGGAACAGCCGGGAGCCCGCCGGCGAGAAGACGGCAGGCGCCACGGGCGTCTCCCCGGCGGCCTCCGCGGACGCGGCGGCCCGCGGGTCCCCGGTCTCCGCCGGGCGCGTCTCCTCCACCGGGGCCGGCCGGGCCGCGGGCAGCGCGCGTGTCGCCGGCGCGGCCTCGATCTCCAGCAGGCGGCGGCCCTCCAGCGCGCTGGCGCGCTCGGTCTCCGCGGTGGCGTACCGGCGCAGCAGGGAAGCGTGCTCGTTGCGCAGGCCCGCCAGCTCGGTGCGCTTGGCGCGCAGCCGGTGCTCCAGCTTCATGCGCAGCTCGCGCGACTCCTCGAGGTCGGACTCCAGTTCGGCGACCCGTTCCTCGTAGCGCCATTCGTCGCTCGCACGCGCGCGCGTGAGGTCGGCGACGCGTTTGCCGGCCTGGGCGTCCCAGTGACGCATGACGACCGCACCGGCGACCGCCGTCACCGCGGCGGTCGCGGCGAGCGCGCGGAGGACCACCGCCTCGCCGAACACCCAGGGGCCGAGTGCGCAGACGACCGAGACGCCTGCGATCGCCGACGGAGGAAGCAGTCTGTGCAGAGGCGGGGAATGACGGTGACGTCCACGTGGCATGGCCAGAAACTTACCGCGCGTAGGCGAATCTTGGCGCCCCGCCCCGTAAAAACACGGCCGTCTCCGACGCGTTCACACGGCATCAGGATTCCACTTGCCCGCCGTCGCCGAATTAACTCAAGATCATTTCGAGGAAAATCCGCGCGGCGCCCGGCGGCCCCGCGTCAGCGGGCGTCCAGCCGCCCGCCGATCCACTGCAGCGCCGCCGGGATCTCGCGCCGCCAGGTATTGAAGTTGTGCCCGCCCCTTTCGAGGATGATCGACGAGATCCGGGTCGGCTTCTTCTCCTTCACCCGCTCTATGAACTTCAGCGTGTCCTTGTAGTTCGTCTCGCCGGACCTGCTGCTGGTGACGAGCAGCGAAGTGGCGGGCGCGGGCATGTGCTTGACGTACCACCAGAGATCGGCCCGGTTCCGCAGTTCCTTGTTGCCCTGGAACAGATCGCCGGTCGTCGGGTCGCTCGGGGCGTCGTAGTACGCCGACAGGCCGACTCCGGCGGCGTAGACGCGGGGATGGTGCAGGGCGAGCTTCAGCGCGCAGTACCCCCCGGTCGAGTTGCCGACGATGCCCCAGCTGCCCGGTTCCCGGCCCACCCGGTAGTGGGCGAGGACGGCCTCGGGAAGGTCCCTGGCGAAGAACGACTCCGTCTGCGGGCCGCCCGGCACGTCCACGCACTCCGTGTCGCGCGGCGGTGCCACCGTGGGCCGCAGCATCACCAGCACCATCGGCTGCATGCGGCCCTCCTCGGCCAGGTCCCGCGCCGTGCGCGGGTAGTGGAGCTTGCTCACCAGCGCCTCGGTCGTCCCCGGGTAGCCGGTCAGGACGACGGTCGCGGGGAACGTACGGGTGCGGTACCGAGGCTGGAAGTACTCGGGGGGCAGGTACACCTCGGCGGGCGTCGCGATGTGCGTCGTACGGCCGACGATCCGGACGTGCTGGATCTGGCCGCCGATCTCCGGCCGGGCCCCGCCCGCCCGTGTCACCCGCCCCGTGCCGACCACCTGGAGCGGCCCGCGCGCGCCTGCCGAGTGGTCGACCACCACGCCCTGGCCGGTCTCCCGCCCGAACAGGTCGGCCCAGCTCGCGTAGAAACCGAAGGACTGGTTGGCGGCGAGGCCGACCGCGGCGAAGACCGCCAGCTGGGTGGCGAACAGCAGGCCTATCCGGCCCAGGACGGCACGCCAGCCCCGCCGTGCCAGGCGCGGCCACAGCCACACCGTGCCGGCGAACAGCAGCACGCCGGACACAACCGCCAGTGCCAGCACCTTGTTGCTTGTCAGACCCATGCCTCGCTACCTGCCTACGCTTTCCCGCGGGTTGCCCGGCCCCCCGTCGGGTTCGCGAGGGGTTGTCCCGTAACTTTCCCCGGCCTTTGAAGGGGCTTTGAGAAGGGGAGTGAACCTCTCCCCTCAAGACACCGTCCTAGAGGGCGCAATGTCGCCGGATGCCCGAAACGGGCCCGGATCCACGGTCTCTCGCAGAACTACGGGTGCGATGTCTGTCAGCACAGATGAGGAAATGTCGGGTGCGGTTCCGAGAATCGCGCCCAAGGCCGCCGTCCCCACGCGCGTGGGCCGGGTGCTGCGCGGTCCGCGCCCGGAGGCCGTGCCCGTCCTCGTCGGCAGGGCCTGCACGCTGGTCGGCCTGCTGAACATCGCCGCGGGCGTCTTCCCCCGCTTCCGGCACAGCCGCATGCACGCGTTCGCCGAGGTGCTGCCCGGCGCGTTCGGCCCGTTCGCCGCGGCGCTCTCGCTCAGCGCGGGCGTCCTGCTCCTGCTTCTCGCGCACGGGCTGAAGCGCCGCAAGCGCCGGGCCTGGCGGGCCGCCGTGGCCCTGCTGCCGCTGGGCGCCGCCGCGCAGTTCACCTACCGACATTCCCTCGCCGGTGTGCTCATCTCCCTGGTCCTGCTCGCTCCGCTGCTGCGCCACCGCGACCAGTTCGCGGCACTGCCCGACCCCCGCAGCCGCTGGAAGGCGCTCGCCAACTTCGTCCTCATGGGCGCCGGTTCCCTCGCTCTCGGCCTGGTCATCGTCAGTGTCCACCCGCACCGCATGGTCGGCGACCCGAGTCTGGCCGACCGCATCGCCCATGTGCTGTACGGGCTGTTCGGCTTCGAGGGGCCGGTCGACTACCGGGGCAACACCTCCTGGACGGTGGCCTTCTCCCTCGGCGCCCTCGGCCTGCTCACCGCCGTCACCACCATCTACCTGGCCTTCCGTCCCGAACACCCGGCCGCGCGACTGACGGAGGACGACGAGACGCGCCTGCGCGCCCTGCTGGCCAAGCACGGCAGCCGCGACTCCCTCGGTCACTTCGCCCTGCGCCGCGACAAGGCCGTCGTCTTCTCCCCCAGCGGCAAGGCCGCCGTCACCTACCGCGTGGTCTCCGGCGTGATGCTCGCGAGCGGCGACCCGATCGGCGACGTCGAGGCCTGGCCGGGCGCCATCGAGCGCTTCATGGACGAGGCGCGTGCCCACTCCTGGACGCCCGCCGTCATGGGCTGCTCCGAGACCGGCGGCGAGGTGTGGACCCGCGAGACGGGGCTCGACGCCCTCGAACTGGGCGACGAGGCGGTGGTGGACGTCGCGGATTTCGCCCTCACCGGCCGCGCGATGCGCAACGTGCGCCAGATGGTCAAGCGCATCGAGCGCGCCGGTTACGAGACCCGGGTACGGCGCGTGGCTGACCTCGGCGAGGCCGAGCTGGACCGGGTGCGCCGCGCCGCCGACGACTGGCGGGGCACCGACACCGAGCGCGGCTTCTCCATGGCGCTGGGCCGCATCGGCGACCCCGCCGACGGGGACTGCCTGATAGCCACCGCGCACAAGCAGGACACGGAGCCCGGCGAGTACGGCGACCTCAAGGCGATCCTGCACTTCGTGCCGTGGGGCACCGACGGGGTCTCCCTGGACCTGATGCGCCGCGACCGCTCGGCCGACCCGGGCATGAACGAACTGCTGATCGTGGCCGCGCTCCAGGCCGCCCCGAAGCTGGGCATCGCGCGGGTCTCCCTGAACTTCGCCATGTTCCGCGCGGCGCTCGCGCGCGGCGAGAAGATCGGCGCCGGGCCGGTGCTGCGGGCGTGGCGCGGACTGCTGGTGTTCCTCTCGCGCTGGTTCCAGATCGAGTCGCTGTACAAGTTCAACGCGAAGTTCAAGCCGCGCTGGGAGCCCCGCTTCGTCGTCTACCGCGCCTCCGCCGACCTGCCCCGCATCGGCTTCGCCGCCATGCAGGCGGAGGGCTTCGTCACCCTCACGCCACCGCTCCCCCGCTTCCTGCGCCGCCGCGCGGGCGCACGGCGCCCGTGCGTGCACGGCCTCCCGGACCGGGAGGCCCGGACGGCGTGACGCCGGGCCGCCGGGGCCCCGCGGTCCGACTGCCCGCGGCGGCACGGCCACGAAGCCGCACGGGCCGCCGCAGGCACCCCCCACCGCCGCCGGAGGCATCCGCTCGCGGGGCCTACGCTGAACACATGAGCAAGCAGACCGGCCGCCGCCACCTGGCGGGACTGACCGCATGGGACCGCTGTGCGGTCATGGGGGTCGTCAACGTGACCCCCGACTCCTTCTCCGACGGCGGCCGCTTCTTCGACACCACGGCCGCCATCAAGCACGGCCTCGACCTCGTCGCCGAGGGCGCCGACCTCGTGGACGTGGGCGGCGAGTCCACTCGCCCCGGGGCGACCCGCGTCGACGAGGACGAGGAACTCCGCCGGGTCGTCCCGGTCGTGCGCGGCCTGGCCTCCGAGGGCGTCACGATCTCCGTCGACACGATGCGCGCCTCGGTCGCCGAACAGGCCCTCGCCGCCGGCGCCGCCCTCGTCAACGACGTCAGCGGCGGCCTCGCCGACCCCCGCATGATCCCCGTCGTGGCCGACGCCGACGCCCCCTTCGTCGTCATGCACTGGCGCGGCTTCCTGGAGGGCGGCAACGTCCGCGGCACCTACGCCGACGTCGTCACGGAGGTCGCCGGCGAGCTGCACGCGCGCGTGGAGGCCGTCCTGGAGGGCGGCATCGCCGCCGACCGCGTCGTCGTCGACCCCGGCCTCGGGTTCTCCAAGGACGCCGAGCACGACCTCGTCCTCCTCGCCCACCTGGACCGGCTGCTCGCCCTCGGCCACCCGCTGCTCGTCGCCGCCTCCCGCAAGCGCTTCCTCGGCCGCGTCCTCGCCGGCCCGCAGGCCGCCCCGCCGCCCGCGCGCGAGCGCGACGCCGCCACCGCCGCCGTCTCCGCGCTCGCGGCGCACGCCGGGGCGTGGGCCGTGCGCGTCCACGAGGTGCGCGCGACGGCGGACGCGGTACGCGTCGCACGCGCGGTCGAAGGAGCGCGGTGAACGCCCCGCACCTCGACGTCGAACAGGTCGAGGCCACCAACACCGCCTTCTACGAGGCCCTCGAGCAGGGCGACTTCGAGAAGGTGTCCGAGCTCTGGCTCACCCCGTCCGACCTCGGCATCGACGAGACCTACCACGACCCGGCGGACGCCGGTGTGGTCTCCTGCGTGCACCCCGGCTGGCCGGTGCTCACCGGCCGCGGCGAGGTCCTGCGCTCGTACGCGCTGATCATGGCGAACACCGACTACATCCAGTTCTTCCTCACCGACGTGCACGTCTCCGTCACCGGCGACACCGCCCTGGTGACCTGCACCGAGAACATCCTCAGCGGCGGCCCCGCCCCCCAGGGCGACGACGAGCTCGGACCGCTCGTCGGCCAGCTCGTGGTCGCCACCAACGCCTACCGGCGCACGCCCTCGGGCTGGAAGCTCTGGTCGCACCACGCCTCGCCCGTCCTCGCGGAGAGCGAGGACGAGGGCGGCGCGGACACCGAGGACACGGCCCCCTGAGCCGCCGGGAGCAAGAAGTGGTTGGAATCACGGACCGCCGGGTATGGGCGGCTACCAACCCGTGATCCACCGGGTCCGCCAGGGCAAAGGCACGGTGAAGGCTCCGCGCTTCCGCCCGGACCCGCGCCACCCGCGGCCCGGGACTGTCGGTGCCCGCGGGTAGATTCGACTGTGGCCGGCGCACCGCCCGCACGTGGTGCGCACCGGCCCTGACCGACGACTGCAGGAGTGATTCGTGTGGATCGTGTCGCGCTGCGCGGCCTGAAGGCCCGCGGGCACCACGGTGTGTTCCCCAAGGAACGCGAGGAGGGCCAGACCTTCCTCGTGGACATCGTCCTGGGCCTGGACACCCGGCCGGCCGCGGCCGACGACGACCTGGCGAAGACCGTGCACTACGGCATCGTGGCCGAGGAGGTCGTGGCCGTCGTCGAGGGCGAGCCCGTCGACCTGGTCGAGACGCTCGCCGAGCGCATCGCCCAGGTCTGCCTGAAGCACGAACGGGTCGAGGAGGTCGAGGTCTGCGTCCACAAGCCGGACGCGCCGATCACGGTGCCCTTCGACGACGTGACCGTCACCATCATCCGGAGCCGTGTATGAGTGTCCCCTTCACCGACGGTCCCAGCGACCCGACCGTCCAGCCGGTGCCCGCCTCCGTCGTCGAGAGGGTGGACGCCGCCGACAGCACGCTGTCCAACCCCAAGCGCGCCGTGATCGCGCTCGGCGCGAACCTCGGCAACCGCCTGGAGACCCTCCAGGGCGCCATCGACGCCCTGGAGGAGACCCCGGGCGTGCGGATCAAGGGCGTCTCGCCGGTGTACGAGACCGAGCCGTGGGGCGTCGAGCCCGGGACCCAGCCGTCGTACTTCAACGCGGTCGTGGTCCTGAAGACCACCCTGCCGCCGTCCTCGCTCCTGGAGCGGGCGCACGCCGTCGAGGAGGCCTTCCACCGCGTGCGGGACGAGCGCTGGGGCCCGCGCACCCTCGACGTCGACATCGTCGCCTACGCCGACGTCGTCTCCGACGACCCGCACCTCACCCTGCCCCACCCGCGTGCCCACCAGCGCGCCTTCGTCCTCGCCCCGTGGCACGACGTGGACCCCGAGGCCCAGCTGCCCGGCCACGGCCCGGTCGCCGGTCTGCTGGACGCGGTGACGCGCGAGGGCGTCGCGCCCCGCGCCGACCTGGAACTCCACCTGCCCGAGTAGTCGTTAAGGTCGAGACGACCGAAGTCCGCCGCCGGACGCCCGACGTCCGGGCGTGCGGCGGCCGGCGCATGAGCCGGACATCCGGGGGAGCGAAGGGGCACCGTGAAAGAGTTGCGCATCAGGATGCTGGCCGGCGTGTTCGTCGTCGCCGGGGTCCTGTCCTGGGCGGGCGCCCGCCTGTGGAACTCGATCGGGACCCTCCCGAGCGTCCCCCTCGCCGCCCCCATCGTGCTCGCGGTGATCGCCGTGATCCTGCTGGCCACGGCGCTCTCGATCCGCGCCCGGCTGAAGGCCCAGCGCGACCGCGTCCCCGGCGCCAAGGGCGTCGACCCGCTGATGGCGGCCCGTGCGGTCGTCTTCGGCCAGGCCAGCGCCCTCGTGGCCGCCCTGGTCGCCGGCATGTACGGCGGCACGGGCGTCTTCCTCCTGGAGTACCTCGACATCCCCGCCCGCCGCGACCAGGCCATCTACGCCGGCTTCTCGGTCCTCACCGGCATCGGCGTCATAGCGTCCGCCATGTTCCTCGAGCGGGTCTGCAAGCTCCCGGAGGACGACGACGACAACTCGGGCGCGGCCCCGACGACCTGATCCGCCGCGGCCCCGGCCGGACCGGCGCGCCGTGTCAGCGCGCCATGATCAGGCTCATCGCCTCGTTGCGGGTGGCGGAGTCCCGAAGCTGACCGCGCACCGCCGAGGTGATGGTCTTCGCGCCGGGCTTGCGGATGCCGCGCATCGACATGCACATGTGCTCGCACTCGATGACGACGATCACGCCGCGCGGCTCCAGGATGTCCATGAGGGAGTCCGCGACCTGCGTGGTGAGACGTTCCTGCACCTGCGGCCGGCGGGCGTAGACGTCCACGAGGCGGGCGAGCTTGGACAGTCCGGTGATCTTCCCGCTGGTGGACGGGATGTACCCGACGTGGGCGACACCCCGGAACGGCACCAGGTGGTGCTCACACGTGCTGAACACCTCGATGTCCTTCACCAGGACCATCTCGTCGTGACCGAGGTCGAAGGTGGTCGTCAGGACGTCCTCGGGCTCCTGCCACAGTCCCGCGAATATCTCCCTGTACGCCCGCGCCACCCGCGCCGGCGTCTCCCGCAGGCCCTCCCGGTCCGGGTCCTCGCCGACCGCGATCAGCAGTTCGCGCACGGCGTTCTCGGCCCGCTTCTCGTCGAACTCACCGATCGGGTCCTGGCCGTCCAGCGTCACGGGGTCGGTCATCTGGTGCCTCGTTCCTGTCTTCTCGCATGCCGGCATACGGAAATGCCGCGCCCCCCAAGGCTAGAACCTGGGGGGCGCGGCTTACATTCCGACCCTGATCGGTCGCGGGGAGGCCGTGATCAGCTCTCCGGGCGGTCCTCCGGGGCCCTCTCGGGTGCCGGGGCGGGCTCCGCCGTGGTGCTCTTGGCGGTGGAGATCGCCGCCGTCGCACCGTTCGCCCCGTTGGTCAACGCGAGCTCCTTGGGGGAGAGCACCGGCGGGCGGGTCGAGGGGGTGCGGCGGGAGGAACCGGTCCAGGCGGGCCGGGGCGGGCGCTTGACGATCGTCGCGAAGATCTCGGCGATCTCCTCCTTGCCGAGCGTCTCCTTCTCGAGCAGGGCGAGGACGAGGTTGTCGAGGACGTCGCGGTTCTCGACCAGGATCTCCCAGGCCTCGTTGTGCGCCGTCTCGATGAGCTTCTTGACCTCTTCGTCGACCAGCGCGGCGACCTCTTCCGAGTAGTCGCGCTGGTGCGCCATCTCACGGCCGAGGAAGGGCTCGGTGTTGTCACCGCCGAACTTGATCGCACCGAGACGCTCGGTCATGCCGTACTGCGTGACCATCGCGCGGGCCACACTGGTGGCCTTCTCGATGTCGTTGGCGGCACCGGTCGTCGGGTCGTGGAAGACCAGTTCCTCGGCCGCGCGGCCGCCCAGCATGTAGGCGAGCTGGTCGAGCATCTCGTTGCGCGTGGTCGAGTACTTGTCCTCATCCGGGAGCACCATCGTGTAACCGAGGGCACGGCCGCGGGAGAGGATCGTGATCTTGTGGACCGGGTCGGAGTTCGGTGAGGCCGCCGCGACCAGGGCGTGACCGCCCTCGTGGTACGCGGTGATCTTCTTCTCCTTGTCCGACATGATCCGGGTCCGCTTCTGCGGGCCCGCGACCACACGGTCGATCGCCTCGTCCAGCATGTGGTTGTCGATCAGCTTCTGGTCGCTGCGGGCCGTCAGCAGGGCGGCCTCGTTCAGCACGTTGGCCAGATCGGCACCGGTCATGCCGGGGGTGCGGCGGGCGACGGCCGACAGGTCGACGTCCGGCGCGACCGGCTTGCCCTTCTGGTGGACCTTGAGGATCTCCAGACGGCCCTGCATGTCCGGCCGGTCGACGGCGATCTGCCGGTCGAAACGGCCCGGGCGCAGCAGCGCCGGGTCGAGGATGTCGGGCCGGTTCGTCGCGGCGATGAGGATCACGCCGCCCTTGACGTCGAAGCCGTCCATCTCGACGAGCAGTTGGTTCAGCGTCTGCTCGCGCTCGTCGTGACCGCCACCCAGGCCGGCGCCGCGGTGGCGGCCGACCGCGTCGATCTCGTCGACGAAGACGATGGCCGGCGCGTTCGCCTTGGCCTGCTCGAACAGGTCACGGACCCGGGAGGCACCGACACCGACGAACATCTCGACGAAGTCGGAACCCGAGATCGAGTAGAACGGCACGCCCGCCTCGCCCGCGACGGCACGCGCGAGCAGGGTCTTGCCGGTGCCGGGCGGGCCGTACAGCAGCACGCCCTTGGGGATCTTGGCGCCCACGGCCTGGAACTTCGCCGGCTCCTGGAGGAACTCCTTGATCTCGTGGAGCTCCTCGACGGCCTCGTCCGACCCGGCGACGTCGGAGAACGTCGTCTTCGGGGTGTCCTTGGTGATGAGCTTCGCCTTGGACTTGCCGAAGTTCATGACCCGGGAGCCGCCGCCCTGCATCTGATTCATCAGGAACAGGAAGACGACCACGATCAGGACGAACGGCAGCAGGGAGAGCAGGATGCCGACGAACGCGTTCTGCTTGGACGGCGACACGGTGTAGCCGTCGGGGATCTGCTTGTCCTGGTACTTGTTCTGCAGGGTGCCGGCGATGGTCACGCCCTGGTCGCCGATGTAGCTCGCCTGGATCTTCGAGCTGCCCTTGATCTTCTCGCCGTCCTTGAGCTGGACCTTGATGGTCTGCTCGTCACCGGTGGTGAGCTTGGCCGACTCGACCTTGTTGTTGTTGATCGCCTGGACGACCTGGCCGGTGTCCACCGTCTTGTAGCCGCCGGACGAGCCGACGACCTGCATCAACACGACCACGGCAAGGACGGCCAGCACGATCCACATGACCGGCCCACGGAAGTATCGCTTCACGTCCATCCACACGGAGCGGTGCCGCCCCGTCCCTCCTGCCATAGTGAGTTTGATAAGACAGTTCTTCTGACGGTACCCCAGCCTGGTGGCCCGAAGCCGCACAGGACGGTCGACGTCCCGTCTGCATGCTCCAACGCCGCGGGGGCCGCCGGGGTTCCCGTTCCGCCCTACGAGGCTGTGCTAGCCACCGTAGACGTGAGGCGCGAGCGTACCGACGAACGGCAGATTCCGGTACTTCTCGGCGTAGTCCAGCCCGTAGCCGACGACGAACTCGTTGGGGATGTCGAAACCGACCCACTGCACGTCGATGGCGACCTTGGCGGCGTCGGGCTTGCGCAGCAGCGTGCACACCTTGAGGGAGGCGGGCTCGCGCGAGCCGAGGTTGGAGATCAGCCAGGACAGGGTCAGGCCGGAGTCGATGATGTCCTCGACGATCAGGACGTGCCTGCCCTTGATGTCGGTGTCGAGGTCCTTGAGGATCCGCACCACGCCGGAGGACTGGGTGCCCGCGCCGTACGAGGACACCGCCATCCAGTCCATGGTGACGGGGGTGGACAGCGACCGGGCGAGGTCGGCCATGACCATCACGGCGCCCTTGAGGACACCGACGATCAGCAGGTCCTTGCCCTCGTACTCCGCGTCGATCTTCGCGGCCAGCTCGGCCAGCTTCGCGTCGATCTCTTCCTTGGTGATGAGTACCTTCTCGAGGTCGGCACCCATGTCGTTCGCGTCCACCCGCATCACTTTCGGTCGTCCCACCGGCCACTCCGGATCACCCCGGTGACCCCGGTCGGGTCGGTGGGAGCTTCCGGATTCAGCCTTGCCGAATCACCAGTCTGCCACCCTGACGCCGGGCGACGACTTTGCCGGGGAGGTTGATGGCTCCCTGACCGCGCCAGCCGGTGATCAGCCGGTCGACTTCCTCGATGTGGCGGGCGAACAGCGCACCGGCCGGGGCGCCGGCCTCGATGGCGGCCCGGCGCAGGATCCTGCGGCGCACGGCGGGCGGCAGGGCGTAGAGCTTGGCGCACTCCAGGACGCCGGTGGCGTCGCGGACGCCGGCCTCGGCCTGGCGGGCCCAGGTGTCGAGGGCGTCGGCGTCGTCCCGGGAGAGCTGGGCCGTACGGGCGAGGGCCTCCACGACGCCCTTGCCGAGGGCCTTCTCCAGGGCGGGCAGGCCTTCGTGGCGCAGCCGGGAGCGGGTGTACGCGGGGTCGGCGTTGTGCGGGTCGTCCCAGACGGGCAGGGACTGGACCATGCAGGCCTTGCGGGCGGTCTGCCGGTCGACCTGGAGGAAGGGGCGCCGGTAACGGCCGCCGGCCCCCGAGACCGCGGCCATGCCCGACAGGGAGCGGATGCCGGAGCCGCGGGCGAGGCCCAGCAGGACGGTCTCGGCCTGGTCGTCGCGGGTGTGGCCGAGCAGGACGGCGGCGGCCCCGTGACGGGCGGCCGCGGCGTCCAGGGCGGCGTAGCGGGCGTCGCGGGCGGCGGCCTCGGGCCCTCCCTCCCGGCCGACGGTCACGGCGGTCGCCTCGACCGGGTCGAGGCCGAGCTCGCGCAGCCGCAGGACGACTTCCTCGGCGCGCAGGTCGGAGCCGGTCTGCAGGCCGTGGTCGACGGTGACGCCGCCGGCGCGGATGCCGAGCCGGGGGGCCTCGAAGGCGAGGGCGGAGGCGAGCGCCATCGAGTCGGCGCCGCCGGAGCACGCCACGAGCACGAGCGGCGCCGGCGGACGGTCGGGCGCGCGCTCGGCGGCCGTCCCGGCGGGGACGCCTGCCGTGGTGTTCAGTTCGGTCAGGATGTCGTGGAGGACGCGGCGGACCGCCAGGCGTATCGCCGCGACCGCAGGATGGGGACCCATGTCCGGTGCCCTTCATGAAGTTTTCGGGGGTGAGCCCGAGGTTCGGTCACGCAGAGTGTGTAGATGGTGACAGAAACGGGCCGTTCCCCGAGCATCGCACGCCTGCCGAAGGCTCACGGTCCCTCGGACGGGTGATTGAAGGGGCGTTCGCCTGCCGTCGGCCGGATTCGTACAACGATCCGCCCGCGGGGCTCACGACTCCGGCGTGCGGTGCACCCGCGCGATCCAGTCCGCCGGTTTGGCGATCTCCGCCTTGGTGGGGAGCGTGTTGGGCGAGGTCCACACGCGGTTGAAGCCGTCCACGCCGCACTCGTCGACGACGGCCCGTACGAAGCGTTCGCCGTCACGGTACTGGCGGAGCTTGGCGTCCAGGCCGAGCAGCTTGCGCAGGGCCATGTCGAGGCGGGAGGCGCCCTTGGCGCGGCGCTGCTGGAACTTCTCGCGGATCTCCGCGACGCTCGGCACGACCGCCGGGCCGACCCCGTCCATCACGAAGTCCGCGTGGCCCTCCAGCAGCGACATCACGGCGGTGAGACGGCCGAGGACCTCCCGCTGGGCGGGTGTCTGCACCAGCTCGACGAGCGACCGGCCGCCGTCGTCCTCCTCGCCCTCGGGGCGTCCACCGGCGAGCGTCTGGGCGGCCTCGCGGACACGCTCCAGCACGGTCATGGGGTCGACGTCGGTCTCGGCGAGGAACGACTGGATTTCGCCCTCGAGGTGGTCGCGCAGCCACGGCACGGCGGTGAACTGCGTGCGGTGCGTCTCCTCGTGCAGGCACACCCACAGGCGGAAGTCGTGGGGTTCGACGTCGAGTTCGCGCTCGACGTGGACGATGTTCGGCGCGACGAGCAGCAGCCGGCCGCCTCCGTCGGCACCGGCGGGGAGCTCACGGGTGGCCGGGGCGAAGGTCTCGTACTGGCCGAGGACCCGGGACGACAGGAACGACAGGAGCATGCCCAGCTCCACGCCGGTGACCTTGCCGCCGACGGCGCCGAGGACCGCGCTGCCGGGGGAGCCGCCGCGGCGCTCCTCCATCTTCTCGAGCAGGGGCTTGAGGATCTCCCGGAACCCGGCGACGTTCGCCCGGACCCAGCCGGGGCGGTCGACGACGAGGACCGGGGTGTCGTGGACCTCGTCGGTCGCCAGACGAGTGAAGCCCCGGACGTGTTCCTCCGAGGCCTTGGCGTGGCGGCGGAGTTCCGCGACGACGGCCCGCGCCTCGTCGCGACTCACCTCGGGGCCCGGCCGCACGAGCCGGGTCGCGGTCGCCACCGCGAGATTCCAGTCGACCATGCCGGAAGATGCGCCGATGCTCGTCATCCCTCAACGGTACGTGAGCGCCGCCGTCGGGGGCAGGCTGTGCGGGGCGGTGGAGTGGGGGCCCCGGCTGCCCGCGGCTACGACACGAGGACGGTCGCCGCGTGGTCCAGGGCGGTCTGGGCGGCCTGCGCGTCCGACGTGTCGCTGGTCAGGAAGGCGAAGGCCAGCAGACGGCCGTCGGGGGTGACCACGGTGCCGGCGAGGGTGTTCACCCCCGTCAGGGTGCCGGTCTTGGCGCGGACGAGACCGGCCGCGCCGTCCGCGTACCGGCCGCTCAGCGTGCCGGTGAAGCCGGCGACGGGGAGGCCGGTGAGGACCGGCCGGAGCTCGGGCCGGGCGGGGTCGGCCGCCTCGGCGAGCAGCGCCGTGAGGAGGTCGGCGGTGATCCGGTCGGTGCGGTCCAGGCCGCTGCCGTCGTGGAAGACCGCGCCCCGCACGGGCAGTCCGAGCCCCTTCAGCCGGGCGGTGACGGCGGTGGAGACGCCGTCGAAGTCGGCTCGCTGCCCGGTCGCCACGGCCGTGTGGCGGGCCAGGGCCTCGGCGAGGTCGTTGTCGCTGTTGGTCAGCATCCGTTCGACCAGGGCGGACAGCGGGGGCGAGGAGACGGTGGCGAGGGTGGCGGCGCGGTCCGTGGCCTTGGAGGGGCCCGGGGCGGACGCCGTGACGCCGTGGTCGCCCAGGAAGCCCGCGAAGGCACGGGCGGCGTCCGCCGCCGGGTCCGCGGCGCGCGGGGCCGGTCCGCTGGTGGAGTCGTCCGTGCGGCCCTCGTCGGCCATCAGGGCGGTGACGGGGGCGAGGTTCTCGTTGACCCCGATCGGGTGCATTTCCGCACCGGCGTAGAGCGTGGTGTCGTACGACAGCGTCACCTTGGTCACGCCGCGCTTCTTCAGGCCCGTGGCGGTCCGCTCGGCGAGGGTGCGCAGGCTGGCGAGGCCCGCGGCGTCCGGGCGGGCGGTGAGGGTGGGGTCGCCGCCGCCGACCAGGACCAGTTCGCCCGTGTCGCCTTCCAGGGCGGTGCGGGTGGTGAGGCGGTGGTCGGGGCCGAGGGCGGAGAGCGCGGCGACCGCGGTGGCGATCTTGGTGGTGGAGGCGGGGGTCAGGGCGGTGCCGGCGCCGCGGCCGTACAGGCGCTTGCCGGTGGTGAGGTCGACGACCGCCGCGCCGCGCCGGGTGCCGAGCGCCGGGTCGTCAAGGAGGGGACCGAGGAGGCCGGCGAGGGCCTCGCCGCGCGGTGCCGCCCGGACGCCGCCGGGGGCGGTGCCGGAGGCGCCGGCGAGGGCGGTGAGGACGGACGCGGCGCTGGGGGCGGGCCGGGGCTTCCCGGCGGCCGCGCCGGGGCCGGCGGACCCGCCGCCGTGATCTGCGCCACCCGTGTGCTCCAGGGCGACTGCCCGGTCCCGCTCGGCCGTACGCTGACCCGTGGAGTCCCAGGGGCCGGCGGCGGTCACCACACCGGCGGCCAGTGCCAGCCCGGCGGTGGCGGCGCCGGCGGTGTACTGCCAGGTCTTCGGCCCGCGGGTGAGCTGCGGCGCCGTGGCCCGCGCGAGCCGCGTCAGACGCGGTCCGGCGGCCCGGGCGGCGCGTGCGAGACGCGGACGTACGGCGCCCGCGACCCGCACCACGTGCGGTCTCGCGGCCCGCCAAGGCCTCAGCTCTGGCACGACCACCAGCCCCTTTCGCGATCACACACCTGCGTGAGGGACACTTAACCACCAGAACTATGTGCTGATCATGGAGGAGCGTCCGGTGGAGTTCGACGTCACGATCGAGATCCCGAAGGGTTCGCGGAACAAGTACGAGGTGGACCACGAGACCGGTCGTATCCGCCTGGACCGCCGCCTCTTCACCTCGACCGCCTACCCGACCGACTACGGCTTCGTCGAGAACACCCTCGGCGAGGACGGCGACCCGCTGGACGCGCTGGTCATCCTCGACGAGCCGACCTTCCCGGGCTGCCTGATCCGCTGCCGCGCGATCGGCATGTTCCGCATGACCGACGAGGCCGGCGGCGACGACAAGCTGCTGTGCGTGCCGTCGACGGACCCGCGTGTGGAGCACCTGCGTGACATCCACCACGTGTCGGAGTTCGACCGCCTGGAGATCCAGCACTTCTTCGAGGTCTACAAGGACCTGGAGCCGGGCAAGTCGGTCGAGGGCGCCGACTGGGTGGGCCGCACCGACGCCGAGGCCGAGATCGAGCGGTCCTACAAGCGCTTCAAGGACCAGGGCGGCCACTGACACAGGAGCCCCTCCCGTAACGGGCCGCACGCGAGCGCGTGCGGCCCGTTCACGTTTGGGCCCGCATACTGAGGGTTAGAGGAGGGGGTGTCGTACGGAGGCTCAGGGAGCGTTGCGCAGGTGACGGAGGCGGAGGACCGCAAGCCGCAGTCGGACGAGGCGCACAGCGCCTTCCGGCCGCCCCAAGGGGTCGCGGCGGCCGACGGCGAGTCGTCGACGACGTCCGAGTTCGAGGTCCCGCAGGGGCTGGCCGTCGCCCGGGCCACCGGGTCGGAGTCCGAGACGACCTCGGAGTTCTCGCTGCCAGAGGGTCTGGACGTGCCCGCGGCGCCGTCCGCCGAGGCGGAGGGGTCGGCGTTCACCACGCCGAGCACCTACAGCGCGTGGAACACGCCGGCCGCGTTCACTCCGGCGGGTGGTTTCCCGGCCCTGGGCCTGACGAAGGACGTGCCGTGGCAGGACCGGATGCGCGCGATGCTGCGCATGCCGGTGGCCGAGCGGCCCGCGCCGGAGACGACCCACCGGCACGAGGACGAGACGGGCCCCGCCGTGCCGCGCGTGCTCGACCTGACGCTGCGTATCGGGGAACTGCTGCTGGCGGGCGGTGAGGGCGCCGAGGACGTCGAGGCGGCGATGTTCGCGGTCTGCCGTTCGTACGGCCTGGACCGCTGCGAGCCGAACGTCACCTTCACGCTGCTGTCGGTCTCCCACCAGCCGTCCCTGGTCGAGGACCCGGTGACGGCGTCCCGGACGGTGCGCCGCCGGGGTACCGACTACACGCGGCTCGCGGCCGTGTTCCAGCTGGTGGACGACCTCAGCGACCCGGACACGCACATCTCGCTGGAGGAGGCCTACCGGCGCCTCGCGGAGATCCGCCGCAACCGGCACCCGTACCCGACGTGGGTCCTGACCGCGGCGAGCGGAGCGCTGGCCGGTGCGGCCTCGCTGCTGGTCGGCGGTGACGTGATCGTGTTCTTCGCGGCGATGTTCGGCGCGATGCTCGGCGACCGGCTGGCGTGGCTGTGCGCGGGGCGCGGACTGCCGGAGTTCTACCAGTTCGCGGTGGCCGCGATGCCGCCCGCCGCGATCGGCATCGCGCTGACGCTGACGCACGTCGACGTGAAGTCGTCCGCGGTCATCACCGGTGGCCTGTTCGCCCTGCTGCCGGGGCGGGCGCTGGTCGCGGGCGTGCAGGACGGTCTGACCGGCTTCTACATCACGGCCGCCGCGCGTCTGCTGGAGGTCATGTACTTCTTCGTCAGCATCGTCGCCGGGGTGCTGGTGGTGCTGTACTTCGGCGTCCAGCTGGGCGCCAAGCTCAACCCGGACGCCGCGCTGGGCACGGGCGACGAGCCGATCGTGCAGATCTTCGCGTCGATGCTGCTGTCGCTGGCCTTCGCGATCCTGCTCCAGCAGGAACGGACGACCGTGCTGGCGGTGACCCTGAACGGCGGTGTCGCCTGGTGCGTCTACGGCGCCATGCACAACGTCGGCGACATCTCCCCGGTGGCCTCCACGGCCGCCGCGGCGGGGCTGGTGGGCCTGTTCGGGCAGCTGATGTCCCGGTACCGCTTCGCGTCGGCGCTGCCGTACACGACCGCGGCGATCGGGCCGCTGCTGCCCGGTTCCGCTACGTACTTCGGGCTGCTGGCGATCGCGCAGAGCAAGGTGGACGCGGGGCTGCTGTCGCTGTCGAAGGCGGTGGCGCTCGCCATGGCCATCGCCATCGGGGTCAACCTCGGTGGGGAGATCTCCCGGCTGTTCCTGAAGGTGCCGGGGGCGGCGAGCGCCGCCGGCCGGCGGGCCGCGAAGCGGACGCGGGGTTTCTAGCGCCGGGTTCGGTGGCCCCGGCGCCGGATGCCTACGGGCTCCCCGCGGCCCTCGGGCCGTTCAGTAACCCTGGTTGTACGGGCCCTGCCCGCCCTGCTGCCCGTGATCGCGCGGGTACTGCTGCGCGTACGGCTGCTGCTGCTGATCGCCGTGGCCCTGGTTCCCGTAGCCCTGGTCGCCATAGCCCTGATTGCCGTGGCCCTGGTTGCTGTAGCCCTGGTCGCCGTAGCCCTGGTCGGCGTAGCCCTGATTGCCGTAGTTCTCGTCGGCGTAGCCCTGCCGGCCGTAGCCCTGGTCGTACCGCTGCTGGGGCTGCTGCGGCTGCCTCGGCTGCTGGTAGGCATCCACGCGGCGGAGCTGGGTCGTCGCGTCGTCCATCACCGGGTACTGCGGCTGCTGGGGCTGCTGCGGCTGCTGGGCCGCCGGGGGCTCGGCCGCGGCGGCGCGCTTCTTCTTCGCACGCTCCCGCAGGAACTCGATGCCGATCGGGACGACCGAGACCAGGACGATCAGGACGAGGATGGCCTCGACGTTGGTGCGGATGAACTCGATCTGGCCGAGCCAGTAGCCGGCGAGGGTGACGCCCGTGCCCCAGGCCACGCCACCGATCACGTTGTACGTGAGGAACGTGCGGTACTTCATACGGCCGGCGCCCGCCACGATGGGGGCGAAGGTGCGCACGATCGGCACGAAACGGGCCAGGACGATCGCCTTGGGACCGTACTTCTCCATGAACTCGTGGGCCTTCTCCAGGTTCTCCTGCTTGAAGAGTCTGGAGTTCGGCCGGCTGAAGAGCTTGGGGCCGAAGAACTTGCCGATCATGTAGCCGACTTGGTCACCGAGGACGGCGGCGGCCACGATCAGGGTGCACACCAGCCACAGGGGCTGGCTGATGTACTGCCCCTGGGCGACGAACAGGCCGGCGGTGAACAGCAGCGAGTCGCCGGGCAGGAACGCGAAGAGACCGGACTCGGCGAAGACGATCAGCAGGATGCCGGCCAGGCTGAAGGTCTCGATCAGATAGTCCGGGCTCAGCCACTCGGGGCCGAGCGCAAGCGTGGTCACGGGATGTGGCTCCTGCACTGGGGGGCGGGCTGGGGCTTGGCTGCCTCAACGTATCAACGCAGCCGCGGGGGTCCGGGTTCCACCTGTGCGCCGGAGGTGCGCCGTGCGCCCGGCCGGGGAACCCTGTGAACCATGGGCATTGAAGAATACGGCGGCGGACAGGGCCCTCAGCCCGACGTACTCGTCGTGACCACGAACGACCTGCCCGGCCACCGGGTGCAGGAGGTGCTCGGGGAGGTCTTCGGACTGACCGTACGCTCCCGGCACCTGGGGAGCCAGATCGGCGCCGGGCTGAAGTCACTGGTCGGCGGTGAGCTGCGCGGACTCACCAAGACCCTCGTCGAGACCCGCAACCAGGCCATGGAGCGGCTCGTGGAGCAGGCACGCGCGCGGGGCGCCAACGCGGTGCTGGCGTTCCGCTTCGACGTGACCGAGGCGGCGGACGTGGGCACTGAGGTGTGCGCGTACGGGACGGCGGTCGTGGGGGGGGGGGGGGGGTGGAGGCCGCGACCGCACGCGT
>NZ_JBHXFL010000001.1:72230-389456 GCF_042724095.1 Streptomyces sp. NPDC127100
GGGGGGGGGGGGTTTCCCTTGCCCGGCCCGGGGGGGGGCGGTGGGGGGCGTGGGGGGGGGCGGGGGGGGGCGGGGGGTGGGGGGCCCCGGGCGGCCCCCGGCCCCACGACGCTCAGGAGGTGTGCCGGGCGGCGTTGGCGAGGATCGCGTCGCGCAGGTAGGCGGCGAAGCCCGGCCGGGCCTGGTCGAGGTTTCGCGTGAAACGCTCGTCCGAGACGTACATCTCGCCCAGGCAGGTGTGCATCTCGTACCCGCAGTCGTAGTGGTTGCGGGCGATCCCCTGCCGGTGGTCCTCGGCGGCGTCCATGGCCGCTTCGGAGCCGGCGGGCTCACCGGCGTCCATCAGAGCGACGAAGCGCCGGGTGAGCTCGTCGGCCTCGTCCTGGACGCGCTGCCAGTCCTCCTTGGTGTACGAGGCCGTACGCTGCTGCGACTGGCGGTAGGCGTCCGTGTCGCCCCAGCGTTCCCGCACCTCCTCCTGGTGCTCGTCGGGGTCGAAGTCACCGAAGACCTCGAACTTCTCCTCGGGCGTGAGGTTGATGCCCATGCTGCGTGCCTCCATGGCGTGCTCCACGGCCGCCGCCATCTTCTGCAGCTTCTCGATCCGGGCGGTCAGCAGCTCGTGCTGGCGGCGCAGGTGCGCGCGCGGGTCCGCGGCCGGGTCGTCGAGCAGTGCGGCGACCTCGTCGAGCGGGAAGCCGAGCTCGCGGTAGAACAGGATCTGCTGCAGCCGGTCGAGGTCGGCGTCGCTGTAGCGCCGGTGGCCCGCGTGGCTGCGCTCGCCCGGGGCGAGCAGGCCGATGTCGTCGTAGTGGTGCAGGGTGCGCACCGTCACTCCGGCGAAGCCGGCCACCTGTCCCACGGAGTAGCTCACTTCCGCTCCTTTCTGTGACGCCGTCCACGCTGCCTCCTCACGCCACGTGAGGTGCAAGCCCGGCCGCCGCCGGCGGTCCGGGCCGCGGGATACCGGTCTACCGGCTGAGCCGCGCGAACCGGCGCACCGCCAGCGGGAAGAACACCGCGAGCAGCACCAGCGGCCAGACGACGGCCGCCCAGAGGTGTCCCGACTCGCCGCCGGGGCCGCCGAACAGGTCCCGCACGGCGGTGGTGGTCTGCGACATCGGGTTCCACCGGACGACCGTGCCCAGCCAGCCGGGCATGGAGTCCGGCGCGGCGAAGGCGTTGGAGAGGAAGCCGACCGGCCAGACCAGGATCTGCACCGCCTGCACGAGCTCCGGCTTCCCCGCCACCAGGGCCAGGAAGATGCCGGCCCACAGCATGGCGAACCGGAAGAACAGCAGCAGGCCCACCGCGCCCAGGAACGCGCCGGGGCCGCCGTGGGCCCGCCAGCCGAGCGCGTACCCGACCGCGATCATCACCGCGAGGCCGGCCGTCGACTGGAGCATGTCGGCGGCAGAACGGCCCACCAGCACCGCGCCGTTCGCCATCGGCAGCGAGCGGAACCGGTCGATGACGCCCTTGTCGAGGTCCCGGGTGACGGCGATCATGGTGCCCTCCAGGCCGAAGGCCATGGTGAGGGCCAGCATCCCGGGGACCAGGTAGTCGACGTAGTCGCCGCTCACGCCCCGGCCGCCGCCGACCAGGTAGCCGAACATCAGCAGCAGCATGACGGGGAAGACCAGGCCGACGACGACGGGGACCGGCTGCCGCGCCCAGCGGGCCAGCTCGCGGCGGGTCATGGTCCAGCAGTCGGTCAGGGCGTACGTGGTCACACGGCCTCCTCGGCGTGGTCGGTGAGGTGCAGGAACACCTCGTCCAGGGTCGGCCGGCGCAGCGCCACGTCCTCGGCCTCGATCCCGGCCTGGCGCAGCGCCCGGACGACGCCGGAGAGCGCCGCCATCCGGTCGGTGACCGGCGCGCTGAGCAGCCGCCGGTCGGGGTCGACGCGGACGCCGGTGAGGGGCAGCAGGCCGGCCGTGGCGCCCAGCTGTGCGGCGTCGCGCAGGACGACGTCGATGCGGTCGCCGCCGGTGGCGGCCTTCAGTTCGTCCGGCGTGCCGTCGGCGACGACCCGGCCGGCGTCGACCACGGAGACGCGGTCGGCGAGCTGGTCGGCTTCCTCCAGGTACTGGGTGGTGAGCAGGACCGTCGTACCGCCGTCGACCAGGGAGCGGACCGAGTCCCACACCTCGGCGCGGCCCCGCGGGTCGAGTCCGGTGGTCGGTTCGTCCAGGAAGAGCACCTCCGGCTCTGTGATCAGGGACGCCGCGAGGTCCAGGCGGCGCCGCATGCCGCCGCTGTACGCGGCGACCGGCTTGCGTCCGGTGTCGGTGAGGCCGAAGCGTTCCAGCAGTTCCCCGGCACGCGCGCGGGCACGCCGGGCGCCCAGGTGGTGCAGGCGGCCGAACATCTCCAGGTTCTGCCGGCCTCCCAGTTCCTCGTCGAGCGCCGCGTGCTGGCCGAGCAGGCCGATGCGCAGCCGTACGGCGTACGCCTCGGTGACGACGTCGTGCCCGGCCACCTCGATCCGGCCGGCGTCCGGCCGGAGCAGGGTGGACAGGACCCGGACCAGGGTGGTCTTGCCGGCGCCGTTGGGTCCGAGCACCCCGTGCACCGTGCCGCGCGTGACCGTCAGGCCGAGCCCGTCCAGCGCGTTCCTGCTGCCGTACCTCTTGCGTGCCCCTTCGACGGTGATCGCCGCATCGGCCACTGCGCCTCCCCTATTAGTCAAAGTTGACTACTTGACTGGCGAAGGTAGTGCCCGCTCCCGGTCTTAGTCAAACTTGATTAGCCTCGATCAGCCGGCATCCCCGTGATGCCGCTCCCCCGTCGCGTACGGGTTCTCCTCGCCCTCCGCCAGGACGCCGACGAACGGCTCGCCCTCCCCGGCGAAGGTGTACGCGCCGCCGCGGATGCGCTCCACGAGGGCGCGGGTCCACTCGGCGCCCGTGTCGGCGGAGTGCACCCAGAGGTTCATGATCTCGCCGATGTGACCGAGTTGTCCCGGGCCGTCCTCGGGCGTGTAGTACGTCGTGACGGACTCGCGCCACTCCCCGATGGCCCGGATCCGCTCCTCCAGGAGGGCCAGCACCTCCTCACGGCCGAGGTCGACCATGAAGCCGAGGCCGGCGGAGAGCACGTCCGGCTTCTGGTCGTAGGCGGTGAGGGACTCCCGCAGCAGGGCGAAGTACTCCTCGGTGCCCTTCCCGGTAATCTCGTACTCCGTGCGCGGCGGGCCGCCCGCGGTGGACGGGGCGATCTCGTGCGCGTGCAGCAGTCCCTGCTTGGCCATCTGCTTGAGCGCGTGGTAGATCGAGCCGGGCTTGGCGTTGGACCACTCGTGCGCGCCCCAGTACTCCAGGTCGTTGCGCACCTGGTAGCCGTGGGCCCGCCCGTGCTGGCGCACCGCGCCGAGCACCAGGAGACGGATCACTGACATGCGGTCCAGGTTAGGCGCCGGACGGGGCCGGACCTGACGCCGGTCCGGCCCGCGCCGGTCAGAACGGGAAGCCGCTCCGGCCGTGCTGCACCGAGATCCACTTCTGCGTGGTGAAGGCGTCCAGCATCGTGTCGCCGTTCAGCCGGCCGATCCCGGAGTGCTTCTCGCCACCGAAGGGCACGATCGGCTCGTCGTGCACGGTGCCGTCGTTCACGTGGAACATGCCGGTGTCGATCCGCTTGGCGAACGCCACGCCCCGCTCGACGTCCGCCGTGTGCACGGCGCCGCTCAGACCGTAGGGCGTGTCGTTGACCAGGCGGACGGCCTCCTCCTCGCCGTCGAACGTGACCAGGAAGGCGATCGGGCCGAAGACCTCCTGCTTCAGCAGGGCGGAGTCGGCGGGCAGGCCGGTCAGGACCGACGGCGTGACGAGGTTGTCGGTGGCCGTGCCGCGCACCAGGGCGGTGGCGCCCTCGGCGAGGGCCTGCTCGACCACGCCGGTGAGCGCGTCCGCCTGCGAGGAGTTGATCACGGGGCCGATGACGGTCGCCGGGTCGCCGGGGTCGCCCGCCTTGAGGCTCTTCACCTTGGCGACGAACTTCTCGGTGAACTCGTCGGCGACCGCGCGGTCGACCAGCACGCGGTTGGCGGCCATGCAGACCTGGCCCTGGTGGACGAAGCGGCTGAAGACGGCGGCGTCGACCGCGTAGTCGAGGTCGGCGTCGTCGAGCACCACCAGGGCGCTGTTGCCGCCCAGTTCGAGCACCGAGCGCTTGAAGTTCGCGGCGCAGACCGTGGCCACGTGGCGGCCCACCGTGTCCGAGCCGGTGAACGAGATCACCTTCGGGACCGGGTGCTCCAGGAAGGCGTCGCCGATCTCCGCGATGTCGGTGACCACGACGTTGAGCAGACCGCCCGGCAGGCCGGCGTCCTCGAAGAGCTTCGCGACCAGGGTGCCGCCGACGATCGGCGTGTTCTGGTGCGGCTTGAGGACGACGCCGTTGCCGAGGGCGAGGGCCGGGGCGACCGACTTCAGGGAGAGCAGGAAGGGGAAGTTGAAGGGACTGATCACGCCCACCACGCCGACCGGGACCCGGTAGACGCGGTTCTCCTTGCCGTCGACCGGCGAGGGGATGATCCGGCCCTCGGGGCGCAGCGCCAGGTGGACGGCCTCGCGCAGGAACTCCTTGGCGAGGTGCAGTTCGAAGGCGGCCTTCAGGCGGGTACCGCCGAGCTCGGCGATGATCGCCTCGCTGATCTCCGCCTCGCGCTCCTCCACGAGCCGCAGCGCCTTCTCGAACACCGCGCGGCGCGCGTACGGGTTCGTCGCCGCCCACTGCTTCTGCGCCTGCTCGGCCGCCCGGTACGCGGCGTCGACCTCGTCGACGGTGGCTATCGTGATCGAGGCCAGCTTCTCGTTGTCGTACGGGTTGAAGTCGATGATGTCCCAGGAACCGGTCCCCGGACGCCACGCGCCGTCGATGTACTGCTGGGCGAGGTCGGTGAAGTACGACGACATGTGATCCCTCAATCCCCTAGCTGCCGCGAGCGAGCCGCCTGACTGGGCGTCATCGTACTTACGTTTCAAGAGAGTTGGAGAAGGCCCCGGAGCAGGTCCCGGCTCTCGTCCGGCCCCGGGCTGTCCTGTTGGAGCTCCTTGAGCGCCGTCTCGTACTGGGTGACGTCCTCGCGCTTGTCCAGGTACAGGGCGCTGGTGAGCTGCTCCAGGTACACGACGTCCGAGAGGTCGGACTCGGGGAAGCTGAGGAGCGTGAACGCGCCACTTTCGCCGGAGTGCCCGCCGAAGCCGAACGGCATGACCTGAAGCCGCACATTGGGGCGTTCCGACATGTCGATCAGGTGCTGGAGCTGTCCGCGCATCACCTCACGCCCGCCGTACGGACGGCGCAGCGCGGCCTCGTCCAGCACGATGTGGAACTCGGGGGCGTTCTCGGCGACGAGGTGCTTCTGCCGCTCCAGGCGCAGTGCCACCCGCCGCTCGACGTCCGCCTCGCTCGCGCCCTTCATGCCGCGCCGGACGACCGCGTGGGCGTACTCCTCGGTCTGGAGGAGGCCGTGGACGAACTGCACCTCGTACACGCGGATCAGCGACGCCGCGCCCTCGAGGCCCACGTAGGTGGGGAACCAACTGGGCAGCACGTCGGAGTAACTGTGCCACCAGCCCGCGACATTGGCCTCCCTGGCAAGGGAGAGCAGGGAGGCGCGCTCCTGCTCGTCCGTGATGCCGTACAGCGTCAGCAGGTCCTCGACGTCCCTCGTCTTGAAGCTCACCCGGCCCAGCTCCATCCGGCTGATCTTCGATTCCGAGGCGCGGATCGAGTAGCCCGCCGCCTCGCGCGTGATCCCCCGCGTCTCACGCAGTCGCCTGAGTTGTGATCCGAGCAGCATGCGCCGCACCACCGATCCGGGCTCTCCCGCGCTCACGTTCGCCAGCCTCCCCAACCGTCTTCAGGGGCCGAAGTCTGCCACTAAAACACTCCGAGCAGTACTCGCCCGGTTACGGAAACGGAATCGAGCCAAGGGGAACGCGCGCGAACGGGCTAGGAGTTGACAGCTTCCGTTCGTGATGCGGGATGAAGACGGCGCGAATACGACGGAAAAATTGCATAACAAGCGGTACGGGCAGGTCCATTTCGGTCACGTGCACGTGCATCTGCCCTTGCATCCGCGGTACGCATCCGAAAGCATGGTCCCGCACCACCGCGCCGCATCGCTACGACCGCGAATTCCCGGGAGTGCCTCGCATGGGGACGAATGGATCGACCATGCTCGAGCCGTTACGGCAGGGCCTTCCGCCACTCGACCCCGCGGCCGTCTCCAATGCCGCGTCGTGCGCCCTGCCGCCCCGCTACGAGGCGGTGCGCGAGGCCCGGCGGTTCACCCGGAGAACGCTCGACGGCTGGGAGATGGGCGACCGTTTCGACGACGCCTGCCTCGTCGTGTCCGAGCTCGTCACCAACGCCCTGCGGCACGCCCTGCCGGCCGACGCCCCGCGTCTGGCCGACCAGAACGGTCCCGTACGGCTGCACCTGATGCGCTGGCCCGAGCGGCTGGTGTGCGCGGTGCGCGATCCCAGCCACGACAGCCCGGTCGCCCGGGACACCGACGACTTCTCGGCGGAGTCGGGCCGCGGCCTGTTCCTCGTCGACTCCTTCAGCGACAGCTGGGGCTGGCACCCGCTCGCCGGCACGCTGGGGGGCAAGGTCGTCTGGGCGCTGTTCCGGCTCCGGCAGCCCGCCGGCTGACCGTCCGCGGCGCTCGTGCCGCGCGGTCGGGCGGGGGCGGCGCGTCGAGCGACGGTCCGGGCGCGCCTTCAGATCGCGATCAGGTGGTCGAACTCCCCGTCCTTGACGCCCAGCAGCATGGCCTCTATCTCCGCGCGCGTGTAGACGAGCGCGGGGCCGTCGGGGAAGCGGGAGTTGCGCATGGCGACTCCGCCGTCGGGCAGTCGCGCGAACTCCACGCAGGACCCCTGCGAATTGCTGTGCCGGCTCTTCTGCCAGGCCACGTCGTGCAGCTGCGTGGCCGCCATGCCGTTGTACACGCCGGACGCGTCGTCAACGTCGTACACGTCGTGGTCCACAGGTCGCTCCCCGGTGGTGCACTGGCTGGTATGGCCATTGATGCAGCGGTCAACTGGTCCGGATCATAACTCTGTTCACGTGCCGATGCATGAGCAAATGCACGTGCACGCGCGGTGTTCCTCCGGTTACAACGTCGACGACCGCCTCGCCGAAAGCCCTTGCTCTCTTTGACGCCCGCTCCGTGGAAGTCGTTCCCGCGCCTTCCCCCGAATTCGGAGAACATGCAACAACACGGCGGGCCGTCCGCCGGACCGGGCCCCGGTGCGGCGGGACGGGCGCCGTCGGCCCGTCCCGGGTCGACCCGCGTGACCAGGCACACGCCCGACTTCTGCGGGGAGTTGACACGGAGCCCTGGTAGCTTGCGGCTGACGTGGGGCCCACCCGGCCGTCCGGCTACAGCTTGGAGCTTGCGGTGACACTGGTGACTGCGGAGAGCACGGCGAGTACGGCGAACGCGACGAGCACCGCGGGCACGGCGCGGGCGGCTGCCCGCGCGGCCGGCCCCGGTGGCGCCCGGCGGTCCGTCCGGGCGGCTGCCGCGGCCGCCGTCCTGGTGGGCGCGCTGGCGCTCACCGCGTGCGGCGACGGCGGCGACGCCGACGACGAGTCCGGCAAGGGCACGTCCTCGGCCGCGCCCAGCGCCTCGGCGAGCGCCGGCACGGGCGGTACCGACGGCGGCTCGCCGTCCGCCGCGGCCGGCGAGCTGGAGGGAAGCTGGCTGGCGACCACCGACGGCCACGCCGTCGCCCTGGTGGTCACCGGCGACAAGGCCGCCCTCTTCGCCACGGGCGGGTCCGTGTGCAGCGGCACCGCGGCCGAGCAGGCCGGCACCCGCGCCATCCGCCTGAAGTGCACCGACGGCAGCACCGACCGCGCGAACGGGACGGTCGAGTCGGTCGACGGCACGTCGCTGAAGGTGAAGTGGCAGGGCGCCCTGGGCGAGGAGACGTACACCAAGTCCGAGGGCGGCACCGTGCCGCCGGGACTGCCGACCGCCGGTCCGGGGTCCTGAACCGCACCTACGAAGGAACCACGCCCATGCGCACCACCCAGTCCGCCCTCGCCGTCACGGCCGCCGTCACCGCGGCGCTCCTCCTCACCGCCTGCGGCGGGGGCGGCGACAGCGGCGCCGGAAAGAGCGGCACCGACGACCACGGCCCCGCCGCCTGCCGCATCGGGGAGCTGGGCGTGGAGATCGCGCCCAGTCCCGCCCCGGCCGCCGGGGACACGGGCACCGTCTCCGTGAACCTCGCCAACCACGGCCCGGCGTGCACGCTCGACGGCTTCCCCGCCGTCACCCTCACCACCGACGGCTCCCCCGCGAAGGTCCCCGCGGACGAGGCGGCGACCGCGCAACAACTGACCCTCGCCGCGGACGGCACGGCCGGCTTCACCCTGACCTACGTACGGGGCGGCGCCGACGGCCTCGCCGTCCGGTCGGCGGAGTTCGCCCTGCCCGGCGACGCCGCCTCCCACCGCATCCCCTGGTCGTTCGGGGAGGTGGCGACGAAGGGCGGGGCACCGGACGCCACGGTGAGCGCCTTCCAGCGCGCCGGGGACTGATCGCCGGGGCTGAGCGCGGGGGACTGACCGCCGGAGCTGGGCGCGGGGGCGCCCGTTCTACTGCCCGGGCAGCGGGCGCCGGTGGCCGACCCGGGCCCGGTCGGCCGCGCGGGTGCCCTCCGTCCAGCCCGCCGCGTCGTCGGCCCCCCGCAGCCGGGTCGTGGTCGTCTCCGGGAACATGCGCTCCAGGCGGTCGGTGACCGCGACCTCGCGGGAGGCGAGAACGGGGAGCAGATCGGCGTCCGCCGCCCCGGACTCTGTGGCCGTCCGCTCGGCGACGGCCCGCAGACGGGTGCCGGCGCGGTGGGCGTAGGCCGCGAGGAAGGACTGACGGAAGGTCTTGGTCCGCTTGCGTCCGCCGGCGCGCTGGGCGGCCTCCGCCTTCGTCATCGCCGTCTCGGCCTGCACCAGCAAGGAGGTGTAAAGGAGCTCGACCGCCTCCAGGTCGGTCTCGAAGCCGACCACGGTGGAGAAACCGAGCGCCTCGTTCCACACGGCCCGGCAGTGATTGGCGTCGGCCACCGCGTCCAGCAGTACCGCCTTGGCCTGCTCGTAGGGCCCCTCGACCCCGATGCGGCAGGCGCCCGGCGCGTCGGGCGAGGGCGCGTGGGCCGACAGCAGCGCCTCGTCGACGCTGTGCCGGGCCATCAGTTCCTGCGCCTTGGCGCTGAGCGCCTCCGCCTCCTGCGGGTAGCCGGTCGCCTCCGCCTTGGCGAGCAGCGCGCGGATGCGGGCGAGCGCGCGGGACTCCGGCCGGGGCTCGTCGCGGGACGGCCCCGCCCGCCGGGCCTCCAGCGGCTCCAGCACGGGCAGGCGCAGCAGCAGGCGGTAGAGCTCCAGTACGGCGGTGGCGTGCGAGAAGCGGTCGGTGCGGTGCGGCGCCGGCCGGTCCGGCAGGTCCTCGAGCTGCGCGGCCCAGCGGGGACCGCGCGGGCGGTCGTGGGCCGCCTGGCCCCGGATCAGCTCCGCCACCAGCGCCGCGTGCGCGTCGTCCAGCTCGCGCCGCACGATCCGTACGACGTCGGCGGGCTGCCAGCCGCGCCGCCAGGCCGTGGCCACGAACTCCTCGCCCCGCCGCGTCAGTTCGGCATCGGCCGCCGGGTCGGCCGCGAGCAGCGAGGCCGCGGCGTCGAGGGCGGTGTCGGCGGTGTCGTACAGGGCGGTCCCGAAGGCGCGGTCGACGGTGCTGGACGTGCTCACCCGGTGATGGTGCCACGACGCGACTGTCAACCATCGGTTGACAGTCTCCGGGGTGCAACCTACGGTTGACACATGACGACGAATCCGAGCAGCATCACGTCATCCGTACGTCTCGACGAACTCATCAACGCCATCAAGAAGGCGCACGCGGAGCCGCTCGAACAGCTCCAGGACGCCGTCATCGCCGGTGAGCACCTCGGCGAGGTGGCCGACCACCTCATCGGCCACTTCGTGGACCAGGCCCGGCGTTCGGGCGCGTCCTGGACCGACATCGGCCGGCGCATGGGCGTCACCCGGCAGGCGGCGCAGAAGCGCTTCGTGCCCAGGGAGTCGGCCGACCTCGACGCGAGCCAGGGCTTCAGCCGCTACACGCCCCGCGCCCGCAACGCGGTGATGGCCGCGCACAACGAGGCCGTGGCCGCGGGCGCCACCGAGGGCCTGCCCGAGCACCTGCTCCTCGGTGTGCTCACCGAGCGCGAGGGCCTCGCAGCCAAGGCGATCGCCCAGCAGGGCGTCCCCCTCGACGCCGTCCGCGAGGCGGCGACGGCGGCGCTCCCCCCGGCCGCCGAGGCGGTCCCGGAGCTGGTGCCCTACGGGCCGGCGGCCAAGAAGGTCCTGGAACTGACCTTCCGCGAGGCCCTGCGTCTCGGCCACAACTACGTCGGCACCGAGCACATCCTGCTCGCCCTGCTGGAGCACGAGAACGGCGAGGGCGTGCTGAGCGGCCTCGGCATCGGCAAGGAGGCGGTCGAGCGGTACGTCACCGAGACGGTTTCCCAGTTCCTGGAGACGTCCGAGGAGCCGGGTCAGGAGACGCCCGGGGCCCAGGACGACTGAGGCGAGGGGGGCTCCGGGGCGAGCGGCCCCGGGACCGGCGGGCGTCCACGGGGGGCGAGGGCGTCCCAGCCGTCCGGCGTACCGGGACGCGGTGCCGTCGTCGGCGGGCCGTTGTCGGACCCTCCTGTCACACTCGCGGCATGGCCGACCGGTGGGCGCTCGCCGTGACCGAGGACGGTGGCGTGGACGTCGCCCCCCTCGGTCCCGACGGCCTGCCCGCCGGCCCGGTGCGGCGGGAGCCCGACCTCGCCGAGGCCGTCCGCGGCAGGCCGGACGTCACCCGGTGGGTGTGGCGGTCCACCGCGGAGGTCTGCCCGCGTCTGCTCGCGGCGGGGGTGCGAGTGGAGCGGTGCTACGACGTCGAGGCCGCCGAAACGCTCCTGCTCGGCCACGAGGGTCGGTACGGGCAGCCGCACTCGGCCGCCGCCGCCCTCGCCCGCCTGCGCGGCGGCCCCGTGCCGCCCGACCCGCCCCAGCGGTCGGCGGAGCCGGGAGCGCAGTCCTCGCTGTTCGAACCGCAGGGCGCGCACCTGCCCCTGGACGACCTCCTCGCCGTCTACGCCGAGCAGCAGCGCCGCCACGACCGGTCCGCGCACCCCGACCGGTTGCGGCTCCTGACGGCGGCCGAGTCGGCGGGGATGCTGGTCGCCGCCGAGATGAACCGCGCCGGACTGCCCTGGCGGGCCGACGTGCACCGCGAGGTGCTCCACGACCTGCTCGGCGAGCGGTACGCGGGCGGAGGCGAGCCGCGCCGCCTGGCCGAGCTGGCCGAGGAGGTGTCCGCCGCGTTCGGGCACCGGGTGCGGCCCGACCTGCCCGCCGACGTCGTCAAGGCGTTCGCCCGGGCCGGCGTCAAGGTCGGCTCCACCCGCCGCTGGGAGCTGGAGACGGTCGACCACCCGGCCGTGGAGCCCCTGCTCGCCTACAAGAAGCTGTACCGGATCTGGGTCGCGCACGGCTGGTCCTGGCTCCAGGACTGGGTGCGCGACGGACGCTTCCGCCCCGAGTTCCTCGCCGGCGGCACCGTCACCGGGCGCTGGGTGACCAACGGCGGGGGCGCGCTGCAGATCCCCAAGGTGATCCGGCGGGCCGCCGTCGCCGACCCGGGCTGGCGACTCGTCGTCGCCGACGCCGACCAGATGGAGCCGCGCGTCCTCGCCGCGATCTCCCGCGACCCCGGCCTGATGGAGGTGGCCGGCCGGGAGACCGACCTCTACCAGTCGGTGTCCGACCGGGCCTTCTCCGGCGACCGCGCCCAGGCCAAGCTCGCCGTGCTCGGCGCGGTGTACGGCCAGACCTCCGGCGACGGCCTGAAGAACCTCGCCGCGCTCAGACGCCGCTTCCCCCGGGCGGTGGCGTACGTCGACGACGCGGCCCGCGCCGGCGAGGAGGGCCGGCTCGTGCGGACCTGGCTGGGGCGCACCTGTCCGCCGGCGGCCGGGTCGGCCGGCGACGACCCCGCCGAGGAGGCGGGCATCCCCCAGGACACGCCGTCCGACGCCCCCGGCCCCCAGGAGTGGGTGCCGGGCTACGCCTCCACCAACGCCCGCGCGCGCGGCCGCTTCGCCCGCAACTTCGTCGTCCAGGGCAGCGCCGCCGACTGGGCCCTGCTGATGCTCGCCGCGCTGCGCCGGGCCTGTGCGGACCTGTCGGCCGAGCTGGTCTTCTTCCAGCACGACGAGGTGATCGTGCACTGTCCGCGGGAGGAGGCCGACACCGTCGTCGCGGCGATCCGCGAGGCGGCCGACCTGGCGGGACACCTCACCTTCGGCCGGACACCGGTACGGTTCCCGTTCACCACGGCGGTGGTGGAGTGCTACGCGGACGCCAAGTGAACCCGACGGCAACAACTGAAGGCCAGGTCACGTGAAGTGACCTGGCCTTCGTCTGAGCCGCCTTCGGGATTCGAACCCGAGACCTACGCATTACGAGTGCGTTGCTCTGGCCATCTGAGCTAAGGCGGCGCGCTGTGCACACCATGGTGCGATCAGCAACGTCGGTAAGTCTACACAGTTTCCGGGGGTGCTTCGTACCCGCCCCGGAGGTGGGGGTCCGGGGCGGGAGGGACCGGTGGGGTGGTCACGAGCAGCGTGTGCCGTCCGCCGGCGGGGTGCCGCGCAGGAGGTAGGTGTTGATCGCCCTGTCGATGCAGGTGCTGCCGCGGCCGTAGGCGGTGTGGCCGTCGCCCTCGTAGGTGAGGAGGCGGCCCGAGGAGAGCTGGCCGGCCAGGGCCTTGGCCCAGCGGTACGGGGTGGCCGGGTCGCGGGTGGTGCCGACCACGACGATCGGGGCGGCGCCGGCGGCCTCGATGCGGTGCGGTTCGCCGCTGGGCTGCACCGGCCAGTAGGCGCAGTTCAGCGAGGCCCAGGCCAGACCCTCGCCGAAGACGGGGGACGCCTTCTCGAAGTCGGGCAGGGCCTCGCGCACCTGGTCCGGCGTGGAGAAGGACGGCGGGAGGTCGAGGCAGTTCACCGCCGCGTTGGCGAACATCAGGTTGCTGTAGCTGCCGCCGGCCTCGCGCTCGTAGTAGCTGTCGGACAGCACCAGCAGGCCGGCGCCGTCGTGCCGCTTCATCGCCGAGCCCAGCGACTCGCGCAACTGCTGCCAGGCGCCCTCGTCGTACATCGCCGCGATCACGCCGATGGTGGCCAGGGACTCGGTGAGTTTGCGGCCGTCGGGGTCACCGGTGGGGACGGGCCTGGCGTCCAGGTCGCCGAAGAAGGCCTTCAGCTTCCTGCCCGCCTGACCGGGTGTGGTGCCCGGCCCGCCGAGGGGGCAGCCGGCCCGGCGGACGCAGTCCTTCACGAACGACTGGAACGCCGTCTCGAAGCCCGCCGTCTGCTCCAGGTTCAGGCGGCGCGCGGACAGCGACGGGTCCATCGCGCCGTCCAGGACCAGGCGGCCCGCCCGGTCCGGGAACAGCCCGGCGTACGTCGCCCCCAGGAAGGTGCCGTACGAGGCCCCCACGTACGTCAGCTTCTCGTCGCCCAGCACAGCCCGCAGGATGTCCATGTCCCGGGCCGCCTCGACGGTCGAGACATGGCGCAGCAGCTTCGGCGCGCGCGCTCCGCAGCCCTCGGCGAACCCCTCGTAGGCGCCGACCAGCTCCTCGGTCTCCCCCGCGTCGTCCGGGGTGAAGTCCGTCTGCGTGTACGCGTCCATCCTCCGCCCGTCGAGGCACTCCACGGGCTCGCTGCGGGCCACGCCCCGCGGGTCGACGGCCACCATGTCGTACCGGGCGCGGACCTCCGCCGGGTAGCCGATGCCGGCGTACTGCTGGAGGTAGCCGACCGCGGAGCCGCCCGGCCCGCCCGGGTTCACCAGCAGGGAGCCGAGCCGCTTGCCGGGGCCGGTGGCCTTCTTGCGCGCCACGGCGAGGCGTACGTCCCCCTCGGCCGGCTTCTCGTAGTCGAGCGGCGCCTTCATCGTGGCGCACTGGAAGCCGGGGACGCCGCAGTCGCGCCAGCTCAGCCTCTGCCCGTAGTACGGGGACAGGGACGACGGCGTGGCGCCGGGCAGCGGGGCCAGGGTCGTCCGCGCCGTCCCGGTGGCTCCGCCCGCCTTCTCCGCGGCAGGGGAGCCGGCCGACGTGGACGCACCCCCGGCGGAGCAGGCGGTGGCGAGCAGCGCGGCGGCGAGCAGCGTCGTTCCGGAACGGGTCCTGCGGTGGGTACGCCTCGTGTGCATCCAACGAGCGTAACTCTCCGCGACGACGCGGACGCCTTACGTGCCGACCGTGCCCCGAACGAGTACCCCGGTCAACCGCCGTCGCTGTCCCGTCAGCCCGCTCTGAGCGCCATCGTCATGGCCTCCACCGCGAGCAGGGGCGGCACATTGCGGTCGAGGGCCTCCCCGCAGGCGGCGATCGCCTCGATACGACGCAGGGTGGACTCCGGCGAACCAGCGCGGGCGAGGCGCTCCAAGACGTCCATCGAGTCGGCGTTGGCGATCGCCACGCGGGAGCCGAGCTGGAGGGCCAGGATGTCCCGGTAAAAGGTGGTGAGGTCACTCAGGGCGAGGTCGAGGCTGTTGCGTTGCGTGCGCGTTCTGCGGCGCTTCTGGTTCTCCTCCAGATCCTTCATCACACTCGCCGTGCCGCGCGGCAGCCGACCACCCTGGGCCGCACCCAGGGCGGCCTTGAGCTCTTCCGCCTCCTTGCTGTCCATCTCCTCGGCGAGTTCCTTGGCGTCCGCCGCCGCCGCGTCCACCAGCTCCTGTGCCGCCCTCAGCGCGCTGCCGACGTCGTCGACCCGCAGCGGCAGCTTCAACACAGCGGCCCGGCGGTCCCGGGCGGCCTCATCCGTCGCGAGGCGGCGGGCCCGATCGATGTGCCCCTGCGTGGCGCGGGCCGCCGCGGCGGCGATGTCCGGCTCGACGCCCTCGCGCCGGACGAGCATGTCGGCGACGGCCTCGACCGGAGGCGTGCGCAGATTCAGGTGGCGGCAGCGGGAGCGGATCGTGGGCAGGACGTCCTCGACGGACGGGGCGCACAGCATCCAGACCGTGCGCGGGGCGGGTTCCTCCACCGCCTTCAAGACGGCGTTGCCGGACTTCTCGTTCAGCCTTTCGGCCTCCTCGACGAGGATGACCTGCCAACGGCCGTTCGCGGGGGAGGTGAAGGACTTACGGACGGTCTCCTTCATGTCCCGGTAGAGGATTTCCGCGCCCACCGCGACCACCGTGCTGACGTCGGCGTGGGTGCCGATGAGTGCCGTGTGGCAGCCGTCGCAGAAGCCGCAGCCCGGCGAGCCGCCGAGGGCACGGTCGGGACTGACGCACTGCAACGCGGCGGCGAAGGCCCGCGCCGTCTGCGTCACCCCCGCGCCGGGCGGGCCGGTGAACAGCCAGGCGTGCGTCATGCTCGACGCCTCGGGGAGAGGACCGTCGGTCGCGGCGGCGGTGACGAAGGCGTCCGCGTCCCGGGCGGCGGCGGCGAGCTGATCGCTCACCTTCTCCTGCCCGACGAGGTCGTCCCACACGGTCATGGGTCACGCCGTCCTTCCGTCGCACTCCGCCGCGCACTCTGCGCCGCGCCCTCCATTGTGGGGGGCGCCTCTGACAACGGGCGCCGGCCGGCGGACGCCGTCAGCGCCGTCCCCGGCCCCTCCTGCGGCCGCCACCGTCGCCGTCGCGGCCCTTGTCCCGGTCGTCGTCGCGGTCGTCGTCCCGCGGGCCGAGCAGTTCGTCCGCCAGGGTCGGCAGGTCGTCCAGCGGTGTCTCCTCGGCCCAGTCGGAGCGGCGCCGGCGGGGCGGCTCCTGGTCGGGGTCGACCTGGGGCAGTTCGCGCGTGATCTCCTGCGGCTCCCCGGACCGGTCGGCGCCGGCGGGGCCCTCCTCCCGGAAGTAGCCCGGCGGCACCCGGTCGGCCGGGTCGTCCCCGCGCACGGGGGGCAGCACCGCCGTCTCGTCCGCGGCGCCCGGCGTCACGGGCGGCAGCACCGCCGTCTCGTCGGCGGCGCGGGGGTCCACCGCCGGCAGCACCGCGGTCTCGTCCGCGGCGCCGGACGGCACCGGCGGGACGGGCAGCTCGGTCGTCACCTCGGACTCGGACACGCCGGACGCCCGGTCGTCGTCGCCGCGTCCGCGGGCCCGGTCCCCGGCCGTGCCGCGCTCGTCGCCCGCGTCGTCGTCCTCCACGTCCCGTGCGTCGCGCACCGGCCGCAGTACCGCCGTGTCCTCCGCCGAGCCGCCGGCCGCGTCGGCCGGCGTCACGACGGGCGTCGGCACGGTCAGCGCGTCCGAGGGGTCCGGCGCGGCAGGGGTGCGCCGGGGGCCGTCCGCCGCGGGCGGGGCCGCCGGCCCGGGGCCCGCCGCAGCCGCGGCCGCCGCCCGCTCCGCCGCCCGGCGTGCCTCCTCGGCCCGCATCAGGGCCTCCTCGGCCTTGCGCTGCTTCTCCAGGCGCCGGGCCTCGGCCTCGGCGCGCAGCCGCTCCTCCTCCTCGGCCTGCTTGCGGCGCCGCTCCTCCTCGGCGCGGCGCCGGGCCTCCTCCTCGGCGCGGGCCTTCTCCTCCGCGAGGAGCCGGGCCCGCTCCTCCTCCGCCTTCCGGCGGGCTTCCTCGGCCCGCTGCCGGGCCTCCTCGGCCTGCCGCTCGGCCTCGCGCCGCTGCGCCTCCTCCAGCTCGCGCCGCTTGCGCTCCTCCTCCTCGGCGCGCAGCCGCTCCAGCTGCTCGAGGCGCTCACGCTCCAGGCGCTCCTCCTCGGCCTTGCGCGCGGCCTCCTCCTCGGCCTTCCGCCTGGCTTCCTCCTCGGCCTTGCGGCGCGCCTCCTCCCGGGCCTTGATCTCGGCCTCGGACAGCGGCAGCACCTGGTCGAGACGGTGCCGTACGACGGTGGTGACGGCCTCGGGCTCCTGGCCCGCGTCCACGACGAGGTAGCGGCCGGGGTCGGCGGCGGCCAGCGTCAGGAAACCGGCCCGCACGCGCGCGTGGAACTCGGCGGGCTCCGACTCCAGGCGGTCCGGCGCCTCGGTGAACCGCTCGCGCGCGGTCTCCGGCGGGACGTCCAGCAGGACCGTCAGGTGCGGGACGAGACCGTCGGTCGCCCAGCGGTTGATGCGGGCGATCTCGGTGGGCGACAGGTCGCGCCCGGCACCCTGGTAGGCCACCGAGGAGTCGATGTACCGGTCGGAGATGACCACGGCGCCGCGCTCCAGCGCGGGCCGGACCACGGTGTCCACGTGCTCCGCGCGGTCGGCCGCGTACAGCAGCGCCTCCGCGCGGTGCGACAGACCGGCGCTCGACACGTCCAGCAGGATCGAGCGCAGGCGCTTGCCCACCGGCGTGGCACCCGGCTCGCGGGTCAGCACGACCTCGTGCCCCTTGCCCCGGATCCACTCGGCGAGAGCCTCCGCCTGGGTGGACTTCCCGGCGCCGTCGCCGCCCTCCAGGGCGATGAAGAAACCGTTCGCCGCCGGGGTCGGCGCCGGGTCGTCGCCGCCGAGCAGCGCGTCGCGCAGGTCGTGCCGCAGCGGCACCCCGGAACGGTCGTCGACCTTGGCCAGCACCAGCGCGGCCACCGGCAGCAGCAGCGCGCCGACCAGCATCAGCACGAAGGCGGCGCCCCCGTGCGCGAAGACGAACCTGCCGTTCTCCAGCCGGTGCGGCCCGATCGCCGCCGCCACGACCGGCGCGATCACCGCGCCGAGCGCCACGCAGACCCGGACGACGGCGTGCAGGTGCTCGGTCGTCCGCGCCCGGCGCTGGTCCTCGGTCTCCTGGTCGAGCAGCGCGTGCCCGGTGTTGGCGGCCACGCCCGCGCCGACGCCGGCCAGGGCGAGGAGCAGCAGCACGGTGGTGACGTCCGGGACGAGGCCGGCGGCCAGCAGGGCGACGCCGACGAAGGCGATCGCCAGGGACAGCAGCCGCCGGCGCGACAGGGACGGCAGCAGGGCCGGGGCCGTGCGGATGCCGACGACCACGCCGCCGGTCAGCACGCCGACCGTCAGCCCGTACAGCACCGGGCCGCCGCCCAGGTCCTTGGCGTGCAGCACCGCCACGGCGACCACGGCGGACACGACGGCGGCGACGGCCGCGCAGGCGAACACCAGCAGCGGCACGGCGCCGGTGCGGCCCTTGTCGGCGCCGGCGGCCGTCCTCGGGCGGCGCAGGCCCTCCAGCGGCGACCGGGCGCGCGGCGTGCGGGTCCCGGGCAGTTCGAGGAAGGTCACCAGGGACAGGGAGGCGGCGAACAGCCCGGCCGCCACGTACGAGGCGAGGGCCGCCTGGTGCTGGGCGAACCAGTCGACACCGGTGCCCAGCAGGTTGTTCAGCAGTCCGGCGACGACGAGCACGGCGGCGGCGAGGGGGATCGCCGCGAAGGTGGTGCGCAGCGACAGGCGGCGCAGGGCGTCCATGTGGTCCGGCAGGGGCCGTACCGTCGCGCCCTCCGGAGGCGGCGCGGGCAGCAGCGCGGGGGCCGCGCTCTCCCGGCACACGGTCCAGAAGCGCTCGGCGACGCCGGTGACGAAGCCGGTCACCAGGAGGACGGCGAGGGCGTCGTCCGGGGTCCAGTCGATCCACAGCGGCGCCACGATCAGTAGCGCTGCCCGCAGCCCGTCCGCGCCCACCATGGTCCAGCGCCGGTCGAGCGGACCGTCCTGGGAGGTGAGCGAGGTGAGCGGGCCGAGGAGGACCGCGCCGAAGAGCAGCGTCGCCAGGATGCGCACGCCGAAAACGGTCGCCACTGCGAACGCCACGCCCCGGTAGCCCCCGCCGAACGAGCCCGCGCCTATGGCGGCCTGCACGGCGAGGAGCACCAGCACCAGCAGGGCGAGGGTGTCGCCGACACCCCCCAGGAGCTGTGCGCCCCACAACCGCCTCAACTGCGGCCGGCGCAGCAGGGCGCGGACGGCACGCTCGCGGGAGTCCGCGACCAGGGCGTCGTCCGGGGCGGGGTGAGGGGCCGTTGGCTGGTCGGCTCGCGTCATGCGTTCAGCCTATCGGGCGCGACCGGCAGGCCGTGGTACCCGGCCGAACACACGCACGCCCCGACACCGAATCGATGCCGGGGCGTTCGCTCAGCGAACGAAAGTGTGCCGTGCGAGGGCCTGGGACCGGCTCAGTCCTCCGACGTCCGGGAGGCGGCCGTCTTCTTGGTGGCCGTCTTGGTCGCCGCCTTCTTCGCCGTCGTCTTGGCGGCCGTGCTCTTGGCGGTGGTCTTGGCCGCGGTCTTCTTGGCCGCCGTCTTCTTGGCCGGAGCCTTCTTGGCGGTGGTCTTCTTGGCCGCGGTCTTCTTCGCCGTCTTCTTGGCGGGTGCCTTGGCGCGCTTCTCGGCGAGCAGCTCGTAGCCGCGCTCCGGCGTGATGTCCTCGACGCTGTCGCCGGAGCGCAGGGTCGCGTTGGTCTCGCCGTCGGTGACGTACGGGCCAAAACGGCCGTCCTTGACCACGACCGGCTTCTCGCTGACCGGGTCGGTGCCCAGTTCCTTCAGCGGAGGCTTGGCCGCCGCCCGGCCGCGCTGCTTGGGCTGGGCGTAGATCGCGAGCGCCTCTTCGAGCGTGATCGTGAAGAGCTGCTCCTCGGACGTCAGCGACCGGGAGTCCGTGCCCTTCTTCAGGTACGGGCCGTAGCGGCCGTTCTGCGCGGTGATCTCGACGCCCTCGGCGTCGGTGCCGACGACACGCGGCAGCGACATGAGCTTCAGGGCGTCGTCCAGGGTCACCGTGTCCAGCGACATCGACTTGAACAGCGAGGCCGTCCGCGGCTTCACGGCGTTCTTGCCGGTCTTCGGGGTGCCCTCGGGGAGCACCTCGGTGACGTACGGGCCGTAGCGGCCGTCCTTGGCGACGATGGCGTGGCCGGTGGCCGGGTCGGTGCCCAGCTCGAAGTCGCCGCTCGGCTTGGCGAGCAGCTCCTCGGCGTGCTCGACGGTCAGCTCGTCCGGCGCCAGGTCGTCCGGCACGTCGTGGGACTGGTACTCCTCGGTGCCCTTCTCACCGCGCTCGACGTACGGGCCGAAGCGCCCGACGCGCAGCACGATGTCGTTGCCGACGGGGAAGGAGGACACCTCGCGGGCGTCGATCGCGCCGAGGTCGGTCACCAGTTCCTTGAGGCCGCCGAGGTGGTCCCCGTCGCCGTTGCCGGCGTCGGCCGCGGCGACGGCGCCCTCACCGGTGCCCTCGCCGAAGTAGAACCGCTTCAGCCACGGCACGGACTGGGCCTCGCCGCGCGCGATGGCGTCGAGGTCGTCCTCCATCCGGGCGGTGAAGTCGTAGTCGACGAGCCGCCCGAAGTGCTTCTCCAGGAGGTTGACCACGGCGAAGGACAGGAAGGACGGGACGAGGGCCGTGCCCTTCTTGAACACGTAGCCGCGGTCCAGGATCGTGCCGATGATCGACGCGTACGTCGACGGGCGGCCGATCTCGCGCTCCTCCAGCTCCTTGACCAGCGACGCCTCGGTGTAGCGGGCCGGCGGCTTGGTGGAGTGGCCGTCGACCGTGATCTCGTCGGCCGTCAGCGCGTCGCCCTCGGCGACCTGCGGCAGACGGCGCTCGCGGTCGTCCAGCTCAGCGTTCGGGTCGTCGGCGCCCTCGACGTAGGCCTTCAGGAAGCCGTGGAAGGTGATCGTCTTGCCGGAGGCACTGAACTCGACGTCCCGTCCGTCGGAGGCCGTGCCGCCGATCTTGACGGTGACGCTGTTGCCGGTCGCGTCCTTCATCTGGGAGGCGACGGTCCGCTTCCAGATCAGCTCGTAGAGCTTGAACTGGTCGCCGGTCAGTCCGGTCTCGGCGGGCGTGCGGAAGCGGTCGCCGGAGGGGCGGATCGCCTCGTGCGCCTCCTGCGCGTTCTTGACCTTGCCGGCGTACGTCCGCGGCTGCGCCGGCAGGTACTCGGCGCCGTACAGCTGCGTGACCTGGGCGCGGGCGGCGGTGACCGCCGTGTCGCTCAGGGTCGTCGAGTCCGTACGCATGTAGGTGATGTAGCCGTTCTCGTACAGCTTCTGGGCGACCTGCATGGTCGCCTTCGCACCGAAGCCGAGCTTGCGCGAGGCCTCCTGCTGAAGCGTGGTCGTACGGAACGGGGCGTACGGCGAGCGGCGGTACGGCTTGGACTCGACGGAGCGGACGGCGAAGCGGGTGTTCTCCAGCGCGGCGGCGAGCGCGCGGGCGTTCGCCTCGTCGAGGTGGAGGGTGTTCGCGCTCTTGATCCGGCCCAGGGAGTCGAAGTCGCGGCCCTGCGCGATCCGCCTGCCGTCCACGGTCTGGAGGCGTGCGACCAGCGACGACGGGTCGGAGGCGTCGCCCGCGCGGCCCGTGCCGAAGGTGCCGGTCAGGTCCCAGTACTCGGCGGAGCGGAAGGCCATGCGCTCGCGTTCCCGCTCGACGACGAGCCGCGTCGCGACGGACTGGACGCGGCCGGCCGACAGGCGCGGCATGACCTTCTTCCACAGGACCGGCGAGACCTCGTAGCCGTAGAGGCGGTCGAGGATGCGGCGGGTCTCCTGGGCGTCGACGAGCTTCTGGTTGAGCTGGCGCGGGTTGGCGACGGCGGCCCGGATCGCGTCCTTGGTGATCTCGTGGAACACCATGCGCTTGACCGGGATCTTCGGCTTGAGGACTTCCTGGAGGTGCCAGGCGATGGCCTCGCCCTCGCGGTCCTCATCGGTGGCGAGGAAGAGCTCGTCCGAGTCCTTCAGCAGATCCTTGAGCTTCTTGACCTGCGCCTTCTTGTCAGCGTTGACCACATAGATCGGCTGGAAGTCGTGTTCGACGTCGACACCGAGGCGGCGGACCTCGCCGGTGTACTTCTCGGGCACCTCGGCGGCGCCGCTGGGAAGGTCGCGAATGTGCCCGACGCTCGCCTCGACGACGTAGCCAGGACCGAGATAGCCCTTGATCGTCTTCGCCTTGGCAGGCGACTCGACGATGACGAGTCGGCGGCCGCCGTTCGCGGTCTCGCTGGTCGGGGACAACTTCGCTCTTCTCTCCGGTCGACGCTGGGGGGCCAGACCCAGGCAGTGTTCCCGGGGTCGGGTCGTGCTGCATTTCGGTCGTGACGCTGCGGAGTGTGACGGTACCTCCCGCCCCCGTGTCAAACGGGAAAAGCCCGCAACGGCCACTCGAACGGTAACCCGACGAACCCGGTTCCTGCGTCCGGAGTGCCCACCGGCCCGGATGCGTGTATCCGGAGCGCAGCCCCCCGATTACCGGGGGAGAAAAGCGACAGGCGTCCGGATCCGGCCGCTCACACGCGCGTCAGGCACCATGCCCCGACGGCCAGCGCGGCCACCGCGGCGGCCCCCGCGATCGTCGCCGATGCGACGGGCCTCACACCCAGCGCGACGGGCCGGCCGTGCCGCACCCGTGTCACGGTCCACACCAGCAGGCCGCCCCCGAACAGGGCGAACACCATTCCCGCGAAGATCGCCGGCCCGCTCTCCATGGTCCCCGTGCCCCTTTTCTCCGTCCGCGAGTGCCCAGCCTCCGGGAGGCTGTCACGCGCGGACGGCGGGCAGGCGAACCCGAGGTGAACGGGGAGCCGGCTGCGGCCTGCCCGTGGCTCGTTCGCCCCGGTCCGCCGCCGGTGCCGGGGCGCACCGGGGCGGTTTCCCGCGTCGTCGCACCGGTGCGGGAAACCGCTACGCCGGTTCCAGGAAGCCCTGCTCCACCAGCAGCCGGATCTGCGCGGGCGTGCGGTCGCGCAGCGCCACCGGGTCCTCGCCCACCAGCTGGGCGATGGCGTCCAGGATGCGGCCGGCGCTCATGGTGCCGTCGCAGACGCCCGCGAAGCCGGCGCCGACGGTGTCGACCCGGGTGGCCCGGCGCATGCCCCGGTTCTGGCGCAGGACGACGTGCTCCGGGTCCTCGGCGCCGGGCAGGCCGACCTGCTCCTGGACGACCTCTGCGGCCAGCGCGAAGTGCGCCTCGAGCAGGGCCGCGTCGTCGTGGTCCCGCAGGTAGTCGAGACGGGCGAAGTGCGCCCGCACGGTCTCCCCGAGCGGCTGCTCGATCGGGTGCGGCCACTCCTCCGCCGTGATCGACGGCTCCGCGGCCGCCGTCCTGCGCAGCGTGATCCAGCCGAAGCCGACGGCCTTGACCTTGCGCGCCTCGAACTCGTCCAGCCACGCGTCGTAGCGCGCCCGGTACTCGGTCTCGTCGCCGCGGTGGTCGCCCGCGTCCCTGAGCCACAGCTCGGCGTACTGCGTGACGTCCTGCACCTCGCGCTGCACGATCCACGCGTCGCAGCCGCGCGGCACCCAGGACCGCAGCCGGTCCGTCCACTCCTCCCCCTCCACGTGCTGCCAGTTGGCGAGGAAGTGCGCGAACCCGCCCTCGTTCAGGCGCTCCCCGGTGAGCTGAACGAGCGTGCGGCACAGATCGTCCCCGCCCATCCCGCCGTCCCGGTAGGTCAGCCTGGCCCGGGGGGAGATCACGAACGGCGGGTTCGACACGATCAGGTCGTAGGTGGCCCCCTCCTCGACCGGCTCGTAGAGCGAGCCCTCGCGCAGGTCGGCGGCCGGCGCCCCGGACAGGGCGAGCGTGAGCGCGGTGATGTGCAGGGCGCGCGGGTTGACGTCCGTGGCCGTCACGCGCGTGGCGTGCCGGGCGGCGTGCAGCGCCTGGATGCCGGAGCCGGTGCCGAGGTCGAGGGCGGCGGAGACGGGCGTGCGGACGGTGAGGCCGGCGAGGGTCGTGGAGGCGCCGCCGACGCCGAGGACGACACCCTCGGCGCGGTTGCCGATGCCGCCCGCGCCGCCGACCGCGCAGCCCAGGTCGGACACGATGAACCAGTCCTCGCCGTCGGGCCCGCCGTACGGCCGCACGTCCACGGTGGCCGCCAGCTCGCCGTCGACGGACACGAGCCATCCGCTCTCCAGGCACGCGTCGACGGGCAGGACGTCCGCCACGCGCGCGTGGGGCACCGGCTGCTGGAGGAGGAACAGCCGGACGAGCAGTTCCAGCGGGGTGTCGCCGCGGGTGGCCCGGAGCGCGGGCACGACCTCGCTGCGCGACAGTGCCGCGTAGGCGGGGGCGCCGAGCAGCTCCAGCAGTCCGTCGGCGGTGAAGGACGCCCCGAGCAGGGCGTCCCGCAGCCGCGCGGTGACGTCGGGGCGGTCGGCGGAGGGCAGGGGGGAGAGGCTGGCGTTACTCACTCCCCCATTGTGGCCCGCGCTCCGCCGCGCGCCCGCCGGACGGCGGCCGGTGCACCCCGGCCGCCGTCCCCGCCGTGCCCCGGTGTCAGCTCGTGGCCACCGGTACCGACGGGGTCGCCGACTTGCAGCTGGGCTGCTGGGCCATCGCCTTGCCGACGTCGCCCTCCTCGAGGGTCTTCAGCGCGTCGCTGCCGGACTTGCTGAGCTTGTTCAGCTCGGTGGCGACGTCCTTGAGGCCGTCGGCGAACTTCGCCTGGTCCTTGGTGTCGAGCTTCTCCATCTGCGTCTTCAGGGAGGCGTACGAGGCGGAGAGGCCGTTGAGCTCCTTGACCGCGTCCTGCTGCTTCTTCTCGCCGTTCTCGACGTCCGGCGCCCCGGCCTTCTGGACCGTGGCGGCCATCGCCTTGTAGGCGTCGGACATGTCCTGGAAGGCCTTCGCGTCGGTCTTCTGGACCTGCTCCGGAGTGCTGTTGTCCGAGGTCTCCTTCTGGATGGCGGCATTGGCGGACTCGATCTTCTTCGCCTGCGGCTGCACCCCGTCGCAGACCTGCTTGGCCCAGGAGTCCAGCTTGTCGTTGCCGTCGTCGCTGCTGCATCCCGTCAGCGCCAGTACCAGTACCGCACCGCCGGACAGTGCGGCCGCGAGCTTCTTGTTCACCGGATTGGTCCCTTCCATGGCTCTCGGCCCCGGAACATACACGCCGGACGGGGGACATTCGCAGGACGAGCATCCATTAAGACCGTATTGAAGCCATTTGCACCAAGAGAGAGAAGGCTCACGCGAGAGCGCGCGAACGCACCGCACGGGCGGGCGACGCGTCAGTACGCGCCGCCCGCCCGTGTGTTGAGCGGGACCGCCTGCCGCCGCCGGATCTGGCGGCTACGAAACCACCGCCGGATCGGGCGACTTGGGCTCCTGCCCGGCGTTGTCCTCGTCACCCACCGCGATGCCGCGCCGCTTGGACGCGTACACCGCCGCCGCGATGACGACGAACGCGACGACCGCGACCAGCACCCGCACGCCGACGCTCCGGTCGGCGCCGTAGGAGAACTTGATGACCGCCGGCGCGATGAGCAGCGCCACCAGGTTCATGACCTTCAGCAGCGGGTTGATGGCGGGACCCGCGGTGTCCTTGAAGGGGTCGCCGACCGTGTCGCCGATGACGGTGGCCTCGTGGGCGTCGCTGCCCTTGCCGCCGTGGTGACCGTCCTCGACGAGTTTCTTGGCGTTGTCCCAGGCGCCACCGGAGTTGGCGAGGAACACCGCCATCAGCGTGCCCGCGCCGATCGCGCCCGCCAGGAACGCGCCGAGCGCGCCGACGCCGAGCGTGAACCCGATGAAGATGGGCGCCAGCACCGCGAGGAGCCCGGGCGTGGCGAGTTCGCGCAGGGCGTCCCTGGTGCAGATGTCGACGACCTTGCCGTACTCCGGTGTCTCGGTGTGGTTCATGATGCCGGGCTTCTCCCGGAACTGCCGCCGCACCTCGAAGACCACCGAACCCGCCGACCGCGACACCGCGTTGATCGCCAGCCCCGAGAAGAGGAAGACGACCGCCGCGCCCGCGATCAGCCCGACGAGGTTGTTGGGCTGCGAGATGTCCATCATCAGGCTCATCGGCGCACCGTCGCCGCTGAGTCTCTCGCCCACGTCCCGCGCACCGGTGGTGATGGCGTCGCGGTACGAACCGAACAGCGCCGAGGCCGCGAGGACGGCCGTGGCGATGGCGATGCCCTTGGTGATGGCCTTGGTGGTGTTGCCGACGGCGTCCAGGTTGGTGAGCACCTGGGCGCCGGCGCCCTCGACGTCGCCGGACATCTCGGCGATGCCCTGGGCGTTGTCGGAGACCGGCCCGAAGGTGTCCATGGCGACGATGACGCCGACCGTGGTGAGCAGGCCGGTTCCGGCCAGCGCCACCGCGAACAGCGCCAGCATGATCGACGTGCCGCCGAGCAGGAAGGCCCCGTAGACGCCGAGGCCGATCAGCAGGGCGGTGTAGACGGCGGACTCCAGACCGATGGAGATGCCGGCGAGGACGACGGTGGCGGGACCGGTGAGCGAGGTCTTGCCGATGTCCCTGACGGGCCGCCGGGTGGTCTCGGTGAAGTAACCGGTGAGCTGCTGGATCAGGGCGGCCAGCACGATGCCGATCGCCACGGCGACGAGCGCGAGGATCCGCGGGTCGCCGCCCCTGCCGGCGATGGCGGCGTCGGTGACGCCGTCCAGGTCGGCGTACGAGCCGGGGAGGTAGACGAAGACGGCCACCGCGACCAGCACCAGCGAGATCACCGCGGAAACGAAGAAGCCCCGGTTGATCGCGCTCATGCCGCTGCGGTCGGCCCGCCGGGGCGCCACCGCGAAGATGCCGATCATGGCGGTGAGCACGCCGATGGCCGGCACGAGCAGCGGGAAGGCCAGCCCCGCGTCGCCGAAGGCCACCTTGCCGAGGATCAGCGCGGCCACCAGTGTCACGGCGTACGACTCGAAGAGGTCGGCCGCCATGCCCGCGCAGTCGCCGACGTTGTCGCCCACGTTGTCGGCGATGGTGGCGGCGTTGCGCGGATCGTCCTCCGGGATGCCCTGCTCGACCTTGCCGACCAGGTCGGCGCCGACGTCGGCGGCCTTGGTGAAGATGCCGCCGCCGACCCGCATGAACATCGCGATCAGCGCGGCGCCGAGGCCGAAGCCCTCCAGCACCTTAGGCGCGTCGGCCGCGTACACCAGCACCACGCAGGAGGCGCCCAGGAGGCCGAGTCCCACCGTGAACATGCCGACGACGCCGCCCGTGCGAAATGCGATCTTCATCGCTTTGTGCGAGACGAGGGTGAGATCCTTTTCCGGTTCACCCGGGGCCGGTGTCGCTTCCCGCGCCGCCGCAGCGACGCGCACATTGCTGCGCACGGCGAGCCACATGCCGATATAACCGGTGGCCGCCGAGAATGCCGCGCCGATCAGGAAGAAGACCGATCGTCCGGCACGCTGACTCCAGTCGTCCGCGGGCAGCAGCATGAGCAGGAAGAACACGACGACGGCGAATACGCCGAGCGTGCGCAGCTGCCGGGCCAGATAGGCGTTCGCGCCTTCCTGGACGGCAGCCGCGATCTTCTTCATGCTCTCGGTTCCCTCGCCTGCCGCGAGCACCTGGCGCACCAGGATCCCCGCGAGCACCAGCGCGGCCAGCGCGACGACCGCGATGACCGCGACCAGGGCGCGGTTTCCGTCGGTCAGTACGGCGGCGGCGACGGTCGAGGCATCGCCCAACTGATGAGGGGTGGAAAGCTCCGCCATTCGTCCTCCTTGACGCTTGGGCTGAGCTCAAGATGTGGACGGGATTGTAGGTACCGGAACCTGATCAAAACAGTGCACGACAAATGGAATTGACCTGTCAACCGGAAGGACCCCGGACGTAGTAATGCCCCTTCGGCATTAACGCCGTGATCCTTTCACCTGATCCTTTTTCGCGCGATTGATCGTGAATGAATTCACCTGGCTCCCGCACGGCACCACTGTATGCACGGCCCGCATCTTCCGCACATGACAAAGGGCCCTACGAGGTAGGGCCCTTCGGGTGATGCGAGTGTCAGACGGGCGGCAGCACCACGGTCGCGGTCGGCCACGTCATACGGATCAGTCCGCCGTCCTCGCCGGCCGAGACCTCCACGTCGTCGACGAGGCCGCTGATGACCGCGAGGCCCATCTCGTCCTCCTCGGCCTCCACGTCGTCGCCGGCGCCCCGGCCCGCGGCCCCGGGCACCGCGTGCGGCGCCTTGTCGCCGACCTCGATGGAGAACTGCTTCTCCTCCTCGATCAGCGACACGTGGACCGGCGCGGTGATGCCGATGTGCTGATGCAGGCCGACGGCCCGGGTGCAGGCCTCGCCGACGGCGAGCCTGACCTCGTCGAGGACGGCCTCGTCCACTCCGGCCCTGCGTGCCACCGCTGCCGCCACCAGACGGGCGGTGCGGACATGCTCGGGCAGCGCGCTGAAGCGGAGTTCGACGGTGGCCATGCATCCCCCTCGTACTACGGGCGTGCTGTCGAGGGGCCGGGCTGCCGACAGCCCAGCCCCTCCTTGGTTCGGTCGCCCCGGGCTCCGGCCCGGGGGACAGTCGTCAGTCGGTGGCCGCCACCGCTTCCTCGACCGAGGTGTGAATGGGGAACACCTTGGTGAGGCCGGTGATACGGAAGATCTTGAGAATGCGCTCCTGGTTGCAGACCAGGCGCAGCGAGCCCTCATGGGCGCGCACCCGCTTCAGTCCGCCGACCAGCACGCCGAGCCCGGTGGAGTCGAGGAAGTCCACGCCCTCCATATCGACGACGAGGTGGAAACTCCCGTCGTTCACCAGCTCGACCAGCTGCTCGCGCAGCTTGGGCGCGGTGTATACGTCAATTTCGCCACCGACCTCGACGACCGTACGATCGCCGACGGTACGGGTCGACAGGGACAGGTCCACGGATCCTCCAGCACCTTGCTATCGAGCGGTCGTCCCTCGGGACACCTCGGCTTGAAGCCCCCAGGACGGTTCGCCAGCCGCGATGGCATTCAATCACTTACCGGCAGGCGTGCACGACGCCTTGGCCCCATTGTCCGTCACGCCAGTGACACACTCGGTGCCGATGGCCACGAATCACCGATCCGATCGAACCCCGGCGGGGCCCGGCTCCCGGCCGGATCCGGGCACGGTCCTGGACCGGCTCGCCGCGGGACCGAGCCGGGCTGCGCGCATCACTCATACGGAGCACTTGCCCCCGCGTGCGGGCCGTCATGCCCTCTGGCCGGACCGGATTCGCCCGGAGGTCGTCGCGGCGGTGCGGGACGCGGGCATCGAGCACCCCTGGGCCCACCAGGCACGGGCCGCGGAACACGCCCTGGACGGCGATTCGGTGGTCGTCGCCACCGGCACCGCCTCCGGCAAGTCCCTGGCCTACCTCGTGCCGGTCCTGTCGACGCTCCTGGACGGCTCCGAGGCCCCGAACGGGCGGGGCGCCACCGCCCTCTACCTGGCTCCGACCAAGGCGCTGGCGGCCGATCAGTGCCGGTCCGTGAAGGAACTCGCACAACCACTGGGCACATCTGTGCGAGCCGCCGTGTACGACGGCGACACGCCGTTCGAGGAACGCGAGTGGATCCGCCAGTACGCCACCTACGTCCTCACCAATCCGGACATGCTGCACCGCGGGATCCTGCCGTCCCACCCCCGCTGGTCGTCCTTCCTGAAGTCGCTGAAGTACGTCGTCGTCGACGAGTGCCACACCTACCGCGGCGTCTTCGGCTCGCACGTCGCCCAGGTGCTGCGCAGACTGCGCCGGCTGTGCGCCCGCTACGGCGCGTCGCCCGTGTTCCTGCTGGCCTCCGCCACCGCCGCCGAGCCCTCGGTGGCGGCCCGCCGGCTCACCGGACTGCCGGTGGTCGAGGTCGCCGACGACGCCTCGCCCCGCGGTGAACTGGTGTTCGCCCTCTGGGAACCGCCCCTGACCGAACTGGAGGGCGAGAAGGGCGCACCGGTCCGCCGCACCGCCACCGCCGAGGCAGCCGACCTGCTCACCGACCTCACCGTGCAGGGCATGCGCTCGATCACCTTCGTACGCTCCCGGCGCGGCGCCGAGCTGATCTCGGTGATCGCCCAGGAACGCCTGGCCGAGGTCGACCGCTCACTGACCCGGCGGGTCGCGGCCTACCGCGGCGGCTACCTCCCCGAGGAGCGCCGCGCCCTGGAACGCGCCCTGCACTCGGGCGAACTCCTCGGGCTCGCGGCGACGAACGCCCTCGAGCTCGGTGTCGACATCTCCGGCCTGGACGCCGTGGTCATCGCCGGCTACCCGGGCACCCGGGCGTCGCTGTGGCAGCAGGCCGGACGCGCGGGCCGGTCGGGGCAGGGTGCGCTGGCGGTGCTGGTCGCCCGGGACGACCCGCTGGACACCTTCCTCGTCCACCACCCGGAAGCCCTGTTCGACCAGCCGGTGGAGTCCACGGTCCTCGACCCCGACAACCCCTACGTCCTCGCCCCCCACCTGTGCGCCGCCGCGGCCGAGCTGCCCCTGACGGAGGACGACCTGAAGCTCTTCGGCCCCGCCTGCGAGGAGCTGCTCCCCCAACTGGAGGCGGCGAAGCTGCTGCGCCGGCGGACCCGGGCCTGGCACTGGACGCGGCGTGAGCGGGCCGCCGACCTGACCGACATCCGCGGGGAGGGCGGGCGTCCGGTCCAGGTCGTCGAGGCCGGGACGGGCAGGCTGCTGGGCACGGTCGACGCCGGTGCCGCCCACACGTCCGTCCACGAGGGCGCCGTCCACCTCCACCAGGGCCGCACGTATCTCGTGCGTTCGCTGGACCTGGAGGACTCCGTCGCCCTGGTGGAGCAGGCCACGCCGTCGTACTCCACGGTCGCCCGCGACACGACGTCGATCTCCGTCCTCCGGACCGACCTCGAGGTCCCGTGGGGTGACGGACGCCTGTGCCTCGGCTCCGTCGAGGTCACCAACCAGGTGGTCTCCTTCCTGCGCAGGCGGCTGATCACCGGCGAGGTCCTGGGCGAGACGAAGCTCGACCTCCCTCCCCGGACGCTGCGCACGCGTGCGGTGTGGTGGACCGTGACCGAGGACCAGCTGGACGAGGCCCGGATCAACCCCGAGATCCTCGGCGGCGCCCTGCACGCCGCCGAGCACGCGTCGATCGGCATGCTGCCCCTGTTCGCCACGTGCGACCGCTGGGACATCGGTGGCGTGTCGGTGCCGCTGCACCCGGACACACTGCTGCCGACGGTCTTCGTGTACGACGGCCACCCGGGTGGCGCGGGCTTCTCGGAGCGCGCCTTCCACACGGCCCGGGCGTGGCTCACGGCCACCCGGGAGGCCATCGCCTCCTGCGAGTGCGACGCGGGCTGCCCGTCCTGCATCCAGTCCCCTAAGTGCGGCAACGGCAACGATCCGCTGCACAAGCGGGGGGCCGTACGGCTGCTCACGGTGCTGCTGCGAGGAGCGGCGGAGGCGGAGGCGGCGCCCGGGACGGAGGGACGGTAGGCGCCAGGCGCGGCGCCCACCCACGCCGTCGCGGCGCCCACCCACGCCGTCGCGGCGCCCACCCACGCCGTCGCGGCGCCTCGCCACTCCCCGCGGCGTCACGGGGGAGGTCTCGGCCCAGTCCCCGGGTCCGGTTCCGCCGGGCCGGCCCGGGCCCGGACCTCCGCCCCGAAGGGTCCCCGGCCCGACGCCGCGGTCACGTCGGAGACCTGGCCGGTCAGGACGCACCGCACCAGCCGCGTGCCCTGGGCCCGCGCGATCCGGTCCGCGTGGGCACAGGCCGCCGGACCGCCCAGCGACCAGTGGTCGGCCGCCGCCAGCGCCGCGAGGTCGGCCCCGCCGGCCGCACGGTGCCGGGCCGCGACGGCCTGCCCCAGAGCCAGCACGATGCCGAACACGAGGCACAGGACGGCGATCGCGCCGACACTCCAGACGGTGGCGGATCCCCGGTCGGAACCCTCCAGGGCGTGCCGGACGGCCGGTCGTCGGGACGAGAAACCACCGCTCATGGCCTCGGCCCCGCCGGCGCGTCCGCCGTCCGGCCCGGGGGCGCGTCCGCTGCCGGACCCCCTGCCGGATCGGCCGGCGTCCCACCCGTGTGGACCACGGCCGGGCCGGCCGCTCGCTCGACCGAGGCGACGGCCTCCTCCCGTACCTCGAAGGGCAGGCCGTGCAGTACCGGCGGTGCGGCCACGACCACCACACGGACCCGGTCCGCCTCCCGGGCGACGGTGACCCGCGCACCGTGCGGCGCCGCTTCCCGGGCGACCTGGACGACCGCGTCGGCCGGGTCCTGCCGGGCCGCCGCGCGAGCTCCCGTGCGGGCGGCGTCCACGCACTGGATCTGGGCGGCCACGACCAGCAGACCCCACACCAGCGCCATCGCGAACGCCACCAGCACCGGCAGCACCACGGCGGTCTCGGCCGTCACGAACCCCCCGTCGGCTCTCCACCGCGCTTCCCGCCCCGCCGACCGCTCACATCCGCGCATCGAGCGCCCGCTTCACGATGCCCTGGAGCTCCGCGCTGACCGCCCCGCTCGTCACCACCTTGTAGAGCACCACGGCGAACGCCACCGCCGCGACGATGCCCATCGCGTACTCCGAAGTGACCATTCCCGCGTCCCGCCGCAGCCCGGCCTGCCGCCGCCCCGCGCGTACTGCGCACACCAGGGCACGCAGCCATGCCCGTACCGATCGATTCATCACAACCCCCGTGAGGTTCGGTTCCGTCGTTCACTCGCTCGTCCGTCGGTTCACTCGCTCGCCGGCGCCACGCCGTTGCCCTCCGCTTCCGTCACCCACCTCCTCCGCCGCCCAGCACCCCGCCCGCGAGGCCGATCACCACCGGCGCCACGCCCACCGCGACGAAGGCGGGCAGGAAGCACAGCCCCACCGGCGCGGTGACCATGACGGCCGCCCGGCGGGCCCGGACCGTCGTGGCCCGTGCCCGGTCGGCGCGGGCCTGGGCGGCGAGCCGGGCGACCGGTCCGGCGGCGGGCATGCCGGACACGTCGGCACGCTCCAGCAGCCGCGCCAGGGCCGCGGCGTCCGGCAACGCGGCCAGCCCGCGCCAGGCACCGCCCGGTTCACCACCGAGCCGGACCTCCGCGGCGCCACGCGCCAGCGCGTCCCCGACCGGTCCGCCGAGGGCGTCGCCGACGGCCTGGGCCGCGACCACCGGGCCGGCCCCTGCCGCCACGCACGCCGCCAGCAGATCGGCAGCCAAGGGAAGTTGGCGGGCGGCCTCCACGGCGGTGGTCTCCTCCGCGGCCGATCCGACGGCCGGTCGTTTCGCGCGCCAACGCCACAGTGCTGCCGCCGCGGTCAGCCCCACCACGACACCGATCACGCCGCCCACCAGGGCCCATCCGGCGCCCACCGTTCCCACCAGGGGCAGCCACCTGCGCGCGGCGTCCAGTACCTCGCCGCGCCGTGGGCCGACCCGGGCCCGCTCCGGAACCATCAGCGCCGCGAGCCGCTTGCGCACCGCACGCTCCCGCCGCACAGCGCCGGCCCGGCCCACCAGCCACCCGGCGAGCAGCACCATCCCCAGAACCGTCCCCAGCCTGTGGACGACGTCCCCGTTCACGCCGCCGCCTCCGCGCCCCGCACGATCCGGGACACCCACCACACTCCGAGGCCCTCCAGCACCGCGCCGGCCAGCAGGCACCCCAGTCCCCCTCCGGTGTGCAGCAGGACGTGCAGCGGGTCGGAGCCGAGGGCGACACCGAGCAGGAGGCCCAGCACCGGCAGGCCGGCCAGCATCACCGCCGTGGCGCGGGCGCCCGCCAACTGGGCTCGCAGGTCGGCCCGCTGGTCCCGTTCGGCGCGCAGTGCGGCCTCCAGCCGCTCGAGCCCCGCCGCGAGGCCGGCACCCTGGTCGACGGCCACCCGCCAGCAGGCCGCGAGGCCACGCAGTCCGGCGGCGCCCGGTCGGTGTGCCGCCGCCGCGAGGGCGGCCGGGACGTCCCCGCCGAACCTGGCCGCCGCCAGTACCGCCGCCTGCGCGTCACCGAGTCCTCCGGAGTCGTGCACTGCGCACAGCAGTGCCTCCCCCGGCTGCCGGCCCGCCCGCACCTCGCCCGCGAGCACGCCGCACAGTGCGATGACCGCGTCCTGCCGGTGTTCCCGGCCCCGTCGATTCCGGCCGGCCAGCCGTACGCGCCGCAGCACCGGCACTCCGGCCGCTCCCGCGACGACCGGAAGCACCGAGGCGCCCAGTACGGCCAGCACCAGCCCGGCCGCCAAGGACCACCACTCGCCCCGCAGCCGACCGCGCACCTGCCGCAGCCCGTCCGTCACCCGGCTCACCGTGGGCGGCCCGGTCCCGGCCGTCCCGCCTCCCCGGAGCAGCAGGCGCGCGCGCCGTGTCCCGGTGTGCCACCCGACCGTCAGCCGGGCGCCCGCGCCCAGGCACGCCAGGGCGGCGGCCGTCGTCAGCTCACCTGTTCCCGTCATCGGTCGGCCTCCCTTCCAGGTGCCGCGCTCCGAGTCCTTCGCCGCGCAGCAGTTCCCGCAGCCGCTCCCACCCGCGCTCCGCAACGAACGCCTCCGCGCCCCACCGCAGCGCCGGGACCGTCCGCACCAGGCCCGACGGGTCCCGTTCCAGCACGTGCACTTCGGCGATGCGGCGCCGTCCCGCCCGGTCCCGCACCAGGTGCAGGACGACCGACAGGGCCGCCGCCAACTGGCTGTGCAGAGCTGCCCGGTCCAGTCCGGCGGCGGTGCCGAGTGCCTCCAGCCGGGCGGGTACGTCGGATGCGGCGTTGGCGTGCACGGTCCCGCAGCCGCCCTCGTGGCCGGTGTTCAGGGCGGCGAGCAGATGCACCACTTCGGGCCCGCGCACCTCGCCGACGACCAGCCGGTCCGGCCGCATCCGCAGGGCCTGCCGCACCAGGTCCTCCAGGCTGACCAGGCCCGCGCCCTCCTGGTTGGCGGGCCGGGTCTCCAGACGGACGACGTGCGGGTGGTCCGGCCGCAGCTCCGCCGAGTCCTCGGCGAGCACGATCCGCTCACCGGGGCCGACCAGCCCGAGCAGAGCGCTCAGCAGCGTGGTCTTGCCGCTGCCGGTGCCGCCGCTGACGAGGAAGGAGAGCCGGGCCCGCAGGAGCGCCCGCAGCACCCGGTCGCCGCCGGGGGGCACGGTGCCCGCCGCCGTCAGCTCGTCGAGCGTGAAGGCGCGCGGCCGCACCACCCGCAGCGAGAGGCATGTGCAGCCGACGGCGACCGGGGGCAGCACGGCGTGCAGCCGGGTGCCGTCGGGCAGCCGGGCGTCCACCCACGGCCGGGCGTCGTCGAGCCGGCGCCCGGCGACGGCGGCGAGGCGCTGCGCGAGCCGCCGCACCGCTCCGGCGTCCGTGAAGGCGACCGGCGTGAGCTCCAGGCCGCCGCCACGGTCCACCCAGACCCGGTCCGGGGCGGACACCAGTACGTCGGTCACGGACGGATCGGCGAGCAGCGGTTCCAACGGTCCGCTGCCGACGAGCTCCGACCGCAACTGCTCGGCGGCACCGAGGATCTCCGCGTCCCCCAGCACCCGCCCCTGCTCCCGCAGCGCCTGAGCCACGCGTGCGGGGGTCGGCTCGGCCCCGCTCTCGGCGAGCCGGCGCCGCACACCGTCGAGCAGCCCGGAGACCGGCCCCGCATCGGCCATCCCGGAACCGGCCCCTGGGACCGCCGGGGAACCGCGGCCCGGAGCCACCGCGGAAGCACGACCCGGGGCCACCGCGGGTACTCGCCCAGGAGCCACGACGGATGCGCGGCCCGGGGCTCCCGCAGACGCCTGCCCAGGGCCCACCCCAGCAACCCGGCCCGGGGCCACCGCGGACACTCGCCCAGGAGCCACCGCGGAAGCGCGGCCCGGAACCACCGCAGACGCCTGCCCAAGGTCCACCGCGGACGCACGCCCCGGGGCCACCGAAGACGCTCGCTCGACAGCCACCGCGGCAGCCGGACCCGTCGTCCTCCCGGGCGCTCGGCTCTCCGGCGGCGCTGCGGAGCCCGGACGAGCGTACGCAGTGATCCCCCGGGTACCAGCGGACGGCACCGAGACGACTCCCGTGCCGACGCCTGCCCTCGCACACGACCCGACGGCCGGCCCCGGCGACGACTCCTGACCCCCCGCCCCCGTGGCCGCCCACGCGGGCCGCCCGGACGCCCGCCGACGGCCCGCCCCTGCGGCAGGTTGCCCGGACGACACCCCACCGGCGGTGGCACGCTCAGGACCCACCCCCACGGCCACCGCACCGGTCGGCGTGCCCTCGCCCACGGCGTCGTCGTCATCCCACGCCGTCGTCATGCCGCACCGCCCGTCTCCGCCGCCAGCGCCCGCTCCCAGAACTCCCGGCAGAAGCGCGCCAGCGGCCCCCGCCCGGCGGCGCCCGGCGGCCGCTTGCCCTCGGTCGCCCGTGACAGCCCGGACTCGACGGGCACGTCACCGACCAGCGGAAGCCCGAGCAGCCGGGCCACCTCCCGGTCGTCGAGCCCCGGCGCGTACGGGCCCCGTACCGCGACCCTCAGGTCGCGCAGGACCATGCCGACCGCGGAGGCCACCCGCCCGGCCGCCGCGACGGCACGCAGTTCGGCCGGGACGACGAGGAGGCCGACGTCGATCTGGGCGAGGACCTCGGCGACCCCGTCGTCGATCCGACGGGGCAGGTCGACGACGACCGTGCCGCCCCTGCGCCGCGCAGCGGCGAGGACCGCCCGTACGGCCTGGGCCGGCACGGTGACGCAGTCCCCCCGGTCCCAGCTGAGCACGCGCAGCGAGTGCAGCTCGGGCAGCGACTCCTCCAGCGCACCCCCGCCGACCCGTCCGCGCGAGGCCGCGAACGCCGGCCACCGGAGTCCCTCGGCCGTCTCACCGCCGAGCAGGACGTCGAGGCCGCCGCCCAGCGGATCGGCGTCCACGAGCAGGCTGCGCAGACCCTGGCGTGCGGAGGTGACGGCGAGCGCGCAGGCCAGCGTGGACGCTCCGGCACCGCCCCGGCCGCCGATGACACCAACCGTGAGGGCGGGCCTGCCGACGCCCTCCGCGACGTCGGCGATGCGGTCGACCAGCCACTGTTCGCCGTCGGGCAGCATCAGGACGTGGTCGGCGCCGATCTCGACGGCCCTCTGCCAGACTCCCGGGTCGTCCTGGTCGCGGCCCACCAGCACCACGCCTCGTCTGCGGGTGGCCCCGCGTACGCGCCGGGCGGCGTCGTCACCCACCAGGACGAGCGGCGCCGCCTCCCAGCTGCCGCGCTGCCCGGATGCCGCCGGCCTCCCCGGCACCGAGTGGTGCACCTCGGGCGTGGCGCCCGCCGCCGCGCACAGGCGCAACAGGTCGTCCAGGAGTTCCGTGTCCTCGGTGACGATCAACGGGCCGCTCTGCCGCCCACCGGCGGCGGGCGGCGGATCGTGTGTGACGGTCCCGGTCATGTCTGCGTCCCCCTTCGTTCTCGTCGTGTCCTGCGTCGTCGCTTCACCGCTTCGTTGCGTTCCGCGCAACGGCGAAGCGTGTGAAGAACCGGAAGCCGGCCATATGCGTCCGGCAAAGCGGACCGGCCCTGTGAGTGGGCGCGGCCCGAACGCGTGGAATCACGGTGCAGCGATCCGCGAAATTGTGTGGATCTTGGTCGATAACTGTGGACAACTCCGCGGTTGTGAATATCGCCGTCACCCATACCGGCGGGTCCGGAGCCGCGCCCCGCTCCCGTCCCGCGCGGCTCCCGCTGAGCAGCCCGACAGCTACACACGGTAATTAAGCATGGGCATGACAACGCACTCGCCACTCACCGCCCACGTGCGCGAAACACGCCGACGGCAGAAGGGAAAACCCACCCGGACATGCGACGACCCCCGCCGGGGGGGAGAGCGGGGGTCGTCTCCACGGCCGACTCGGGGGGGGAGGAGTCGGACCGGGTTAGCACGGTCGCGAACGATCCGTGACTTCCATGGTGTACCCGAGAGCCTTCTCAGGCAAACCCACACGCCACACCTTACGCCGAATGGGCTGCGCCTATGCTCGGGGTCGTGGAAAACCACTCCTGGCCCCGTACCGCGGCCTTCTTTGACCTGGACAAGACGGTCATTGCGAAGTCGAGCACACTCACCTTCAGCAAGTCGTTCTACCAAGGCGGGCTGATCAACCGCAGGGCCGCCCTGCGTACCGCCTATGCGCAGTTCGTCTTCCTCGCCGGTGGCGCCGACCACGACCAGATGGAGCGGATGCGCAAGTACCTGTCCGCGCTCTGCCGCGGCTGGAACGTCCAGCTGGTCAAGGAGCTCGTCGCCGAGACACTGCACGACCTGATCGACCCGATCATCTACGACGAGGCCGCCTCCCTGATCGAGGAGCACCACACCGCGGGCCGAGACGTCGTCATCGTCTCCACGTCGGGCGCCGAGGTCGTCGAACCGATCGGCGAGCTCCTGGGAGCGGACCGGGTGGTGGCGACCCGCATGATCGTGGGCGAGGACGGCTGCTTCACCGGGGAGGTGGAGTACTACGCCTACGGCCCGACCAAGGCCGAGGCGATCCGCGACCTGGCGGCTTCCGAGGGGTACGACCTCGCCCGCTGCTACGCGTACAGCGACTCGGCGACCGATCTGCCGATGCTGGAGTCCGTCGGCCATCCCCACGCCGTCAACCCGGACCGGGCCCTGCGGCGCGAGGCCCTGGCGCGCGAGTGGCCGATCCTGGACTTCCACCGGCCCGTGCGGCTCAAGCAGCGGGTCCCCGGCTTCGCCGTTCCGCCGCGTCCGGCCCTCGTCGCCGCCGCCGCGATAGGCGCCGCGGCGGCCACCGCGGGCCTCGTCTGGTACGCGAGCCGGCGGCGGACGGCCGTGGCCTGATACGGACTCCCTCACCGTGTTTGAACGTGCAAGTAAAGAAGTGCGGCAAGGCCTTCCACTTGTTCCCGGCCGGGAGTACAAAGGAGTCAACGGCCCGCGAGACCAAGGACATCCGAAAGGATCACCTTAAGAACGCATTTGGCCCCACGGACCGAGCATGAACACCGGGCACCCACGCGACGTCGACCCGTCGATTACGGGCCAGCCGCACCAGGTGACGGGCAAAGTCCCGACCTGATGGGCATATATCGAGGACGCTTGGTAACTGGGTGAGCATGCCAGCGGCGGTACGAATTCTCGTACCGCCGCATTTGGTTGGGCCTCACCGGCGCCCGGTTACGCCGCTCCGCGCTGGAGCGCCTCGCACACCGCGGTCGACTCGCGCGCGCCCAGCTCCACCGCCCTGCCGCAGTGCGCGATCCAGGCGGCCATGCCCTCGGGAGTGCCGGAGACGTAGCCGTCGAGGGCCGTCAGGTAGGCCTCCCGCCCCAGCTCGGCGTGTCCGACCTCGGCCGCGCAGACCGACTTCGGATCCAGCCCGCTGCCGACCAGGACGATCCGCTCGGCCGCACGCGCGACCAGGCCGTTGTGCGAGGTGAAGGGGCGCAGGGCCAGCAGCTCGCCGTGCACGACGGCGGCGGTCACCAGCGCCGGGGCGGAACCCCCCGCGGCGACCAGCTCGGCCAGGCCGTCCAGCCGGCCGTGCGCCTCCGCGGCATCCGGCAGCGGCAGTCGGACGAGCGGCTCGTCCACCGGCTCGCCGTCCTGGCGCGGCCGTCCCACCTGGCCGGACTTGTCCGCGGCCGCCACCAGATGCAGCCGGGCCAGCACCCGCAGCGGGGACTGGCGCCAGATGGACAGCAGCTGTCCCGCCTCGGCGGTCAGCCGCAGGGCCGCTCCCACCGTGCGCGCCTCGTCGTCACCGCTGAAGTCGGTCCGCCGGCGCACCTCCTCCAGGGCCCAGTCCGCACCGGACAGCGCCGCCGAGCCCCGGGCGCCGCGCAGCGCCGCCTCGGACGTGATCTCGTTGCTGCGCCGCCGCATGATCCGGTGACCGTAGACCCGGTCCACGGCCTTGCGTACGGACTCCACGGACTCGGCCACACCGGGCAGCGATCCCAGGGCCGCGAGCGGGTCGGCGGTCGCGCCTGTCGTACTCATGGGTACGACACTACGCACCCCGGCGCCGCGCCCCACGAATGAGTGGTCTTCTTCACGCACCTCCACTTCCCCCTGCCACGTACAGCTATCGATCCACTACCCTTGGTGAACATGAAAATTGCTTTCGTCGGGAAGGGCGGCAGCGGCAAGACCACTCTGTCCTCCCTGTTCATCCGCCATCTCGCCGCCACCGGGGCACCCGTCGTCGCGATCGACGCCGACATCAACCAGCACCTGGGGGCCGCGCTGGGCCTCGACGAGGCGGAAGCGGCCGGGCTGCCCGCGATGGGCGACCACCTGCCGCTGATCAAGGACCACCTGCGCGGCACCAACCCGCGCATCGCCTCCGCCGACGAGATGATCAAGACGACGCCGCCCGGCGAGGGCTCTCGGCTGCTGCGGGTGTGCGAGGAGAACCCGGTCTACGACGCCTGCGCCCGGCCGGTGGACCTCGACGGTGACACGGTCCGCCTGATGGTCACCGGGTCCTTCACCGAGGCCGACCTGGGGGTCGCCTGCTACCACTCCAAGACCGGGGCGGTGGAGCTGTGCCTGAACCACCTGGTCGACGGCCGTGACGAATACGTCGTGGTCGACATGACGGCGGGCTCGGACTCGTTCGCCTCCGGCATGTTCACCCGCTTCGACATGACGTTCCTCGTCGCCGAGCCCACCCGGAAGGGGGTCTCCGTCTATCGCCAGTACAAGGCGTACGCCCGCGACTTCGGCGTCGCCCTGAAGGTCGTCGGCAACAAGGTGCAGGGGCAGGACGACCTCGACTTCCTGCGCGACGAGGTCGGGGACGACCTGCTGACGACCGTCGGGCACTCGGACTGGGTGCGCTCCATGGAGAAGGGCCGGCCGCCCCGGTTCGAGCTCCTGGAGGACGCCAACCACCGGGCGCTGCGGGCGTTGCGCACGGCCGCGGACGCGACGTACGCGCTGCGCGACCGGGAGCGCTACACGCGGCAGATGGTGCACTTCCACCTGAAGAACGCCCGGAGCTGGGGCGACGAGCGGACCGGGGCCGACCTCGCCGCGCAGGTCGACCCCGCCTTCGTCCTCGGCGAGGAGGCCGTCGCCCCGGCGTGACGACCACCGCGGCACGGCGGCGGCCGTCACCGGCGGCTGTCTACCGCCTGGTCGCCGGCGCGCCGGGCACGCCCTTCGGCGCCGGCGCCGGGGCGGCCGACAGGAAGGCCGCCCAGCCCTTCTCGGGGGCCCTGCCGACGTCCAGGGTGCGCAGCTTCTCCAGCGTCTGCGGGTCCTGTGCGTCCAGCCAGTCCACGAGCTGCCGGAAGGAGACACAGCGCACCTCCTCCTTGGTGCACACCTCCTCGATGACCTCCTCGACGGCCCGCATGTAGGTGCCGCCGTTCCACGACTCGAAGTGGTTCCCGATGATCAGCGGCGCGCGGTTGCCGTCGTAGGCCCGCTGGAAGCCCTGCAGCAGGCTGTCGCGCATCTGGTCGCCCCAGAACTCGCGCTTGGCGGGGTCGCCCTGGGTGGTGGTGCCCGACTGGTTGACCATGAAGTTGTAGTCCATCGTGAGCTGCTCGAAGGAGTGCCCGGGGAACGGCACGAGCTGCATCGACAGGTCCCACAGTCCGTACTTCTTCTTCGGCCAGACCTGGTTGTTCACGCCGCTGCTGTCGTACCGGAAGCCCAGCTGGCTCGCGGCCCGCATGAAGTTCTCCTGGCCCTCCAGGCAGGGGGTGCGGGCGCCGATCAGCTCCTTGTCGTAGTCGAAGGGGAGCGGTGAGGCGTCCCTCAGCCCGGTGTTGGTCTTCCAGGTCTTGACGAACTGCTTGGCCTGACTGATCTCGCTCTTCCACTCCTCGACCGACCACTCGCCGACGCCGCCCCCGGCACCGCAGAAGTGACCGTTGAAGTGGGTGCCGACCTCGTTGCCCTCCAGCCAAGCCTGGCGCAGCTGGGAGACGGTGTCGGTGATGCCCTCCTCGTCGTTGAAGCCGATGTCGGAGCGGCCCGGTGAGTGCTGCGGCGGCTGGTACAGGTCCTGCTTCTCCTTCGGCAGCATGTACACGCCGCTCAGGAAGTACGTCATGGTGGCGTCGTTCGCCTTGGCCACCTCACGGAAGTGGGAGAACAGCCGCTGGCTGTCCTCACCCGCGCCGTCCCACGAGAACACCACGAACTGCGGAGGCCTCTGCCCGGGCTTCAGGCGCTCGGGCCGCGGCAGGTGCGGCTGGGCACCGGTGTAGGCCGTGGAGCCGTCACCGATCAGCCGTACCGCGTTCTTGGGCGCCGGAGCCGCCTTTCCCTTCTCCTTCTGCGGGCCGTTCGTCCCGTGGTCGGACTGGTTGCCGTTGGAGCCGATCGCGCAGCCGGCCAACGACGCGGTGCAGATCGCGGCGATCACGGTGCGCTTGGCGAACCTGTGGGTGGCGGCCATGTTCCGCCCACCTTCTTCCTTCTCTCGGGCCAACGCCGACGAGGGCGATGTCGGGTGCTGTTCCGGGACGTGCCGTCAGCGCCGTCAAGGTGGCACGAGACCGAGAAGGAATTAATACGACAAGCCGATGAAAAGACCGATTCACTCGCCAGAGCGGGGCATTACTCCATTTGCGCGAAAAGTCTATGCCCGCCTTTTACTCTGAATTACTATTCGTTTACTGAGCGCAATCGAAAAGCGCTCAAGCGTCCCGCCGCTGTACGCCGTGCCCCACTGCCGCGAAACCGCCCCCGCCGAGCGGGGGACACCCCCTGACCGCGACCGCACAGCCCCGGAGGAGACGGGAAACATGTCAGCCTGCGTCCCCGCCCGCGCCGATTCGGCCCGGACCGAGCACGTCCACCCACCCCACAGCCCACCACCCGAGCGCCCCCGGCGGTTCCGCGTCGCGGGCGCCGACGTCTCGGCCGCGATCGCGGTCTTCCTGATCGCACTCCCCCTGTCCCTGGGAATCGCCCTCGCCACCGGCGCCCCCCTCCAGGCCGGCCTGGTCGCCGCCGCGGTGGGCGGGATCGTCGCCGGCCGGCTCGGCGGCTGTCCGCTCCAGGTCAGCGGGCCTGCGGCCGGACTCACCGTGGTCACCGCCGACCTCATCCAGCGCTACGGATGGCGTACGACCTGCGCCATCACCGTCCTCGCCGGCCTCGCCCAGCTCGGCCTGGGCTGTCTGCGCGTGGCGCGCACCGCCCTCGCCGTCAGTCCCGCCATCGTGCACGGCATGCTCGCCGGCATCGGCGTCACCATCGCCGTCGCGCAGCTGCACATCGTCCTCGGCGGCACCCCGCAGAGCGCGGTCCCCGACAACCTGCGCGCCCTGCCCGCCCAGATGGCCGACGTGCAGCCCGCCGACCTGGCGGCGAGCATCCTGACCCTGACCCTGCTGCTGCTCTGGCCCCGACTCCCCGGCCGGGCCGGTCAGTTGCTGGGCAAGGTACCCGCCGCTCTGATCGCCGTCGCCGGTGCCACCGCGGTCGCCGTCCTGGCGGGACTCCAACTACCCAAGGTCGACCTGCCCTCCTGGAGCAGCCACGCCCTGGCCACCCTGCCCGACGGCCCGGTGCTCGGCCTCGTCGCCGCCGTCCTCACCACCACGCTGGTGTGCAGCGTGCAGTCCCTGCTCGGCGCGGTCGCGGTGGACAAGCTCGTCGCCGCCCGGCCGGGCCCGACCGGCCGCGTCGGACGGTCCGACCTGGACCGCGAACTGCTCGGCCAGGGCGCCGCCAACGTCGTCTCCGGGTCACTCGGCGGCCTGCCCATCGCCGGTGTGGCCGTGCGCAGTTCCGCGAACGTCCAGGCCGGCGCCGTCAGCCGGAACTCCACGATGCTGCACGGCGCTCTCGTAGTGATCGCCGCACTGCTGATGGTCCCAGCCCTGGAGCTCATCCCGCTCGCCTCGCTCGCCGCCCTGGTCATGGCCGTCGGCCTCAAGATGGTGTCCCTCAACCACATCCGCACGGTGACCCGCCACCGTGAAGTACTGGTCTACGCGGTCACCACCTGCGGCGTGGTGTTCTTCGGCGTCCTGGAAGGCGTCGCGCTGGGCATCGCCGTGGCCGTCGGTGTCGCCCTGCACCGGCTGACCCGCACCCGCATCACGCACGTCGAGACGGAAGGAGTCCACCACGTCCACGTCCGGGGCCAGTTGACCTTCCTGGCGGTGCCACGGCTCAGCCGGGTCCTGCACCACGTGCCGCACGGTGCCGAAGCCGTCGTGGAGCTGGACGGATCGTTCATGGACCACGCGGCGTACGAGGCGCTGCAGGACTGGCAGAAGACGCACACCGCACAGGGCGGTTCCGTCGAGATCACCGGTCGCCGCCCCGGCCTCCGCATCTCCGAGCCGGCCGACACGGACGGCTGCCGCTGCCGCCCCTGGACGCCCTGGCGCAACCATCAGTGCGAACGCCCGCGGACGGCGCCCGCGCACCCGCCCGGCAGCGACCGGAAGTCCCGCACCGAGGGGACGGGGGAGACCGGTGGCACCCGCCTGACCGGCAGTACCGGGAGACCTGCGGGCTCCGCCGGGCCCGCCGGGCTCGGCGGAGCCGGCCGGTCCGGCGAGCCGGCCGGACCAAGCGGACCGACCGGGTCCGGCGGACGTGAACTGGTGCGCGGGATCGACGCGTTCCACCGCAACACCGCCCCGCTGGTGCGCGGCGAGCTGGCCCGGCTGGCGCGCGAGGGACAGCAGCCCTCCCAGCTGTTCCTCGCCTGCGCCGACTCACGGCTGGTCACGTCGATGATCACCTCAAGTGGCCCCGGCGACCTCTTCGTCGTGCGGAACGTGGGCAACCTCGTGCCGCCGCCCGGCGAGGAGAGCGGGGACGACTCGGTCGCCGCCGCGATCGAGTACGCGGTGGACGTGCTGAAGGTGCGGTCCATCACGGTGTGCGGCCACTCCGGGTGCGGGGCCATGCAGGCGTTGCTCGGCACCGGGACCGGGGAGGCGCGGACGCCGCTCGAGCGGTGGCTGCGGCACGGGGCGCCGAGCCTGCGGCGCCTGTCCGAGGACGAGGACTCCTGGACCCGGCTGGCGGGGCGGCGGCCCGCCGACGCGGCCGAGCAGCTCTGCCTGGCCAACGTGGTCCAGCAGCTCGAGCACCTGCGCGACCACGCATCGGTGTCCCGGGCACTGGGCGCCGGGGAGCTGGAGCTGCACGGCATGTACTTCCACGTGGGCGAGGCCCAGGCGTACCTGCTCGCCGAGGGGGAAGGAGCCGGACGGTTCGAGCTGGTGCGGGAGGCCGACCTGACCGCCTGAGCGTCACGACAGCCGGCGCGCGCGGGAGTGTGAGAGGCGTTACACACACTGAACCCCGCGCCGCCGGCGCCCGTGGGTACGGATGACCACTGGTCACGGAGACGGCGTCACCCCTAACAGGTCTAAACCAATTGCCCGTCGACCCTTGTCATCGGCCCCCCGGGTCTGATGAGGTGTGGCCTGGGACACAACGGACAACCCTGAGAAAGGGAGATGTCGTGAGCAATGACAGCTTGGCCAACCTCTTGAAGGAGGAGCGACGCTTCGCGCCGCCCGCTGACCTGGCCGCGAACGCCAACGTCACGGCAGAGGCGTACGAACAGGCCAAGGCTGACAGGCTCGGCTTCTGGGCCGAGCAGGCCCGCCGACTGACCTGGGCGCAGGAGCCGACCGAGACCCTGGACTGGTCGAACCCGCCGTTCGCCAAGTGGTTCAAGGACGGCACGCTCAACGTCGCGTACAACTGCGTCGACCGGCACGTGGAGGCCGGCCACGGCGACCGCGTCGCCATCCACTTCGAGGGCGAGCCCGGCGACAGCCGCGCCATCACCTACGCGCAGCTCAAGGACGAGGTTTCCAAGGCCGCCAACGCCCTGCTGGAGCTGGGTGTGCGCAAGGGCGACCGGGTCGCCGTCTACATGCCGATGATCCCGGAGACGGCGATCGCGATGCTGGCCTGCGCCCGCATCGGCGCCGCCCACTCGGTCGTCTTCGGCGGCTTCTCCTCCGACGCGCTCGCGACCCGCATCCAGGACGCCGACGCCCGCGTCGTCATCACCTCCGACGGCGGCTACCGGCGCGGCAAGCCCTCCGCGCTCAAGCCCGCCGTCGACGAGGCGGTCGAGCGCGCCGGTACCGTCGAGCACGTCCTCGTCGTCCGCCGCACCGGCCAGGACGTCGCCTGGGACGACTCCCGCGACAAGTGGTGGCACGAGACCGTCGACCGGCAGTCCGCCGAGCACACGCCGGAGGCGTTCGACGCCGAGAACCCGCTGTTCATCCTGTACACGTCCGGCACGACGGGGAAGCCCAAGGGCATCCTGCACACGTCCGGCGGCTACCTCACCCAGACGGCGTACACCCACTGGGCGGTCTTCGACCTCAAGCCGGAGACCGACGTCTACTGGTGCACCGCCGACGTCGGCTGGGTCACCGGTCACTCGTACATCGTCTACGGCCCGCTCGCCAACGGCGCGACCCAGGTGATGTACGAGGGCACCCCGGACACCCCGCACCAGGGCCGCTTCTGGGAGATCGTGCAGAAGTACGGCGTGACGATCCTCTACACCGCGCCCACCGCGATCCGGACGTTCATGAAGTGGGGCGACGACATCCCCGCGAAGTTCGACCTGGCCTCGCTGCGCGTCCTCGGCTCGGTCGGCGAGCCGATCAACCCCGAGGCGTGGATCTGGTACCGGAAGACCATCGGCGCGGACGCCACACCCGTCGTCGACACCTGGTGGCAGACCGAGACGGGCGCGATGATGATCTCGCCGCTGCCCGGCGTCACCGAGGCCAAGCCCGGGTCCGCCCAGCGCCCGCTGCCCGGCATCTCCGCCACCGTCGTCGACGACGAGGCCAACGAGGTGCCGAACGGCGGTGGCGGCTACCTGGTCCTCACCGAGCCGTGGCCGTCGATGCTGCGCACCATCTGGGGCGACGACCAGCGGTTCATCGACACCTACTGGTCGCGGTTCGAGGGCAAGTACTTCGCCGGCGACGGCGCCAAGAAGGACGACGACGGCGACATCTGGCTGCTCGGCCGCGTGGACGACGTGATGCTCGTGTCCGGGCACAACATCTCCACCACCGAGGTCGAGTCGGCCCTCGTCTCCCACCCGTCGGTCGCCGAGGCGGCCGTGGTCGGCGCGGCGGACGAGACGACCGGCCAGGCCATCGTGGCGTTCGTGATCCTGCGCGGTACGGCGGCGGAGACCGAGGACCTGGTCGCCGATCTGCGCAACCACGTCGGTGCCACCCTCGGACCGATCGCCAAGCCGAAGCGGATCCTGCCGGTGGCCGAGCTGCCCAAGACCCGCTCGGGCAAGATCATGCGCCGCCTGCTGCGCGACGTGGCGGAGAACCGGGCCCTGGGTGATGTCACCACCCTGACCGACAGCAGCGTCATGCAGCTGATCCAGGACAAGCTCCCGGCGTCGTCCAGCGACGACTGATCCGCGGGACCCTTCCGCGGCCCTTCCGCGGGACTGAATCGGCCGCCCGAGGGGCACCCGGCGAGCGATCCGCCGGGTGCCCCTCCGCATGGGCGTCCCACGGCACGAACACCCCAGCCCGTTCGCGCCGGAGCGACCCGTTAGGTACGCTAAGGAAAGCGTCAAAGTCACAAGTAGATCGTCAGGGTGCGCCGGGAAGTCTGGTCGGCACGTGTTTCGTGCTGCCCATCGACCGGAGGTCCCCCCGTGACGTCGCCCCGCACCCCCCGCAAGGCCTTCGGCCGGCTGTCGCTCCCGGAGCGGACGTACCTCACGGACGCGCTGCGCACCGAGACCGTCGGCGGGGTCCTGCTGCTCGTCGCCGCGGTCGCCGCCCTGATCTGGGCGAACATCCCGGCGCTCCACGACAGCTACGAGAGCGTCAGCCACTTCCACTTCGGCCCCGCCGCGCTCGGCCTGAACCTGTCGGTCGCGCACTGGGCGGCGGACGGGCTGCTGGCCGTCTTCTTCTTCGTCGCCGGGATCGAGCTCAAGCGCGAGCTGGTCGCGGGCGACCTCAAGGACCCGAAGGCCGCCGCGCTGCCCGTGGTGGCGGCCCTGTGCGGCATGGCCGTACCGGCGGTCGTCTACACGCTCACCAACACCGCGGGCGGCGGTTCCCTGGCCGGCTGGGCCGTGCCGACCGCCACCGACATCGCCTTCGCGCTCGCCGTGCTCGCCGTCATCGGCACGTCCCTGCCGAGCGCCCTGCGCGCCTTCCTGCTGACGCTCGCCGTCGTCGACGACCTCTTCGCCATCCTGATCATCGCCGTCTTCTTCACCGACGGCCTGAACTTCGCCGCGCTCGGTGGCGCCGCCGCCGGCCTCGCCCTCTTCTGGCTGCTGCTGCGCAAGGGCGTGCGCGGCTGGTACGTGTACGTCCCGCTCGGCCTCGTCGTCTGGGGCCTGATGTACAACAGCGGCGTCCACGCCACCATCGCCGGCGTCGCGATGGGCCTGATGCTGCGCTGCCACACCCGGGAGGGCGAGGAGCACTCCCCCGGCGAGCACATCGAGCACCTCGTGCGCCCGCTGTCGGCCGGTCTCGCCGTACCGCTGTTCGCGCTGTTCAGCGCGGGTGTGTCCCTGTCGGGCGGCGCGCTGGCCGACGTGTTCACCAGGCCGGAGACCCTCGGCGTCGTCCTCGGTCTCGTCGTCGGCAAGACGCTCGGCATCTTCGGCGGCACCTGGCTCACCGCACGCTTCACCAGGGCCTCGCTCAGCGACGACCTGGCCTGGGCCGACGTGTTCGCCGTGGCGACGCTGGCCGGCATCGGGTTCACCGTCTCGCTGCTCATCGGCGAGCTGGCCTTCGACGGCGACGCGGCCCTGACCGACGAGGTGAAGGCCGCCGTCCTGACCGGGTCGCTCATCGCGGCGACCGTGGCGACCGTGCTGCTGAAGATCCGGAACGCCAAGTACCGCCGCATGATCGAGGACGAGGAGCGCGACGACGACCTCGACGGCGTGCCGGACGTGTACGAGCAGGACGACCCGGCGTACCACCTGCGCATGGCGGCCATCCACGAGCGGAAGGCCGCCGAGCACCGGCGGCTCGCCGAGGAGAAGAAGTCGGCGCGGCTTGCCGAAGTGCCGGGCGGGGCAGGCGAGGAGGGCGACGGTCCGGCATGATCTGACGAGACGGTACAAAAGACGGGACCGTTCGCAGTCGGACAGAAGACGACGACCGCACGGAACCGTACGCAGCAAGCCAGCAGAAGAGGGAGACCGCGATGAGCGCACCCGACGGCAGCCCGGTCGGCACCGAACGCAGCATCGGCCAGCTGTTCGCCTCGGCGACCACCGAATTGTCGGCGCTGGTGCACGACGAGATCGCGTTGGCCAAGGCGCAGCTGAGGCAGGACGTGAAGCGCGGCGCGACCAGCGGCGGCGCCTTCTCGGCGGCGGGACTGCTCCTGGTGTTCTCGCTGCCGATGCTGAACTTCGCCCTGGCCTACGGCATCCGGACCTGGAGCGGCTGGAACCTCGCGGTCTGCTTCCTGCTGTCCTTCGCGGCGAACGTCCTGGTCGCCGGGCTCCTCGCGCTGATCGGCGTCACCTTCGCCAAGAAGGCCAAGAAGGGCCGCGGCCCGCAGAAGGTCGCCGCCTCGGTGAAGCAGTCGGCGGGCGTCCTGCAGAACGCCAAGCCGCACCCGCGCCCGGAGCTGCCCGCCGACCGGTCGCCCGAGGCCATCGAGGCTGTGGCACGCTCGTCCTCATGACGGACCCCGCCACTCCATCGGCGCAGCCCACCTCGGTCGTACGACCCGGCATCCCCGGCGGGCGCGAAGTGACCCACCGGGACGTCGCCGCCAACGGCGCGCGCTTCCACATCGCCGAGCTCGGTGACGGGCCGCTGGTGCTGCTGCTGCACGGCTTCCCGCAGTTCTGGTGGACCTGGCGGCACCAGCTCACGGCGCTCGCCGACGCCGGTTTCCGCGCGGTCGCCATGGACCTGCGCGGCGTCGGCGGCAGCGACCGCACGCCGCGCGGCTACGACCCCGCGGGCCTCGCCCTGGACATCACCGGCGTGATCCGCTCGCTCGGCGAGCCGGACGCCGCGCTGGTCGGCCACGACCTGGGCGGATACCTGGCCTGGACGGCCGCGGCGATGCGGCCCAAGCTCGTGCGGCGGCTCGCGGTGTCGTCGATGCCGCACCCCCGGCGCTGGCGCTCGGCCATGCTCGGGGACGTACGGCAGACGCGGGCGGGCTCGTACGTCTGGGGCTTCCAGCGCCCCTGGATCCCGGAGCGGCAGCTCACCGCGGACGACGGCGCGCTGGTCGGCCGGCTGATCCGGGACTGGTCGGGGCCGCGGCTGCCGGACGACGAGGCGGTGGAGATCTACCGCCGGGCCATGTGCGTCCCGTCCACGGCGCACTGCTCCGTCGAGCCGTACCGCTGGATGGTCCGCTCGCTGGCCCGCCCCGACGGCATCCAGTTCTACCGCCGCATGAAGCGGCCGGTGCGCGTGCCGACGCTGCATCTGCACGGCTCGCTGGACCCCGTGATGCGGACACGGAGCGCGGCGGGATCCGGGCAGTACGTCGAAGCGCCGTACCGCTGGCGGTTGTTCGACGGGCTCGGGCACTACCCGCACGAAGAGGATCCGGTCACTTTCTCCACCGAACTGATCAACTGGCTGAAGGATCCCGAACCCGATCGGTGACCGAACGAGCGCGCCCGGTATCCGAACCGGTGCGCTTGTCCGATGAACGGCCACTTGCCTGGCGCATAGGCCAATTGGGGCCCTCCGGAGCGGTTATAGACCTTGGGGCGGGGGCACACGTCCCGGTATGGGCTGGACGCACGACTACAGTGACGTAGCACGCGACGGCCGCTCCACGAGCGGCGCGAGCACCCACCGACGCGGAGGCACCCCGCAACTGGCGGGGACGGATCTACGGGTGGTGGGAATTCCGCGCATTCTGCGCCGCAGGGCACGCTGGGTCTCCGTACGGCTGCGCCATCCGCGCGGCTGAGCACCCCGCGGGTCGCCTCCGCGCGGCCGGACTCCCGGCCGGACTCCCCTGGGAGCCTGACTCCGTCAGAGCGCGCAGCTGTCGCTGTCCACCTGCTGGTTGGCGGTGCGGCCCTCGCTGATGTCCTCGCGGATCTCCTTCGTGGTGAGCGCGTAGCCGGTGTCCGGGTCGTCGAGGGACTTGGCGAACACCACGCCGTAGACCTCGCCCTGGGGCGTCAGCAGCGGGCCGCCGGAGTTGCCCTGACGGACGGTCGCGAAGAGCGAGTAGACGTCGCGGCGGACCGTGTCGCGGTGGTAGATGTCCGGGCCGCTGGCCGTGATGCGTCCGCGCACGCGTGCGGCGCGCACGTCGTACGCTCCGTTCTCGGGGAAGCCCGCGACGATCGCGTCGTCCTCCCGGTTCGCGTCGTCGTCCGTGAACCGCAGGGCGGGGGCCCGCAGTTCCGGTACGTCGAGTACGGCGATGTCGCGCTGCCAGTCGTAGAGGACGACCGTCGCGTCGTACTTGCGGCCCTCGCCGCCGATCTGCACGGTGGGCTCGTCGACGCCGCCCACCACATGGGCGTTGGTCATCACGCGGCGCTCGGCGAAGACGAATCCGGTGCCCTCCAGGACCTTGCCGCAACCGGTGGCCGTGCCCATCACCTTGACGATGGATCGCTTGGCGCGGGTCGCGACGGGGCTGTTGACGAGGGCCGGGTCGGGCGGCTGGACGTCGGTGATCGGCTCGTTGGAGAACGGGCTGAAGACCTGCGGGAAGCCGTTCTGCGCGAGGACGGAGGAGAAGTCCGCGAACCAGGTGTCGGCCTGCGCGGGCAGCGCACGGGAGACGCCCAGCAGCACCTTGGAGCTGCGGACCTCCTTGCCGAGCGTCGGCAGCGTGGTGCCGGCCAGGGCGGAGCCGATGAGCCAGGCGACGAGGAGCATGGCGACGACGTTGACCAGGGCGCCGCCGGTGGCGTCCAGGGCGCGGGCCGGGGACCAAGTGATGTACCGGCGCAGCTTGTTGCCCAGGTGCGTGGTCAGGGCCTGGCCGACGGAGGCGCAGACGATGACGACGACGACCGCGACGACGGCGGCGGTCGTGCTCACCTCCGCGTTGTCCGTCAGGGCGTCCCAGACGACCGGGAGCAGATAGACGGCGACGAGACCGCCGCCGAGGAAGCCGGTCACGGACAGGATGCCGACCACGAAGCCCTGGCGGTAGCCGACGATCGCGAACCAGACGGCGGCCAGCAGCAGCAGGATGTCCAGCACGTTCACTGATTCAGGCCTCGCCTCGTCGTCCTACGCTCACACCGGTCACCCTGTCATGACCGCCAGTCCAGCGGGACCTGCTTGTCCCTGTCCCAGGGCCGCTCCCAGCCCGCGAAGTGCAGCAGCCGGTCGATGATCCCGGCGGTGAAGCCCCACACCAGGGTCGATTCGACCAGGAATGCCGGTCCCCGGTGGCCGCGGGGGTGGACGGCGGTGACCCGGTTGACCGGATCCGTGAGATCCGCCACGGGGACGGTGAAGACCCGGGCCGTCTCGTTCGGATCGACGACACCGACCGGGCTGGGCTCGCGCCACCAGCCGAGCACCGGCGTGACGACGAAGCTGCTGACCGGGATGTACAGCTTGGGCAGGGCGCCGAAGAGCTGCACACCGGCCGGGTCGAGCCCGGTCTCCTCCTCCGCCTCGCGCAGGGCGGCCCGCAGCGGGCCCTCCCCCTGCGGGTCACCGTCCTCCGGGTCGAGGGAGCCGCCGGGGAACGAGGGCTGGCCGGCGTGCGAGCGCAGGGAACTGGCCCGCTCCATGAGCAGCAGCTCCGGCCCCCGGCCGCCCTCGCTCTCGGGTCTGCCCTCGCCGAACAGGATCAGCACGGCGGACTGCCGCCCGGCGCCGTCGGCCGGGGGAAGGAAGCGGCTGAGCTGCCCCGGCCGTACCGTCCGCACGGCCCGCGCGACCGGCTCCAGCCAGCCGGGCAGGCCCACCTCGCTGAGCGCGACGCCCTCAGTGTTGCCCGCCCGTGTCATCGCCACCCCCGTTCTGCCGTGTCCAACGCCCGACGCACCCGAGATCGTTCCGTCATCCGGCACCGAGGGGCGGCGCCGGGGTGCCGCCCGCGTCCAGGTAGGACTGCGGGGGCCTGAGCCGCTGACCGGGGAGGCCGCCCTTCTCGTACTTCAGCAGCTTCCGCGCCTTCTCCGGGTCCGTCTCGCCCTCGCCGTACGCCGGGCAGAGCGGGGCGATGGGGCAGGCGCCGCAGGCGGGCTTGCGGGCGTGGCAGATGCGGCGCCCGTGCCAGATCACGTGGTGGGACAGGTCCGTCCAGTCGCTCCTGGGGAACAGCGCGCCGACGGCGGCCTCGATCTTGTCCGGGTCGGTCTCCGCGGTCCACTGCCAGCGGCGCACCAGGCGCTGGAAGTGCGTGTCCACGGTGATGCCGGGGCGGCCGAAGGCGTTGCCGAGGACGACGAAGGCGGTCTTGCGGCCGACGCCGGGCAGCTTGACGAGGTCGTCGAGGCGACCGGGGACCTCGCCGCCGTGGTCCTCCGTCAGGGCCTTGGACAGCCCTATGACCGACCTGGTCTTGGCCCGGAAGAACCCGCACGGGCGGAGGATCTCCTCGACCTCCTCGGGGTTGGCGGCGGCCAGGTCCTCGGGGGTCGGGTACCTCGCGAAGAGGGCGGGCGTCGTCTGGTTGACGCGCAGGTCGGTGGTCTGGGCGGAGAGCACCGTGGCGACCAGGAGCTGGAAGGGGTTCTCGAAGTCCAGCTCGGGGTGGGCGTACGGGTACACCTCGGCGAGCTCGCGGTTGATGCGGCGGGCGCGGCGGACCAGGGCGGTGCGCGACTCGTCGCGCGGGGGGTGCGGGGCGATGGTCTTCGCCGGGGCCACGCCCTGGACCGGGGCGGCGGCCTTGGTGGGCACGACGGCGGGCTTCCTGGCCGGCGCCTGCCTCTTGAGCGGCGCCGCCTTCCTGGCCGCGGCCGTCCTCTTTCCGGCCGACGCCGACTTCTTCGCCGGCGCCGTCTTCCCGGCCGACGCGGCCTTCTTCGCGGGAGCCGGCTTCTTCGCCGGCGCCGCCTTCCCGGCCGGCGCCGCCTTCTTCGCGGGAGCCGTCCGCTTCGCCGGCGCCGGCTTCTTCGCGGAAGCCTTCTTCCCGGTCGGCCCCGGCGTCTTCTCGGGCCCGGCCGGGTCGGTCTCGGCGTTCTTCTTCAAGGCACCCTTCTCCGCGGTCACTCGCTTGGCAGGCGCCGCCTTCTTTGCCGTTTTCGCCGTTTTCCTACCGCCATCGGGAGCCTGTTCGCCCACAGCGGAATCGCGACGTACAACCACCCGCGCAGCCCCCTAGGCCTGTGCTCTCACCGGCGATTTGGACACCCGGCCAGCCTACGACCCGGCACGGACATCCGCCCCGGACCCCGAAGATCGGCGTCCAATTGGACCCCTGCCGCTTACCCCAGGACATGTGTGCGGCATCCTTGTGACAGATCACACTGTTTGGACTGTCCGGCAAAATGGGCACCACGGACCCCTGGTACACCGGGGGAACAAGATCCTCTGAGCCGGTCGACAAGGAGAGAACTCGTGGACGACGTTCTGCGGCGCAACCCGCTCTTCGCGGCGCTCGACGACGAGCAATCCGCGGAGCTCCGCGCCTCCATGAGTGAGGTGACCCTCGCCCGCGGCGACTCGCTGTTCCACGAAGGCGACCCCGGAGACCGCCTGTACGTGGTCACGGAGGGCAAGGTCAAGCTCCACCGCACGTCCCCCGACGGCCGCGAGAACATGCTGGCCGTGGTCGGGCCGAGCGAGCTGATCGGCGAGCTGTCGCTCTTCGACCCGGGCCCGCGCACGGCGACCGCCACCGCGCTCACCGAGGTCAAGCTGCTGGCCCTCGGTCACGGCGACCTCCAGCCCTGGCTGAACGTGCGCCCGGAGGTGGCCACGGCGCTGCTGCGCGCCGTCGCGCGCCGCCTGCGCAAGACCAACGACGCCATGTCGGACCTGGTCTTCTCGGACGTCCCCGGCCGCGTCGCCCGCGCCCTGCTGGACCTCTCCCGCCGATTCGGCGTGCAGTCCGAGGAGGGCATCCACGTCGTGCACGACCTGACGCAGGAGGAGCTGGCCCAGCTGGTCGGCGCGTCCCGCGAGACGGTCAACAAGGCCCTCGCCGACTTCGCCCAGCGCGGCTGGCTCCGGCTGGAGGCCCGTGCGGTGATCCTGCTGGACGTGGAGCGGCTGGCCAAGCGCTCCCGCTGACGCACCTCAGTCGGGCCGCTGGATGAGCCCGTGCTCGCCCAGGTACTCCAGCTGCGCCCGCACCGACAGTTCCGCCGCCGGCCACAGTGAGCGGTCGACGTCCGCGTACACCTGGGCGACGACCTCGCCCGGTGTCCGGTAGCCGTCCTCCACGGCCGTCTCGACCTGGGCGAGGCGGTGGGCCCGGTGGGCGAGGTAGAACTCGACGGCGCCCTGGGCGTCCTCCAGGACCGGCCCGTGGCCGGGCAGCACCGTGTGCACGCCGTCGTCGGCCGTGAGCGACCTGAGCCTGCGCAGGGAGTCCAGGTAGTCGCCGAGCCGGCCGTCGGGGTGGGCCACCATCGTCGTACCGCGGCCCAGGACGGTGTCGCCCGTCAGGACCGCCCGGTCGGCCGGGAGATGGAAGCTCAGGGAGTCGGCCGTGTGTCCCGGGGTCGGCACGACCCGCAGCTCCAGGCCGCCGACCGTGATGACCTCGCCCGCCGCCAGTCCCTCGTCGCCCAGGCGCAACGCCGGGTCAAGGGCCCGCACTTCGGTGCGGGTCAGCGCGGCGAAGCGCGCGGCGCCCTCCGCGTGGTCCGGGTGACCGTGCGTCAGCAGCGTCAGCGCGACGCGCTTGCCCGCCCGCTCGGCGGTGTCGACGACGTTCCGCAGGTGGGTGTCGTCCAGCGGACCCGGGTCGACCACGACGGCCAGGTCGGAGTCGGGCTCGGCGAGGATCCAGGTGTTCGTGCCGTCCAGCGTCATCGCGGACGCGTTCGGCGCAAGGACGTTCACCGCGCGAGCGGTGGCGGGCCCCGAGAGGACCCCGCCGCGCGGCTGGCCGGGCAGTGCTGCTGCGTCCGTCATGCGGGGGCTCCCCCGGTCGGGTCGGAAGGCGCCGGGCCGGAAGGCGCCGGGCCGGCGGGCGTGGCCGACGTCGTGGTAGGCACGTGCTTGGTGAACTCGTCGTGCCCCGGCCAGGAGAGCTCGATCTCGCCCTCGACCAGCCGCGCCCGGGCCAGCACGGGCGTCATGTCCCGGCCCGGCGCCGACGCGAGCGCCTCGGCCGCCGTGCCGTGCTCCGCCAGCGCGCGCAGGGTCGCGATCGTCGGCGGCATCATCAGCAGCTCGCCCTTGTCGTACCCCGCCGCCGCGTCGGCCGGGGTGATCCACACCGTCCGGTCGGCCTCCGTGGAGGCGTTGCGGGTGCGCTGGCCCTCGGGCAGGGCGGCCACGAAGAACCAGGTGTCGTAGCGGCGGGCCTCGAACTCCGGGGTGATCCAGCGGGCCCAGGCGCCCAGCAGGTCGGAGCGCAGGACGAGGCCCCTGCGGTCCAGGAACTCCGCGAACGACAGGTCCCGGGCGACCAGGGCCGCGCGGTCGCTCTCCCAGTCCTCGCCCGTCGTGTCACCGACCACCGAGCCGGGGGTGGGTCCGGCGAGCAGGACGCCGGCCTCCTCGTAGGTCTCCCGTACGGCCGCGCAGACGATGGCCTGGGCGCCCGCCTCGTCCACGCCGAGCCGGTCCGCCCACCACGCGCGCGTGGGGCCCGCCCAGCCGATGGCGCGGTCGTCGTCGCGGGGGTCGACCCCGCCGCCCGGGTAGGCGTACGCGCCGCCGGCGAAGGCCATGGAGGTGCGCCGGCGCAGCATGTGGACGGCGGTGCCGTCGCCGGTGTCCCTGAGGAGCATGACGGTGGCCGCGCGTCTCGGCGTGACCGGGGTGAGCGTGCCGTCCGCCAGCGCGCGGATGCGGTCCGGCCACTCCGGGGGGTACCACTGACCATTCGCCTGCCCATTCGCCATGGCCGGAGGCTATCCGGTGACGGGCGGATGTTCGAGTGGCCCCCGGGGCCGGGCGGGCGTCAGCCGGGCAGGCCGGCCAGCCAGTCGGTGAGCAGCCGGTTCGTCTCCTCGGGGCGTTCCTGCTGGAGCCAGTGGCCGCAGCCGTCGAGGAGGTGCGAGGCGGTCAGGCCGGGCAGGGTGGCCGGGTAGGCGGCGATCGCGTCGGACAGCCAGGTGGTGGAGGCGTCCAGGGCGCCGCCGAGGAACAGGGACGGCTGGGTGACCGGGGCGCCCGCGTGGCCGGCCAGGTCCGCCCAGTCGAGGTCCATGGCGCGGTAGCGGTTGAGGGCGCCGGTCAGGCCGGTGCGCTCGAACTCCCCCGCGTAGACGTCCAGGTCCTCCTCGGTGAGCCAGGCCGGCAGCCGCCCGCCGGCCGGGAAGCGGTCGCGCAGTCTGCCGCCGGGGGCGACGAGGTGCGGGTCGGGCGCCTCCGGCCCCGGCATCGTCTCGGCGGACAGGGCGGCGTAGAAGCCGGCGAGCCAGCCGCGTACGTCGGGCTCGATCTCCGCCTCGGCGCGGCCGGGCTCCTGGAAGTAGGAGACGTAGAACTCCTGCCCGGCGAAGGGTCCGGAGGGGGCGCACATGGCGGCGAACGCCTCGCTGGGCCTCGGCCCGCCCGGCGGGGTGTACGGCACGCTCAGCAGGCCGACCGCGCGGAACACGTCGGGCCGCAGCAGCGCGGAGTGCGCGGCGATCGTCGCGCCCCAGTCGTGGCCGACGATCACCGCGGAGCGCTCGCCCAGCGCCTCCACCACGGCGACGTTGTCCGCCACCAGGTCGAGCATCCGGTACGCGTCCACCGCGCCGGGCCGGGAGGACCGCCCGTAGCCGCGTACGTCGATCGCGGCGGCGCGGAAGCCCGCGGCGGCCAGTGCGGGGAGCTGGCGGCGCCAGGAGTACCAGGACTCGGGGAAACCGTGGACGAGCAGGACCAGGGGCCCGCTGCCCTGCTCCACGAGGTGCGTCCGGCCCGCCGGTGAGGGCACGAGCCGGTGGACGGGGGGCTGGACGGGGACGGGCGACTGCGGCATGGATCCTCCGGGCGGGTCGGTCGGTGCGGCGCCGGCGGCCATCCTGCGAGGGCGGCCCGGGCAGGGGCCAGGCTTGTTGCCGGTCCGGCAAAACGGCCCGGGTCACCCGGCCGGCCGCCCGTACCGGCGGCGCCGGACCCCAGGCCCTGCAGCCCCGGGCCCCGGGCCCCGGCCCCGGCCCCGGCCCCGGCCCCGGCCCCACCGTCCCGCGTACTCGGCGCCGTCGGTGCGTCCGCCGCGGCGGGTCACGCCTGGGTGAGCTCCACCTGGATCTCGACCTCCACCGGCGCGTCCAGCGGCAGCACCGCGACGCCGACGGCGCTGCGGGCGTGCACGCCCTTGTCGCCGAGGACCGCGCCGAGGAGTTCGCTGGCGCCGTTGAGGACGGCCGGCTGGCCGGTGAAGTCCGGCGCGGAGGCGACGAAGCCGGTGACCTTGACCACGCGCGCGACGCGGTCGAGGTCACCGGCGACGGACTTCACGGCGGCGAGGGCGTTCAGCGCGCACGTGCGGGCCAGGTCCTTGGCCTCCTCGGGCGTCACCTCGCCGCCCACCTTGCCGCTCATGGGCAGCTTGCCGTCCACCATCGGCAGCTGGCCGGAGGTGAAGACGTACGGGCCGGACTGCACGGCCGGCTGGTAGGCGGCCAGCGGCGGGACGACCTCGGGCAGCGTCAGGCCGAGCTCGGCCAGCTTCTCCTCGACTGCGCTCACGCCTGCTTCTCCCGCTTCAGGTAGGCCACGAGCTGCTCGGGATTGTTCGGCCCGGGCACGACCTGGACGAGCTCCCAGCCGTCCTCGCCCCAGGTGTCCAGGATCTGCTTCGTGGCGTGGACGAGCAGCGGCACGGTTGCGTATTCCCACTTGGTCATGTGGCCGACTCTAGCCGCTGCCCGGGACCCGGCAGACGGCCGACCGATGCCACGTTCTCCACGGCCACCGGCGTACTCCGGGGGCGGACTGGTTACGCTCGAATACGTGAGCAGGCTCCAGGTCGTCAGTGGCAAGGGCGGAACCGGCAAGACCACGGTGGCCGCGGCCCTAGCGCTGGCCCTGGCCACCGAGGGGAAGCGCGCGCTTCTCGTCGAGGTCGAGGGTCGCCAGGGCATCGCGCAGCTCTTCGAAACGGAGGCGCTGCCTTATGAGGAGCGGAAGATCGCCGTCGCTCCCGGGGGCGGGGAGGTGTACGCCCTCGCCATCGACCCCGAACTGGCCCTTCTGGACTACCTCCAGATGTTCTACAAGCTGGGCAGCGCCGGACGGGCCCTGAAGAAGCTCGGCGCGATCGACTTCGCGACCACCATCGCACCGGGGGTCAGGGACGTCCTGCTGACCGGCAAGGCCTGCGAGGCGGTGCGGCGCAAGGACAGGAACGGACGGTTCACGTACGACTACGTCGTCATGGACGCGCCGCCCACCGGGCGCATCACGCGCTTCCTCAACGTGAACGACGAGGTCGCCGGGCTCGCCAAGGTCGGCCCGATACACAATCAGGCGCAGGCCGTGATGCGGGTGCTGAAATCGCGGGAGACCGCCGTGCACCTGGTGACCCTGCTGGAGGAGATGCCGGTCCAGGAGACCGCGGACGGCATCGCCGAGCTGCGGGCGGCCCGGCTGCCGGTGGGACGCGTCGTCGTCAACATGGTCCGGCCCTCGCTGCTGGACGCCACCGACCTGGACCTCGTACGGAGCACCCCGCGCACGGCGATCGCGCGGTCCCTGTCCGGGGCCGGGCTCGGCGGGGCGCGGCGGGGCGGGCACGCCGAACGGCTGGTGGACCCGCTGCTGGAGCAGGCCGACGAGTACGCGGAGCGGTACGCGCTGGAGCAGGAGCAGCGGGCGGTCCTGGGCGCACTGGACCTGCCGCTGCACGAACTGCCACTGCTCGCCGAGGGAATGGACCTGGCGGGCCTGTACGAGCTGGCCACCGATCTGCGGAAGCAGGGGATCGCATGAGCCCGGACCCGGACCGGCGGGGGGAGAGCGGGCGCCGTCTCTCCGCCGCGCGTGTGCTGGACGTCGATCCGCTGCTGGAGGACCCGAGGACACGCATCGTGGTGTGCTGCGGCTCGGGCGGGGTCGGCAAGACGACCACCGCGGCGGCCCTGGGCCTGCGCGCGGCCGAGCGGGGCCGCAAGGTGGTCGTCCTGACCATCGACCCGGCCCGGCGGCTCGCCCAGTCCATGGGCATCGACTCGCTCGACAACACCCCGCGCCGGGTGAAGGGCGTCGACGACTCGGCAGGCGGTGAGCTGCACGCCATGATGCTCGACATGAAGCGCACCTTCGACGAGATCGTCGAGGCGCACGCGGATCCCGACCGGGCGGCGGCGATCCTGGGGAACCCCTTCTACCAGTCGCTCTCCGCGGGCTTCGCGGGCACGCAGGAGTACATGGCGATGGAGAAGCTGGGGCAGCTGCGGGCGCGGGACGAGTGGGACCTCATCGTCGTCGACACGCCGCCGTCCCGCTCGGCGCTGGACTTCCTGGACGCGCCGAAGCGTCTCGGGTCCTTCCTGGACGGCCGGCTGATCCGCGTCCTGCTGGCCCCCGCGAAGGTCGGCGGCCGGGCCGGCATGAAGTTCCTGAACGTCGGCATGTCGATGATGACCGGTGTCCTCGGGAAGGTGCTCGGCGGGCAGTTCCTGAAGGACGTCCAGACGTTCGTGGCCGCGATGGACTCCATGTTCGGCGGGTTCCGTACCCGCGCGGACGCCACGTACAAGCTGCTCCAGGCGCCGGGCACCGCGTTCCTGGTGGTCGCGGCCCCGGAGCGGGACGCGCTGCGCGAGGCCGCGTACTTCGTGGAGCGGCTGGCGGCCGAGGACATGCCGCTCGCCGGTCTGGTGCTCAACCGCGTCCACGGCAGCGGCGCCGACGGGCTGTCGGCCGAGCGGGCGCTCGCCGCCGCGGAAAATCTTGAGGATCCCGGCATTGTGGATCAGGACGACGGGAAAGCTGGAGTTCGTAACTCTCCCGACACGTACGGCAGTTCAGATGCCCCCGGCACGGAGGCCGCCGCCTCGTCCCACGCCGGAAGCCCGACCGACGCCCACGCCGGAGCCGCCACCGAGGACGCTTCGGACACGCCGGAGCGATCCGCCGACCAGCTCACCGCGGGCCTGCTGAGGCTCCACGCGGAGCGCATGCATCTGCTCTCCCGCGAGCAGCGCACGCGTGACCGCTTCACCGCGCGGCACCCCGAGGTGGCGGTCACCGAAGTGGCCGCACTGCCCGGCGACGTGCACGACCTGGCGGGGCTGCGGGACATCGGGGACCGTCTCGCGACGGGCCGGCCCGAGCTGCCCGAGCCCGGTGTCTGAACCGACCGGGGCGTCCGCCGAGGGGCGCCCCCGGCCGCCTCAGCCCACGGCCGCGAAGTTCTCGTAGACCTCGTCGTCGTCGAGGGGCACGATGCCGGCCCCTCGCTCGTACTCCGTCCGCGCCGTCTCCAGCAGGCGGCGCCAGGAGGTCACGGTGGGCCGCCGGCGCAGCAGTGCGCGGCGCTCCCGCTCCGTCATGCCTCCCCACACGCCGAACTCGACGCGGTTGTCGAGCGCGTCGGCCAGGCACTCGGTCCGCACCGGGCATCCGGTGCACACCGCCTTGGCCCTGTTCTGCGCTGCTCCCTGAACGAACAGTTCGTCCGGATCGGTAGTGCGGCAGGCGGCCTGCGCACTCCAGTCGGTAACCCAGCCCATACCGGCGCCGTCCTCTCCCGAATCGAGGCTCCCCCACGGCGGCAGCGGCATATTCACCGCCGCCAGTTGAGGACGTTACGGAAGGTCGGGACAGCGCAACACCCCCGTCGGGCCCAATCTTGAATGGCCCGAACGGACTATGCGTAAGCGGCAGATCACCCGGGGGAGTGAGCCGGCGACATGCGTGACAACCCTGGCATTCGGGTCATCTCCGGTGTGCCACAACGGACACCGCGTGACACACGAGGTGGATCCGGGCACGCATCCCTCGCACCGTGGCACGCGCTCTCCCGCACCAACGCGCCCCCCAGCGGGGCCTCTCGGAAGAAACCCGAGCGGGTCCGGAACGATTCGGGGTCGCCGGACGTATTGATACGTGGCCTCACTGCTGTGACAGTTGGGTGCAGCTTAGGCCAAGGCATATACGCGTGTCCGGCGAATGAGAACGTAGGCTGCCTCCATGCCAAAGAAGCGCTCGGGCGGTGGTCTGTCGCCAACGCAGCAGGCCGCCAAGTTCCTCGGTGTCAGTGTGCTCGCGGGAGCCGTCCTGGCCGGCATCGCGTTGCCGGCCGTGGGCGCGCTGGGGCTGGCCGCCAAGGGTTCGGTGGAGAGTTTCGACGAACTCCCGGCCAACCTGAAGACGCCGCCGCTCAGCCAGCGCACCACCATCCTCGACTCCCAGGGCGGCACCATCGCGTCCGTCTACTCGCGCGACCGCACGGTGGTCGGCCTGAAGGACATCTCGCCGTACATGCAGAAGGCGATCGTCGCCATCGAGGACTCGCGCTTCTACCAGCACGGCGCGGTGGACCTGAAGGGCGTGCTGCGCGCGCTCAACAACAACGCCCGCAGCGGCGGGGTCTCCGAGGGCGCGTCCACGCTCACGCAGCAGTACGTGAAGAACGTCTTCGTCGAGGAGGCCGGTGACGACCCGACGAAGGTCGCCCAGGCCACCCAGCAGACCATCGGCCGCAAGATCCGCGAGCTGAAGTTCGCGATCCAGGTGGAGGAGGAGCTGGGCAAGAAGAAGATCCTGGAGAACTACCTCAACATCACGTTCTTCGGGCAGCAGGCCTACGGCGTCGAGGCGGCCGCGCAGCGGTACTTCTCCAAGAGCGCCAAGGACCTCAACCTCCAGGAGGCCGCCCTCCTGGCCGGCGTCGTCCAGTCGCCCACCCGCTACGACCCGGTGAACGACGAGGCCGAGGCCGTCAAGCGGCGCAACGTGGTGCTGACGCGCATGGCCGAGGTCGGCGACATCTCGCGGGCCGAGGCGGACAAGGCGCAGAAGGCGCCGCTCGGGCTGAAGGTGAGCCGCCCCAAGAACGGCTGCATCACGGCCGTGAAGGGCGCGAGCTTCTTCTGCGACTACGTGCGCTCCGTGTTCCTGAGCGACCCGGTCTTCGGCAAGACGAAGGAGGCCCGGGCCAAGGTCTGGAACCAGGGCGGTCTGACGATCCGCACGACCCTCGACCCGCAGGCCCAGAAGTCGGTCCAGCAGTCGATCAAGGACCACGTCAACTCGGGCGACGAGGTGGCGACCGCCGCGACGATCGTCGAGCCCGGCACCGGCAAGATCGTCGCGATGGGCCAGTCCCGTCCGTACGGTGTCGACGTCAAGCAGCACGAGACGACGCTCAACCTCTCGGTGAACCAGGTCATGGGCGGCGGCGCGGGCTTCCAGCCGGGTTCGACGTTCAAGCCGATCGTGGCCGCGGCGGCCCTCGAGGGCGGGATGCCGGCGACGAAGACGTACTCCTCGCCGTACAAGATGGACTACCCGGCGCCGGTCGCGGCCTGCGACGGCAAGTCGTGGAACGAGCCGGGCGTCGAGCTGACCAACGAGAACGAGACCGAGGTCGGCCCGTACGACATGAAGGAGGCGACCGCCAAGTCGGTCAACACCTACTACGTGCAGATGATCAGTGACATCGGCGTCTGCCCGGTGACGCAGATGGCCGAGAAGATGGGCGTCGCGCGCGCCAACGGCCAGAAGCTCGAGCAGACCCCGTCCATCGCCCTCGGCGTCACCGAGGTGTCCCCGCTGACCATGGCGAGCGCGTACGCGACCTTCGCCTCCCGCGGCATGTACTGCACGCCGGTCGCCATCGAGTCGATCACCCAGCGGCTCGGCAACAAGGACAAGTCCCTCGAGGTGCCGAAGTCCACCTGCTCGCGCGCCATGTCCGAGACCACGGCCGACACCGTCAACACGCTGCTGAAGGGCGTGGTCGAGGACGGTACGGGTACGCAGGCCGGCCTCGGCAGCCGGGCGAGCGCGGGCAAGACCGGTACGACCGACGAGCGGTACGCGGCCTGGTTCGTCGGCTACACGCCCAATCTCGCCGGCGCCGTGTGGGTCGGCGACCCGAAGCACGACCGGCAGATGGTCGACATCACCATCGGCGGCGTCCCGTACGACAAGGTCTTCGGCGGCGCGGTCCCCGGACCGATCTGGCGGGACATGATGTCGGGCGCGCTGGACGGCAAGCCCGCTCCCGAGTTCAGCCTGGTCGACATCCCCGACGCCGACAAGGGCAAGGACAAGGAGAAGGACAAGGGCGACGGCGGCGGCCGCAACGACGGGAACAACGGCGACCAGGGGGGCGGCGGCGACGCCGGCTTCCCGGGTGGCGTGTGGGGCGACCTCTTCCAGGGCCAGGGCAACGGCGGGAACGGCCCCGGCGGCCGGCGCAACTGAGACCCCGGCCCCCCCGCTCATGGCGACGGCCCCCTTCCCGGTGCGGAAGGGGGCCGTCGGTGTGTGTACCGCGCCGGCTCAGCCGGCCAGCAGCTTCCTGACCGCGGCGGCGACCCGGCCGCCCTCGGCCTGACCGGCCACCTTCGGGTTCACGATCTTCATGACGGCGCCCATGGCGCGCGGGCCCTCGGCACCGGCCGCCTTCGCCTCCTCGACGGCCTGGGCGACGATCGCGTTCAGCTCGTCGTCGGAGAGCTGCTTGGGCAGGTACGCGGCGAGCACCTCGCCCTCCGCCTTCTCCCGCTCGGCCTGCTCGGGGCGGCCGCCCTGGGCGAAGGCGTCGGCGGCCTCGCGGCGCTTCTTCGCCTCGCGGGTGATCACCTTCTGCACCTCGTCGTCGGAGAGCTCCCGCTTCTCCTTCCCCGCGACCTCCTCCTTGGTGATCGCGGCGAGCGTCAGCCGGAGCGTCGAGGAGCGGAGCTCGTCACGCTCCTTGATCGCGGCGTTGAGGTCGTCGTGCAGCTTCGACTTGAGCGTGGTCATGGGTGCGATTGTCGCAGGTGCGGCGGGAAGGACGCCCGTTCATTTAGGGGACCTCCCGACGGGCCCCCGTGCGGTCGGCTCCGTCCACCGTTTCTGACACGATGGAGGTATGCGCGCGCGATACGGAGTACCCCTGGGAATCACGGCGGTTGGCGCCGCCGGTCTGGCCTACGCGGCGGGCTTCGAGGTCCGTTCCTTCCGCCTCCGACGGGTGACCGTCCCCGTCCTGCCGTCCGGGATGCGTCCCCTGCGCGTGCTCCAGGTCTCCGACATCCACATGGTCGGCGGCCAGCGCAAGAAGCAGCGCTGGCTGCGCTCGCTGGCCGGGCTCCGCCCCGACTTCGTGATCAACACGGGCGACAACCTGTCCGACCCGGAGGGCGTCCCGGAGACGCTGGACGCGCTGGGCCCGCTGATGGAGTTCCCGGGCGCGTACGTCTTCGGTTCCAACGACTACTACGGCCCCAAGCTGCGCAACCCCGCCCGGTACCTGCTGGAGAAGGCGCAGGGCCGGCACGGGCTGAACGGCAACGCGCCCGCCGTCGGCGCCGTCCACAACCCGTGGGAGGACCTGCGGGACGGTTTCGACGCCGCGGGCTGGCAGAACCTGACGAACACGCGCGGCACGCTCAAGGTCGAGGGGGTGTCGGTCGAGCTGACCGGCCTGGACGACCCGCACATCAAGCGGGACCGGTACGCGGAGGTGGCGGGCGGCCCGTCCGGCGCGGCGGACTTCTCGATCGGCGTGGTCCACGCGCCCTACCTGCGCGTCCTCGACTCCTTCACGGCGGACGACTATCCCCTGATCCTCGCCGGCCACACCCACGGCGGCCAGCTGTGCATCCCCTTCTACGGCGCCCTGGTCACCAACTGCGACCTGGACACGGACCGCGTGAAGGGCCTGTCCACCCACACGGCCGAGGGCCGGACGGCGTTCCTCCACGTGTCGGCGGGCTGCGGCACCAACCGCTACACCCCCGTCCGCTTCGCCTGCCCGCCGGAGGCGACGCTGCTGACGCTGGTGGGGCGCGAGCAGCGGCGGTAACCCGCTCGGACCACTCCATATGGTCCGGAATGTCCGGCCTTCCTAGCGTGAGGCCATGACAGCTCCGATACCCAGGGACATCCCGGACCTGCCCGCGGTCACGCGCCCGCCCAGGCTCCTGCCCTCACCGGTCCCGGCGAGGGCGGTCCTGACCCCGGTCCGGCGCCTGCCGGCCGCCGTCTTCCGGCTGCTCACCGCGCTGCTGGCGCTGACCGGCGCGGCGCTCGAGCTGACCCTCGGACCGCCCCTGCGGGCCCTGAGCCACTTCACGGTGCAGAGCAGCGTCCTGCTGGCGCTGGTCATGCTCGCCTCGGCCCGCCGCGCCTGGTCCGCCCGGCACCCCCTGTCCGGCGGTGTGACGGGCGCGGCACTGCTCTACGCCGTCGTCGCCGGCCTGGTGCACCACGTGCTGCTGGCTAACGCGTCCAGCCCCTTCGCCGTGGCCGACGCCGCGGGGTCGGGCCGGCACGCGGTCGCCGTCCAGATCATGTGCACGGCGGCGCCGGTCGCCGCGGTCCTGGACTGGCTCCTGCTCACCGGCACCGGGCGCCTGCACCTGCGCCAGACCGCCGGGTGGCTCCTCTACCCGCTGGGCTACCTGGGCTTCTCCCTGGCCCGCGGCGAGCTCCTCATCCCCGGCACGGAGGACCGCTACCTCTACCCCTTCCTCGACGTCGACCAGCACGGCTACCGGGGCGTCCTGGGCAACGCCCTCCTCCTGGGCCTCGCCCTTCTCGCCCTCGCCACCCTCCTCGTGGCCCTGGACCACATCCGCCCGGATCCGCTCCGCCGTCGCTGGTAAACCCGATTTCGTGTCCGGGCGCGGGTGGGCTAAAGTAAACGACGTCGCCGCGACGAGCAGCGACAATCGGGGTGTGGCGCAGCTTGGTAGCGCGCTTCGTTCGGGACGAAGAGGTCGTGGGTTCAAATCCCGCCACCCCGACAGAGAAACACCAGGTCAGGCCCGGTGCTGAGAGATCAGCGCCGGGCCTGATTTGCATTCCGACCCCGTTTTGGGAGCCATTTGGGAGCCAACTTCGAAATCCGGCTCCCCGGGGAGCCACTACCGGAGAGCTGCTGCGCGTGCGCGCAGCAGGTCATTCAGCACGCGCACCGGTGATGTGGGACACATCGCCAGCCGCGCGTCGAGCGCCGCCTCCCACTGCTGGGTCAGCCCGGACATGAGGCGCTTGCGCATGCCCGGGGTGACGTGGGCATAGCGCGCCGAGACCGAGCCGTCGATGTGGCCCATGCGCTCGTCCATGAGGACCCTCTCCGTGCCGAGGTCCTCCATCACGGTCCGGTGGGTGTGGCGCAGGCCGTGCGGGGTGAGCCCCTTGGCGATCGGTACCCAGCAGGAGTCGGCCCGCTCGCTGGAGTTGCGTCCTCGTGCTGGCACACCGGGCCACGGCTCCCCGAGCAACGGCACCGGCCGCGCCTCCTGCGGGGCCTTCTTCGGGTACCAGCCGGAGACCGCTGGGGTGAACAGCCAGGTGGCGAAACCGTTTCGGCGCCAGTGGGCTGCGTGCTCTGACACAACACCACCCCGCACGAACCCCAGGTCCGCGATGGCCTGTTCCACCTTTGCCCGCGTAGCCTCGGTGACGCGGTCGGGGTGGTTGAGGACGTTGGACACCGTCCCTGTGGAGACTCCAGCGCGGCGCGCGACATCGACGAGCTTCGCGCCTTGGTGGCCACCGGTGCGGGCTGCGCCCTGACCTCGGAAGACGTATGTCCTGCCGTGACACGGGCACGGCGTCGGCTTCGTTCGAGCGACGTGGTTGGCAACCAGGGCCGACAGCCAGTCCATCGCGTCGATCTTGCGGTAGCTGTCGTCCTTGGGCGGACAGCGCACCAGCTCGCCTGTGTCGAGTTCGTACAGCTGCCACTCGACGCGAACGGCGCCGGGGCGGGCGAACTCCGTCTCCAAGCCGACGATTTCGCCCCACCGCATGCCGGTGTACCCCTTGAGGACGACAGCCACGAACTCGTCGTCGCGCCCAGACAGCAGAGCGGCCCTCTCGGCGGCCATCAGGATGCCGAGCGCGTCGGTGACGACCTTCTCCGGGCCGCGGTCGCGGGAACGGCCGGCGCGCTTGCCGCGTCCGCGCCGTCGGGCAGCCGGGTTGGACGTAATCAACCCCTCGTCGATCGCGTCCTCGAAGATCAGGTGGAGCGTCGAGCGCCAAGTCTTGACGCTGGAGGCCGCGTAGACGGCCCTCTCCTTCTTCTCCCACAGGTCGACGTCCGTGCGCAGGATGCCGGCGAGCGCCTTGTCCTCGAACTCGGGAAGCAGGTGCTCCTCGATGTGGCGCTTGTAGTTCTGCATGGTCGAGGCGGCCAGGTCCTGGGCCTCGTACCAGCGGTTCGCGTACTCGCCAAAGATCTCCTGACCGAGTCCGGGATCGCGCCAGTCGCCGCGCCGGTACTTGTTCTCGGCCTCGCTCGCGGCGCGTTGGGCTTCGCCCTTGGTGGCGAACCGAATCGCCTTACCGTTCTCATCGACGACCGTGAGGTGCTTGCCGGGTGCGGTCTTGTACCGACCGCGCCAGTAGTTTCCGCGCTTCTCCGCGAAACCCACGTACTTCTCTCCTTCCTCGTCGTCTAAGCGGCGGTCCCGAACTGGCTTTGGCGTGCTCGGCGTGGTGGCCGGGAGCGCAGGCGAGCCGAGGGCGCGGCAGACGGCCGGGAAGGCTGGGACGTTGGCGCTTTGGGAGCGGGAGCAGGCGCTGTGGGGTGCTGCGGTGAGGCAGGGCGGGCCTCGTGCATGCGGATGATCTCGGCGAGGTGCTCGCCGGTGAAGCGGTAGGCGCGGCCGACGCGCGTGAAGGGGATGAGCCGTCGACGGGCACGGTCCTTGACCCACCAGGCAGAGCAGCCGAGCACCGCAGCGACCTCCTCGGGAAGGTAGAGGCGCGGGAGGACAGCGTCGGAGTGCGGAGTCGGTGCCGAGACAGGCGGTATCGCAGATTCGAGCAAGGGGTGAGTCCTCTTCTGGCAGGCAAAGTGCGGCAACACCGGCCCGCCGGTCGATCGCAAGGGATGAGGGTGAGGTGCCCGTGCTGGGGGTTTGCGGTCCCAGGACGGGGAGCGGGGTGGGAGGCTACGCCTCGCCGGAAGAGCCGACGTCGCGGTTCTCGCCGGGCGGCAATCCGTACACCTCCATCAAGTGCTTGGTGGACGCCTCGGCGATTGCGGTGGAGACCATCACGTCTGCTTCCTCGCGGATGTCGGGGTGTTCGGCGAGGTACACGTCCAGGTCGTCACGCGCCTTGGTGTAGGCGGCGTTGGCACGCTGGGTCTCGCGGAAGGCGTCGACGACGGCGTCGATGAGTTCCATGGCGCGGGCCTGGGCGGCGAGCTGGGGAGGGCCGACGAGGTTGCGCAGGTCGAGGCCGAAGACCTCGGCGAAGCCGATGGCCTCATCCAGGTTGATGCGGCGCTTGCCGTTCTCGATGCGCCAGACCGCGGATGGGTTCATCTCGAAGCCGGCCTCGTTCAGGCGGTCGGACAGGGCGTTGGTGCTCCAGCCGCGTGCCTCGCGCTCCAGCTTGATGCGCACCGCGACGTTCGCCTCGCCGCTGAGCAGTACGCCCTGCGGGGAGTCTTCGTCGGTCACGGCCACCTCCTTCCCTTCGTAGCGAGCCACTGCCATATGCAGCGACCCCTAAACAGTAGCATGGATTCTGCGAGATGCAGAACACTTCTGCCATCGGCAATTTGTGTGGCATAGTGGTAGTCCCCACCGCAGTAGCCCGAGGAGCCCTCACGCCCCACGTCCCATGACCCCGCACGCAAAAAGCCCCCGGCTGTCACCGGGGGCCAAGCGCAAACCTCTCAACCGCCATCCCTAGCGATCGACCCGCGTGGCCGGGATTGCCGTCCCATATGGCCCGCGAGCAGAGGAGCTAATGCCAAGTATGACCGATCCTCAACCGAATACGCCATCCCTCCAGGCCGACGGCACTCCGCCGGGGCCACCGGCCGCCGCAATCGGCCAGCCGATCCACACCGCGCCGCCCGCGAGCGAGGCCCGCAACGACGACCCCGATGCCGTGCCTGTGTCCGAGGGATCCGAGGGATCCGAGGGATCCGAGGGATCCGAGGGATCCGAGGGATCCGAGGGATCCGAGGGATCCGAGGGATCCGAGGGGACGCAGATACTGGCTGACCTCCGGGCCCGTATCAAGCGCTTCGTCGTGATGCCGAGTGAGGAGGCCCTCACCGCGGTGACCCTGTGGGTGGCGGCCACCCATCTGCAGCCCGCGTGGCAGCACGCGCCGCGCCTGGCGGTGGTCGGTCCGGCCAAGCGGTGCGGCAAGTCCCGGCTGCTCGACGTGGTGACCGAGACCGTGCACGCACCGCTGATCACGGTCAACGCCAGCCCTGCGGCGATCTTCCGCTCGATCACCACCGAGGATCCGCCCACACTCCTCGTCGATGAGGCCGACACGCTGTTCGGCACAGCCAAGGCGGCAGAGCGCAACGAGGACCTGCGCGGCCTGCTGAACGCCGGCCACCAGCGCAACCGGCCCACCTTGCGCGTCACCGGCCCTGAACACACGCCGGTCGCCTTCCCGACCTTCGCCATGGCCGCTCTGGCAGGCATCGGCGACCTGCCCGACACGATCATGGACCGGTCGGTGGTTATCCGGATGCGCCGCCGGGCCCCGGGCGAGACCGTCGCGGCGTTCCGCACCGGGCGGGACACTCCCGCCCTGCATGCCATCCGCGACCGCCTGACCGCCTGGCTCCAGCCCTTGCACGCCGAGGCGATGGACAACGAGCCCGACATGCCGGTCGAGGACCGCGCCGCCGACACCTGGGAGCCGCTGGTGATCGCCGCTGACCTCGCCGGAGGCGATTGGCCCATGCTGGCCCGTACGGCCTGCCGGGCAATGACCGCTCATGAGTCGGGCAAGGACGCGGACACAGGACTGCGCACCCGCATCCTGCTCGACATCCGCCGGATCTTCGCCGCCGAGCGGGATCCCGCCGCGCTGCGGACAAGCCGGCTGCTCGAAGAGCTCAACAACGACGAGGAAGCGCCCTGGGCTGAGTACGGCCCTACCGGGCTGACCTCGCGCCGCCTCGGGATTCTGTTGGAGGACTACGGTATCCGGCCGGGCAATCACCGCTTCCCCGGCGGTGTCCAGGCCAAGGGCTACGCCCGAAACCAGTTCCTCGACGCCTGGGCCCGCTACTGCCCCTCGCTGGAGGCCGAAGCGGCGAAACCCGCCGAGCCCGGCGAAGCCGCAGGGTCCGCCCCCGGCACCGCAGCCTGACCCGACTCGACCCGTCACACCCGTCCCCGCGCAGGTCAGCGCAGGGACGGGTGATCGGCCCGCAACGGGTCAACCCGACATTGTCACGCCTCCCGTACCTGCCCTGACCAGGCATGCAACGGGTGGTACGAGTCGCCGCACCTCTCGCGGCCACGCCTCCTGCGCCCTGGCCGCCGCCCAAACCCACCTGGAGTGCTCCCGCTTGACCTCTCGCACCGCCACCACCGCGCCCTCCGCTATACCGGGTACCGCCGCGATCCGCTTCGGCATCGCCCTGCTCGCAGCGGTGGCCTTCGCCCTGTCCTATGACGCCCTGCGCCAGATGGCCGTCGCCATCCACATCCGCGGGCTGCTCACCTACGCCTTCCCGCTCGTGATCGACGGCTTCATCACAATCGGCGTCGGCGCCCAGCTCATGCTGCGCACGGCCCCACTGCGCTCCCGGCTGTACGTAGGGACACTCGTCGGTCTGGCCACGGGGGTGAGCATCGGGGCCAACGCCCTGCACGCCATCCGCCTCAACCAGCAGAGCCGTCCGAACGGGCTGCACCTGGACAACGCCACCGTCGGCGCCCTGTCCGCCCTCGCTCCGCTCGCCCTGGCCGGCGCCGTCCACCTCTACCTCGTCATCCGCCGCCACCCCACACCTCACTCCGAGGGAGTCGAGGCCACCGAAAGCCACAACCGTGCCCACCGCAGCCACAACGACATCCGACCTGCTGCCATCACCGAAGATGGCTCCGGTCAGCCCGAGCCGGCGGGTCTCGACGTGACGGACCGGCAGGCCAACGTGGCGCGGGGTGTTGCCAAGGTGGCGCAGGCCGCCACCAATGCGCCGGGTCCCCAGCAGCCTTCTCCCGACCCGGAAGACCGGCAGCCCCGCATGGTGTCCGACGAGCTCCTCGCCATCGCCCGCACCGCGCCACTAGGACGCGGAGGCCGTGCCTCGCGCCGCCACATCGAAGCTGCAATCCGCGGCAAGGGCCTCCCCCTCAGCAAGGCCGACGCGGAAACGCTCAAGGACATCCTGCAGGCCGAACTCGACGAGGCCGCCTCGCAACAGCCGGCCGAACCCGACAAGGCCCCCGCTGGCGTCTCCTGAGCCCTAGGGCCACCCCCCGTCGCTCATCCCGCTCAACTCGTACCACTCGTCCCCGCACAGGTCAGCGCGGGGACGAGTGACCGACGAGCAACGACTCCACCCGACATCACCCCGCCCACAACGTCCCTGGAGAACCTTCTCATGCACGTTCCGCACGACGAACCCCCCACCACCAAGCAGGAGATGACCACCACTCCAGCCACAACCGCGCCAGCAAGGTATCCCGCTGGACCGTCCAAGGACGGCCGCAGCGGGGAAGTCTCCGCCCCGGGGGTGGCGGAGGACCTCGGGCACCAGGGGGCACCCGAGGGAGAACAGACCGCCGACACCGCCGCCGCTGTGCAGCTGCCGCGTGCTGCCGAAGCAGCCGCGCTGCACCGTGTCGCCCGACGCCGCAAGCCCGACCCGAACGGCCAGCGCAAGGAACGTGTCGACGCCCGCTACAGCATCGACGAGAAGGCCGAGATCCTCGCCATGGCCCGGTCGCTGAACATCGCCGGCGCCCACTACGTCGGCGCTGTCGTCATGGCACACGTCCACGGCGACCTCGCCCTGCCCGGCCAGCGCACCCCGCTCGACGACTACATCGACGAGCTGACCGCGCTGCGTGGCGAGGTCGCCAAGATCGGCCACAACATCAACCAGATCGCCAAGAAGCTCAACTCCGGCGGTCATCCACACCCTGGGGACACCACACTCCTGGCCCAGGCCGAACACACCCTGACCGCGGTCGGCGCCACCGTCCGCCACATCGCCACAGCCGCGAACCAGGCCGTCGCCAAGAAGGCGGCCCAATGATCGCGAAGATCGGCAGCGGCAAGGAGACCGCGGGCCTGATCCGGTACCTGTTCGACACGAAGAAGGCCAAGGACCACACCGACCCGCACCTGGTCGCCTCCTGGGACGGCTTCGCCCCCGACCCCGGCCGCACCGACGACCTCGACGCCACCAGGAGCCTCCTCGTGGCCGACCTGGACCTGCACGTCAAGCAAGCCCGGCGGCTCGGCCGCGCTCCCGAGCGGCACGTGTGGCACTGCTCGATCCGCGCCGCCGAGAGTGACCGCATCCTCAGCGACGAGGAATGGGCCGACATCGCCCGCCGCGTTGTGGCGGCCACCGGCATCGCGCCCGACGGTGATCCGGACGGATGCCGCTGGGTCGCCGTCCGCCACGCCCCCGACCACATCCACATCGCCGCCACCAAGATCCGGGCGGATCTGCGCACCGCCCGCCACTGGAACGACTACCACACCGCCGACCGTGAACTCGCCGCCATCGAGAAGGAATACGGCCTGCTCCAAGTCGTACGCGGTGACCGCACCGCCGCCAAGCGGACCACCCGTGCCGAGCAGGAGAAGGCCCGCCGCGCCGGCCACGAGAAGCCCGCCCGCGAACGGCTGCGCGCCACCGTGCGCACCGCCGTGGCCGCCGCCACCAGCGTCGAGGAGTTCGTCCACCTGCTCAGCCACATCGACGGCGTGCTCGTCGAGGTCGTCTACTTCCCCTCGGGTGACGTGCGCGGCTACAAGGTCGCCAGCGAAGACACCACCACCGCAGACAACGAGCCCGTCTGGTTCTCCGGCTCCGAACTCGCCCCGGACCTCTCCTTCCCCAAGATCCAAAAGCGCCTGGAGAGCATCGCCCCACAGTCCGCTGGGAAGCCAGGCCGGCGCAGGCCCAACCCCTGGCACCAGGCCACCGCCGCCGCCGAACGCATCCCCCACCACCTCGACCAGACGGACGACGAAGCCTCCCAGGCCCACCTCGCCGCCTTCGGCGAAGCCATCGACGCCCTCCCCCTCCTCGCACCCCAGCCCCTGCGGCCCCAACTCCGAGAGGCGGCCACCGCGTTCGAACGCGCCACCCGCTCCCGCATCCGGGCCGAACACCACCACGCCCGCGCACTGCGCGGCGCAGTACGGGCGATGGTCCGCGAGCCAGCCCCCAAGGACGGCGCCGCCCTGGCGATGTTCCTGGACGCGGCGATCCTCGTGGTCATTGCCGCTGCCCGCTGGCACCAGCTCCGCCACCACGACCAGCAGGTCGCCGCCGCCCAGCAGACACTGCTCCACCTCCAGGCCGCCTACGACCAAGCCGCAGTCGCACCCCTGGCCTCCCTCGCGCAGCGCCAGCCACCCCAGCAGGCCGTGGAACGGCAGATCCGCCGCCTACGCCAAGTCGTGCCCGCGCACGCGGAGCAGATCATCGAAGACCCCGCCTTCGCGGCTCTCACCACCGCCCTCGCCGAGGCAGAAGCAGCCGGACACGACCCCGAACGGCTCCTCCAGCAGGTCGCCGACCAGCGCGCCCTGAACGACGCCCGCCGCCCCGCACGGGTCCTGACCTGGCGCATCCAACGCCTCAGCGAAAGGCCGGCACCCAGCGCACGGGCCCGCGCAGCACAGGCCCGCAGCACAGCACGAGTCGGCAGCGCAGCACGGCGCCCCGACGCTCCAGAGCACACGCCAGGAGCCGCCCCGGCCTCACCGCCGTCACAGGCACGGCGGCGCTGATCACGACCGCACGGACGGCCTGGGAGTGTGCCCTCCATGCGTACGGGCCCTGGGCCGGGGCGCGGCAGTAGGGTCTTTCGGAGCTCAGGTGCGGCTGGGCTGGCAGGTCAGGGCAAGGGCTGAGCCCGTCGGTGAACGCGGTGCCCGCCCTGTCCGAGAGTCCTCACGACACATCAGCCCGAGGCAACCGGCGCCGCCGTCCCCGGCGCTCACGCATCAGCGGCGACCAGCGCAGTGAACGACTCCAGTCGCTGGCGCTGACCGGCGGAAAAAAGCGAAACATAGCCGACGATCGCCGGTTGGGCAAACCGGCGATCCTCCGGACCATTGATGTCTGCACCCACCCGACTCCCGTACAGGAGCACCCGTATGCCCGAAACCGAAGTTCGACCCCGACCCGAGATCGTCGCCCTCCTGTGCGACACGGACTTCAAGCGCCGGCCTGACACCAACACCTACAGCCACCGCGACGGACGCCCGTTCAGCAAGGAGGAACAGGCCCTCGCCTTCAGCGCCACCCGCGTCGAACTCGAAGAGGTGAGCGAACAGCTCGCGCGGTACAGGGAGTACCGCCGTACATGGAAGGAAGCGCCGGAAGCCTTCCAACGTTTCCTCGCCCCGTTCATGGAACAGCTCACCGCGAAGAACCTCGGCAACGCCGTCCAGCTCATGAGCGAGAACGACCGAACCGAGTTCGACCGGCTGCTTGGCCTCATGATCCACCCGCTTCGGCCCTTCACCCCGAACATTTTCTGACGACGGCCCGCGTCCCGCCACGACCCATGCGAAGTCCATCGCTACGGGGGGTGACGCGCGGGGAGACACCAGAACAAAGCACCGCAGTACGAAGCCGGGCCTCCCCAACGGGAGGCCCGGCTTCACAGCGTGGGAAGCCCTGGAGCGTGCAGGATCCGGTCGCGTGTGCTCTCCGACAGCACCCGGCGCAGCGCCGGTGCACTGGAACTGAGGGAATCGGCGAGCACGGCGACAAAGTCATGCGGCACACCGGCGCCGAACGACACCGACAGGGCGGTCACAAGGCTGCCTCGGCCTTGTTGAGCGCCTTGGCCAGGTTGGCGTCCACAAGCCCCGGCGCCCCCGAGACGAGCAACAGGACGTTGCCGATCCGGATCGCCGTCTGCTTGACGACGCTGCGCTGCCCACCGATCGAGTAAGTGAGCAACTGGCTCCACTGCTCGTCGCCCAGGTCGGGGGCCGCCGTCACCTGCGTACCCACGTTGACGACGGTGCTGCCCGACACCACCTGGTACGTCGGGCAGGAGACCATCGCATCGAAGACCTCCCCGATGCCCTTGGACAGCTTCGCCGCGGTGTCGCTGTACAGCTCCTCGGCCAGCTCGGAGTTGCTGCCACCGGCGTAGGTGAAGGACGCCTTCGCCTTGCGGGGGAAGGCGAGGCTTGAGCCGGTCGCGGCGTCGCCGAGCTTGGCCAGTGCCGGGCAGCCGACCACGGCCACATCGTCGTCCGCTGCGGGGCGCTGTGGCATGCGGGTGTAGTCCCCGCCGAGGTCGTTCTCGTCCAAGAGGAGCTTGGCCAGTGCGGTCGAGGACAGCGGGGCGAGCGCCGGGGCACTCTCGCCGTCCGAGTGCACCGGGGCGGTCATGGAGGACATTGGGCCGGAGGAGGCGGCGCTGCCATGGGAACAGCCCGCCAGGGCCAGGATGGCGAGGGCGCTGAGGCTGAAGGCGGTTGTGGTGTGAAGGCGCATAGGAAACCCCTTGGTGGCCTGCGAAGCGGACGGTCTGACCAGGCCGGCCCTCCGGGCGCCGGCAGTGCGAAGGGGAGTGGGGGTTTCGGGAGGTCAATGACCGAGGTGGCGCAGGCCCTCTTCGAGAGTGGGGTGGAACCGGTCGACGGGACCGGAGTGGCGGTTGAACCAGACGGCATCCAGGCCGGGCTCCTTCGTCTCGTGGCCCGCCCGGCAGCGCAGCCATATCGAGTCGTCGCGCATGCAGAAGACGATCCAGTCCCGGTACGCGCCGCACCCGGGGCACGTACGGACCTCGCCGTCGACGACGAGCGGCTGCAGCCAGCGCATCATCACCCCGGCCACCTCCTGGCGCGACGGCACCCGCAACTTCGGCGGCAGGAAGTCGGGCACAATCGCTTCCTCCGCGACAGGGTCCTGTGAGGTCGGCTCGGGGCAGTCGGGCCACGGCCGCGTGGCCTGCAGCCGCAGGAGCAGCGCGTGGCCCGCACGCTGGGCTTCACGGAACGCGCGGTCCTCGCGAGCGCGTCGGAACAAGAACAAGGCTCTCTCCTTCTCTGTCATCTGTCAGGCGCGGGGGCGCGCCTCGCCTGACCTGCTACCACTCGGGAGATCGGCGACGAGCCGCTTACGACAGCGGCTCCTCTCGGGCGCCGTCAGTTACGGCGGAGGACGATGAGCCGCCCTTCGGCGCTTGCAGGGACGGTTCGGCGGCGCACCGGAACCGGTGAAGCGAGCGAGGAGGCGAACGCCGCCACCAGCTCATGGGGGACGCTGGCGCTGAAGCTGGCACACCACAAGTACGGGGCGCTGACGACGGGTTCCGCCCATGCCTGCCAGCCCACCAGGTCGGGGCGCGGGTCGGCGTCCTCGATGAGCGGCGGCAGCATCTCCAGGGAGACACTGCAGGAGAACCCGGGGTCCGTGGCGGTGGTGCGGGGGCGGTCCACATCGCGGATCCAGCCTCGGGCACTCAAAGAGTTGAGGACCGTCTCCGACCCCTCGAAGCCGACGTCGGGTGCCTCGCGGGCGTCGATCGCCACGAGGAGATCGGCGAGCACCTCGTACGGGACGCCGGCCGTGAAGTACGCGTTCCACGCCGGCATCGCGGAGGCGGCATACGGGCGGGCGCTCAGCTGCCAGGCAACCGGGAGACCGCCCAGTTCGAACGGATAGGCCGCGAGGATCCATTCGGCGCCGCGCAGCTCGTCGGGGCTGACGTACAGCAGGGTGTGGCGGGAGGTAGGCCACATGCGCCAGCCGAGGCCAGCCAAGGTGTCGCCGATCCGTTCGGCGAGTGCGCCGTCGTCACCCGCCAGATGGCGCGGGGTGACCCAGTACACAGGGTCCGGCGAGTCGGGATGGGAGGGTTCGCTGGGGTGGTGCGGGTGCAGGGGCGCCTCCGTGGGCTCAGGAGAAAAGGTTTCCGTCAAGGCGTTGTACGTTGACATGCCCCTGCAGCGGTGCACCAGTCATTGCCGGATCTTTCCTGTCTGCCCCCGGCGAACTGTGTTCTTGGACAGCTGTAGGGTCTCAAATTTCGTGTCGGAATCTCACTGTCGATGTCGGATGGAAGTCGGATCCGACACCGAGATGAGATTCGCAGGTCGCTGCTGCACCTCATTCGAGTGGAAGCGTTGCGGATGTGCTCCCGTCGGCGTCTTGGGCGGGAGCATCGTGCTGCCGGGGGGCAACTCCAACTCGAGAGTGGGGATGGAGTCGGAACTCACCGTCGATGGTGCGCCGACACCGGAGAGGCGCCTGCCGGTGAGACGACCGTAGCCTCGCGCTGACGCCGAGGCTCTGGCCAAGTACTCGATAGATCAGGCGTGACCAGCGGTACCGCGCATCTGTACACCTTCGGTGAGATGGGTCGGCTGCTCACCTATGACGAGGGGATCAACTGCGGACCGGTCATCACTCCTGGGCGGAGGTGGTCAACTCCATCATCGCCTGGGCGTAGGTTGCGCCGTCAATCTCCTCCTCGTCGTACTGGCGCATCAGCTCGTCGATCTTGGCCTTTAGCTCTGTCCGGTCCTCGTCATCTCCCAACATGTCAGTGCCGCAAGGTGGGGACAGTAGCGCGACACGTACCGCACGGACGGCGCTTTCCCCAGACGAGGGCACTCTGGCCCCTTCCACTTTCGAGCCGGTCGCGCGCCTACTGTCCACCTTCGGTGAGACGGACCAGCCTCCGTCCATCTTCAGTGAGACACGGCCCAACTCCAGTGAGACAGGTTACGAATCGTCAACTCTGCTTCCCGGAAAGGCCCCGAAAGCGTCGAACCAGTCGACATGTCGAATCGCTCGACATGCCGTGAGGGGCATGGACTCCACTGTCGACCCACTCGACACCGAACCGACAGACGTGCGCGGCGCGGCGCTGGCCGCTCTGCGCGGCTGGGCCACCCGCCGCGACCGCCTCGCCGACAACCGCGCCGACTTGATGGCCGCCGCCTGGTGGGCGGGCACCCGCACCGTCGCCGAACTCGCCCGCGCCGCCGACGTCTCCCGCGACACCGTCTACGATGACCTGCGCGCCCGCGGCGTCGAACCCACCGACAAGACAGCCGAAGGCGTCGGCATCCTTCCGCCCTACGCACCGCTCACCGCCGAGCCCGTGCGGGAACTCGCCCAGCACGCATGGTCCCTAGTCCGGCCCGCGATGCTCACCTGCCGGCCCGACTGGGCGACTTGGGCCGCCTGGCACCTGAGCATCGCCCTGGACCGCATCGGCATCCTGCTGGAGGACTCCACCAACTCCGACCGGAAGGTGGACGCGGGCGAGAGCCTTCTCGCGCTACTGGCTGCTGCCCAGGAGGCCGCGCAGAAGCACTGGGCGGAACTGGACACCCCCCGCAAAGAGCATCTGACGGCGTTTCGGACCGCCGTCCCCGTCGGGGGCGAGGGCCAGGCCGTGATCCACGGCGTCGAGCTGACCCTCGGCCTGTCAGGCTCCCGAGAGACCTTCAGCGTCAGGTTCGACCCCGATCCCTTCGAGCCCGCCGGATGGACCGCCGTGAGCAGCGACCACCCGCAGCTGGGCCCCTAGCTCACGGCCGCCGACCGCCTGGCGATCCAGACCGCCGTGCACACGCTCGGCCGCCTCCTCAACCGCCGCCTGTACCCGGACGACACCGACGGCAGTGACTCGGCGATGTCCGAGCCCGGCCCTACTGTTCCTCCCGTGCGGCCCTGGCCCGCTACGGACACCCGCGGGTGACTCGGCGGTCGGACTCGAAGGGGCCTGAGCTGATCCCGATCACAGCTGCCTCCCTCGCCGAGTGGCAGCGGGCCCGCGACGCAGGCCGCCTCGGTGAGTACGACAGCAGGTTCGGCATCACAGCCGAGCTGCCCGTTTCGGTATGGGAAGGCCACGACCCCGAACAACTCGCCTCCGAGGAGTTCGAGGAAGTCTGGGCTTCTACCCGTCCGCAGATCGAGTCCCGGCCAATCTGACCTCTCGGCGCCGCGGAGGCTTCTTGGGATCATCTCGGCGGCCCCGACCCTTCCCCGCACCGTCCGAGCCGTCGACACCGCTCAGCTCCTGGACCTGGCCCAGGAGGCCGCCATGCACGGCTTCAGCCAGCGGCTCCCGGTCGACTGGCTTCGAGAGCACCTCGCCGCAGATGCGACGCACTACCTGTTCCCGACACTCGTGCAGTGGCTCACGCACCGGCCCGAGACGCCGCTGCAGTGGAGGTGCCAGCAACTGCTGACCGTCAGCACCGGCGAACAGATCTGGGGTCTCCTCAACGTTCTTCCCGACACCTTCGACAAGATCCCGGAGACCTTGGGACACGGCGTCCAAGAAGGACATCCTCAGCCGCATCGAGCGAGCAGTGAAGGTGCATGAGTGGGTGGAACGGATGGTTGCCGATGCAGGTTCGTGACGCCCTTGAGAGTGGTGGAGGCGGCTGGACAGCCCGAGGAAATGACACCGCTCTGAGACAGCCGCCTGCCGACATGTCGTGAGACTGAGGGGGGAACGTCCAGGTCGCAGCGTCGACACATGACGTCGAAAGTGAGAACCTACAACAGCGAAGAGTGTCAAACGCCGTGGTCAGGTTCACGCACGCGGGAACAGGCGATCCAGCTCTTCACGGGCCCAGCGGCAGTGGTCCACACCGCAGGGGGTAAGACCACGCGCCTCTGCTTCGGACTCGAACTGCGTGTGGAACGAGTCAGGATGCCGACCGGCACCGGAGACACGGCCGCAGCTCATGCTGTAGTGGTAGATCTTGAGGGCAGCGCCGATGGTGGTCCGGGTCCAGACAACGGGGTCGTTCCAATGGGCCCTTAGGCTTGCCTCCCGTGCTTCGAGGGCTTGACGTTCACTGGGGATCGGGTCGAGGGCGGTAGCGAAGTCCCCGCGTGCCAGTCCTCGAACGCGCTGACTCTCTCCGCTGTCTTGGAACAGGAGGCGGTCGGCGTCGGTCTCGTGAGTCATGCACCGCTCGCGGATAGCTTGTGCTGCCTGACTGCGCCGCCGCTCATAGGCTTCCCGATCCGCGAGAAGCTGCTTGAGCTGGCGCCCTCGGTGTTCGTTACGCCAGACGAGTAGGTCCGAAGTACTGACGTCCACGGTGCTGGTCCCCCCAATGCGCGTTGTGCGCGCGAGCGTACATCGCGAGCCGAGGACGGGGCCGCAGTCTGCTCGGTGTGTGGACGGAGGGAACCGCACGTCCGTGACTACCGCGACTGGGTTGGCTGACACAGAACGTCAGTCGCCTAAGTACGGTGACACGACGACTAAGTTGGGTGACAACGGACAAACTGAACTGATTCCATCGTTGGTGCGGGCGAAGAAACCCCGTGCGCGCGACAGGCAGGGTGCACATAGTTGCTGCATGGACCCGATTCACGCTGCGCGTGCCGTTGTAGACGAACGTCACTCTGACGCTCGGGCGGCATTCCTAGGAGGCAGCGTCGTCACGGGCCGCCGCACGCCGACGTCTGACCTCGACATCGTGGTGCTGCTCCATGGAGCCCCGGCGCCCTACCGGGCAAGCTTCCGGCACGATGACTGGCCGGTGGAGCTGTTCGTGCACACCGAGGCGAGTTGGTACGCGTACGTCGAGCGGGAAGTACACAAGCGCCGATCGCCACTGCTGTGGATGTGCGCCGATGGGCTGCTGCTCTTCGACATCGACGGAGTCGGTGCCCGCCTCGCTGCTGAAGCCCGAAGGCTGACCGCCGCGGGACCGCCCACCGTGTCGGCCGAAGAGATCGATGACCGCCGCTACGCGATCACCGACCTCCTCGACGACCTCTCGGGAAGCACCGACCAAGGCGAGCGGCTGTTCATCGCCACCGAATTGGCGCGACGAACCGGTGAGTTGGCCTTGGCTATCGGCGGGTCTTGGAATGGAGGCGGGAAGTGGCTGGCTCGTCGACTTGAGTCCACGGCACCAGGGCTCAGCATGCGCTTGCATCACGCCGTCCGTGAGGTGCTGGACGGTCAGATCGAGCCCCTCCTCGACGTGGTGGACGAGGTACTCGGGCAGGCCGGCGGCCGGTTGTGGGATGGCTACAAACGCGGCGGCGTAGCGCCATGAGTGGGCTGGAATCTGGCCGGGCGAGCGGCCTCGCTCGGCACCCGGCGCGGGCGGGGAGTGCGCAGAAACGGGTCGAGAGAGGCGCTGAGGCGCTGGCACTCTGGGGCGATGTTGTTCAAGCTCACCGGGTCCAGCTGCTCGGGCAAGACGGCGCTCGCTTACGCCGCGGTCGGCAGGCTCCGGCGGATCGTCGTGCACGACTTCGATGAACTCGGTGTGCCGGAGGGCGCCGACCTTCACTGGCGCCACCGCATGACCGAGATGTGGGTGCGACGTGCGCTGGAGTACCAGGAACGCGGCGTTGACCTTCTGCTCACGGGACAGTCTCCTCTGGGCGAAGTCCTCGCCGTGCCCTCCGCGCCACTGCTGAACGGTATCGCCGTGTGTCTGGTTGATGTCGCCGACGAGGTCCGGCGCGCTCGCCTCGCCGAGCGTTCCCCCGGCCGGTGGGACGCTCCGGCGGTCGACGCCTTCCTCGGCTGGGCTGCATGGCACCGGCAGCACGCCCTCGACCCCCGCCACCGGCCCGACGTCATCATCGACAACAGCTGGCCCGAGATGGCCTGGCACCGCTGGACCAACTGGCACGCCGATGATCCCCGCTGGCGCACTCAACTGCTCGACACCACGGACCAGCCCGTCACGGAATCCGTAGACCTGGTCGAGCGGTGGATCACCGAGCAGCGCGACGTGTATCAGGCTGGCCAGCTCGCCCTGAGCCATGGTTGGGCTTCATGATCCGTTCGAGCCGTGGGTGAGTTCCTCGGCATCGGCGACCATCGCCCGTCGCATGGCCGCGCTCACGGCAGGTTCTCCCCAGCCAGGTGAGTTTCTTGATTGCCACCGCTGCCGCACGCTCCGTATCCTGCTGGGCAACGCGTTGAAGGAGACGAGTAGCCAGGGATCACGCGAGCAGAGAGAGCCGCCGGAAGCTGGGAAGGTGGTCTCGCGTCCCGAGGTGAAGACCCTCCTGAGCGCGGGGAGGAACGACCCCGTCTGGTGGTCCAATGCCCCGCCGGCCGGCCCCCGTCACCGGGCCTGAATGAGGCCGCCACTCTGTGGCGGCGAAAGTGCGGTGGCACCGCGAGTTGCCCTTCTCGCCCGCACTCCCAAGGGATCATGACGACGTCCTTCGGAGGACCGAAATGATCCACAGCCGCGTACACGTCTCCGACCTGCGAGAACACGTCGGCCGTACCGTTTCCGTCTGCGGATGGGTGAACACCCTCCGCCTGCAGCGCAAGATGCAGTTCGTCATCGTGCGGGACAGCACCGGCATGGTGCAGGTGACCCACAAGCGTGACGACGGGCCACTGGAGGCCCAGCTCGAAGCCCTCACATCCGAGTCCGCCGTGAGGATCACCGGCCGCGTCGTCGACGCGGCCCAGGTCAAGCTCGGCGGCCTTGAGATCGTCCCCGAAGCGGTCGAGGTCTTGAACCCGGCCGCCACGCCGCTGCCGATCGACGAGCACACCGGCCTGGAGCAGCGGATGGACTGGCGCTTCCTGGACGTGCGCCGCCGTCCCGCCACCCAGCTGATGTTCGCCGTGCAGACCACCTTGGAACAGGGCATGCGCGAGTACGCCTACGCGCAGGGCGCCACTGAGATGCACACCCCCAAGCTCATGGGCACCGCCTCGGAGTCCGGCGCGGAGGTCTTCAAACTCGGCTACTTCGGCCGCAACGCCTATCTGGCGCAGTCGCCGCAGTTCTTCAAGCAGATGGCGATCGCGGCCGGCGTCGACAAGGTCTTCGAGATCGGGCCGGTCTTCCGCGCCGAACCGTCGTTCACCTCCCGGCACGCCACCGAGTTCACCGGCGTCGACGTGGAGCTGGCCTGGATCGACGGGGTCGAGGACGTGATGGCGTTCGAGGAGCAGATGCTCGCCCACGCGATCGCCAAGGTCGCCGACGCGCACGGTGAGGCGATCGCCGAGCACTTCGGTGTCGAGGTCACCGTACCCACGACGCCCTTTCCCCGCATCACCATGGCCGAGGCGCACGAGATCCTGCGCAAGGGCGGCTGGGACCCGGCAGGGGTCAAGGAGGACCTGGACCCGGAGGGTGAGCGGGGCATCTCGGCTCACATCAAGGAGGCCACCGGGCATGAGTTCGTGTTCATCACGCACTACCCGGTCGGTATCCGGCCCTTCTACCACATGCGGCCGGCCGATGACTCGAGCGTGACCTTGAGCTTCGACCTGCTGTGGAAGGGCCTGGAGGTCACCACCGGCGCGCAGCGCGAGCACCGGTACAACGTGCTGCTGAAGCAGGCCGCCGAGAAGAGCATGAGCACCGAGCCGATGCAGGACTACCTGAACGCGTTCCGGTACGGGTGCCCGCCGCACGGGGGCCTCGGCATGGGCCTCGGCCGAGTGCTGATGGTCATGCTCGGCCTGGACTCCATCCGTGAGGCCACCTTCCTCTTCCGCGGGCCGAACCGGCTCACGCCGTAGCCGGTCGTGGTTGCGGCCCACGACACGGGCGAGCGCCTCGTGTCGTGGGCCGCGGTATCAGTAGCGGACGTTGCGCAGGTCATGCATCCATGCCTCGCTGGGGTTCTTGTCCCAGTACGCCCGCAGCGCCAGCTCACGCTCGGAGAAGAGGCCCTGGTGGCACAGGCCACCGTGGGAGAGGGTGACGCTCATCGCGAGCTCCGACTCGGTGGTGACCCAGTGGGGTGCCAGAGCGTGGCTCCACAGCTGGTCCCCGGGCCGCATGGTGACGGAGTGGCGATCGGCCACGTCGTGCTCGGGCGGTTCCTCGCCGGTCGTCTCACCGATGACCGCCGCATCGGCTGACAGATGCTTGTCGGGGTCGAGGTAGCTGTGGAACGTCTTGGTGCCGTGGACCTGCCAAACCAGTCCGTGCGAGTTGTCATTGTGGTACGTCGATGACGCACCCTCGGTGGACAGGAACAGGATGGGTGCCAGTCGCTGCCAGGTGAAGCCCCGGGCGGACAGGTGGGTGCGCCAGGGGATCATGACCTCATCCTGAAAGTCGCTCAGGAGGTCGTCGTAGAAGCGACTGAGGTTGAAGTGCACCAGCCGGAACGGCCAAGTGACGACCTCTTCGAGCGGGGCGGTGCGGAAGGCAGCGGTGCGGTCCATGCGCGCCTGCCAGTCGTCGTCCCCAAGGATCGTGAACCGGACCTCTTCGTCCTGGCGGATGTGGTCCAGGACGTCCACGGCGGGCAGGAACGTGTAGTCGAAGCGAACGTCCAGCGGGAAGTTCGGCGGCTGCCGCCACCGGCGGGTGAAGTCATCACGAGTCGTGATCGTCATAGGGCAGTCCATGGAGTCGTGTGCGGGCAGCCCGCCCTCACGCCTGCGCGGCACACGACGCACTGCGTTCGTCGGACGCGGCGGAAGGGCGGCAGATGGCAGCGCAGTCCGGGATCACCCGGTCCTGCGCCGGAGCGGTCAGGAACTGTCTGATCTCGGCACGGGGCGCGTTGACGCTGACCGACGCCTGGCCGTAGGGGCAGCGCCGCATGCGGCCGTCAGCGGACACGTACGCGGTCCCCGAGCGGCACGACCAGCGCTCGCCCCCTATGGCGGGCAGCTGGAGATCCCGCAGCTCGCCGAGGTACTCCCGGTACCGGTCGGACAGATTGAAGTAGCGGCCCAGCACGTCGGCGTCGAGATGTTGCTGGACCAGATAGTCCTGCACCGACTTGCCGTCGCGGCGCAGGGCACGCTCGTCGAGGACCACCGGGCTGAACTGGACCTCCACTCCTGCGTCGGATACGAGGCCGGCCAGGTCTCGGCACTCGCTGTCGCTCAGGCCCCAGCAGGTGACGTGCAGGATCTTCGTCTCGGTACTGATCGCGCGCAGCGTGTCGATGCCCGAAGCCGCTGTGCGGGTAGTGCGTCCCAGCAGCATCGCGCCTTGTGAGTCGGCGGAGACGGTCACGTTGGCCAACAGATGCGCCACCGTGGAGAGGGTGACGACCTCGGCCACGGCCCGAGCTGAGGTCACCATCGACACAGACATACCGAACTGGCGGGCCAGCCGCACGAGCTGCCTGAGCTGCGGGTGGTGGGTCGGTTCGCCGCCGGTCAGGGACACCCCGTCCACGCCCATCTCCTTCAGCCGCGACAAGGTGCGGGCGTAGGTCGCGGTGTCGAGGAAGCCGTGAGCGCGGTCGGCACGGAAACAGAACCCGCAGGCCACCTTGCAGTGCCCCGCCGTGGAGATCAGCGCCGTGCGAACGTGGGCGTTCATTGCACCCCCGTGTTGTCCCACACGGCGATCTCCACGGTGCTCGTGTAGAACGCGCACATCTCGGGGTCCGGGGTATCGCCGCCGATGAGGGCCTGCTCGTTGCGGGACGGGCCGCCACAGATCGCGAGTGCCGGGCAGTTCCCGCACTCGGGGATGGGAGCGACCCTCTTCGCCACGCCGGTCAGGCTGTCCGGATCGGCTCGTACCTCATCGAGGGTGCGCAGGAACGACGGCTCGGTGAAGTTGATGTCGCACAGGCTGACCCGGTTGCCGGGCAGCAGGGCGGCGTTCAGGCTGCGGTCGCCCTGCATGTGGTCGAACAGCATCGGCCGGCGGGTGTCCAGGGCCTGGAAGGCGCGGTCCAGGACGGAGAACAGCATTCCGCCTCGTGCCAGGGCGGTCAGCCTGGCCTCGTACAGCTCGCGTGCCAGGTCGGTGCCGTTGACTTGCCAGCGGCCCGCGGTCGGGATGGGCGTGTTGACGTAGATGAACTTCAGCCCAAGGTCATCGATGATCCACCGGACGGTCTCGGCGAGGCGTCCGATGTTCGCGGCCGTCGGGGTGAGGTTGCAGCCCACGTGCAGCCCATCGGCCTCGACGAACCGGGCGACGTTACGGCGGATCCGGTCGTCTGCGGGCTGGCCGCCGAGCAGAAGGCGGTGCGCGGAGTTGATGCCCGGAGGGCCGTCGATGGAGATACCGACTCCGTACTCGTACGCCACGAAGTGGTCGAGGGCATCGTCGGTCAGACGGGCGCCGTTGGTGACGACTGTGCGCCGCACCCTCGCCACGTCGTAGCGGTCGGCGAGGGCGTCGGCGAGCTGGTCGCCGTACTGCATGAGGTCGAAGCGGATGGTCGGCTCGCCGCCGAACCACTGGATGGACACCTCTTCCTGCCCGGCGTTCTGCTCGAACAGGAACTCCAGGCCCTCGGAGAGCTCTTCCTTCGTCATGTCCGGCTTGCCGGTGTTGGTATCGACGAAGCAGTAGGTGCAGGCCATGTTGCAGCGGTCGGTGAGGACCACGCGCAGACCGCTGATACGAGAGGGGCTGGCGTTCAGGCCGAGGAATCGAAGTCGGTCACGGAGTGCTTCGCGCCGGTCGGCCACGGGGCCGCCGGGGGTGAAGCCGAGCCCTGCGAGGGCTTCATGAGTCGCGGTCGGGGGGACCCCGGCGAGGTCGTGGACCTCGCCGGAGTCGATGAACACACTGTCCAGCGCGACCGGGTCGAGGAGAACCGCTTCCCCGTCCCGCTCGTACTGGAAGTATTTCCCCCACAGCATCCGGGGGACGGCCATGGTGGTCAGGCCGCCGTTTCCTCTTCGGCGATCCCGAGTTCGCCCATGACCTCGCGGACCTTCTCCTCGGCCGCGGCCTGGAGCTTCGCCGAGGTGGCCGGCGAACCACCGTCGGCGAGGACGATCACACCGGGCAGCGTCGGGTTCGGCGCGATGACCGTGATGCCGGCCGGGTCGGTACCGATGACCATGATCGCGTTCTTCAGTTCGACCCAGTCGGTGCGCTCCTTGAGGGCCTCGATGATGCGGCCCTGCTTCTCCTGGAAGGAGGCGCGCTCACCCATCCACACGCCCGCCTTGGACTTGGAGTCCACGACGTCCGCGTAGATCAGGTGGTCCTTCTTCTCTCGCCTGGCTTGAGGCATGGCTGATCCTTCCTCGTGCGCTGGATGTACTCGAATAACCCCCGGAGACCGGCGGGTGCCGCCCCGCTCGGGGGGTGCGGGCGGGGCGGCGCTTGGCAGCACTGCGACGACAACCGGGCACGGGGTTGTGCAGGCCCCCGGTCTTCAGCCCCGCCGCTCTGCGGTGCACAGCAGCGTGGTGAGACGTGGCTTCGCAGTGACGTGGTGACATCATGCTGACCCGTAAGGTCCTATTCGAGGACTCTGGCAGGTCATCAAGAGGTCTTATAGGGGACCTTGTTGCTCTCTGAGGGGTGTGTTTGCGCCACGATGAGGACATCGCATGTCGCTCTCTGACGAGAGCTCGTCCCGGAGGAGATCCATGGCGCGTCCCGCAGGCAACATCAAGCTCAAGGCCGCCCGTCTGGCTGCCGGATACAACTCCCAGCAAGCCCTGGCCGACGCCATCACCAAGGTGGCGCCAAGCCTCGGCATCAGGGGACTGGCTGTCGGCGTCCGACAGATCCGACGCTGGGAATCCGCCTCACCGCCCTGGCCGCAGCCCGATGTGCACCGGGTCCTGACCCACCTCCTGGGGCAGAGCATGGAAGACCTCGGATTCACACCTCCGTGGGGAAGCGCGCGAACCCAGCCCAGCACCGCGACCGGCAGCGCCCCCCGAGCACCCCTGGCCGGAGCCAGGCTCGCTTCCGTCCCCGCTCAAAGCGGAGCCACAACACAGCCGACGACTGTCGGCAGGGATTTCGAGGCTGTCACCCGCGCGCATCGGCACCTGTACTGGTCCGTCGCTCCTGCCGTGCTACATCCGGCGATCCTGGAGCATGCGCGTCTCGGTTGCGCTCTCCTCCCAGAGACGGCGAACCCAACCCGTCAGACCGTCGCGGCCGCACTGGCCGAGTCCTACCTGCTGGCCGGCCGTATCGAGTTCTTCGACCTGCAACAGCCAGGGCAGGCTTCAGAGACCCTCCTACGGGCTCTACAGGCTGCAGGCGAAGCAGACGACCCTCTGCTCGGAGCGGCCATCCTCGCGCACATGGCCTTCATCCCGGGCTGGGCGGACGACCGGGAAGCCGCAGTCGAGCGCATGCTGGCCGCCCGTACCTACGCCCGCCGCGGGTACGCATCAGCGGAGTTCTGGGCGTGGCTGGACGCCGTAGAGGCGGAATGCGAGACCCGCTGCGGAGATCCTCACGCAGCCCTGCGCTTGATCCGCCGCGCCGAGGACACACTCGCTGCCGGCTCCGAACATGCCACCCCCGACTGGGTGGACTGGTTCAGCCCCGTCCGCCTCTCCGCGTTCAAAGGCAACACGCAGTTGAAGGCCGGCCACCTGCCGCAGGCTCGCCAGACGCTCCACGACGTACTCGACGGTCTGCCACCCGAGTCGGACAAACAGCGCACCGTCGTCCTTGGCGACCTCGCTGCGGTCGAAGCCGCGGATGGCAAGCCGGAGGAGGCATGCAGGTACGCCATCATGGCCCTCGACCAGTTGGCTATCACCTGGTACGCCACTGGTATGGATCGCATCCGGGAGGTCCGGCGCACGCTCGCTCCCTGGCAAAACGAGCAGTGCGTCCGGAACCTCGATGACCGTCTCTACGACTGGGGCACGACGGTCAGCGCCCTTCAGCGTTGAACTTGGCGATCTTTTCTGGCAGTTCCGCGAGTGAGTCGATGCGCATGGTCGCGATCGCGTCCGCGTCCGGGTCGCGTTGTTGGATCGTGCCCCAGGGGCCGCGTCGGATGAGGGCGGTCAGGAGCCCCGCCTGCACGGCAGGACGGATGTCGTTGTCGAGCCGGTCACCGACGTAAAGGATCTCGCCGGGCTCGGCAGGCGTCGCCTCGATGGCGTGCTCGAAGAAGCTGATGTCCGGCTTTGACGCCCCCCAGTCGTCACTGGTGGCGATCATGTCGGAAGGAAGGTCCAGCCCGCGCAGCAGACCGCCGGCCCGCACGGTCTGGTTCCCGGCGATGCCAACCCACAGCCCTGCTTCACGCAGGGCGGCCAGGGTGGGCCGAACGTCCGGATAGAGGTCGTCCTCGCCGAACCACTCCGGCTTGCCGGCAGCCGCGCGCTTCTCCCGCTCCTCGGTCAGGTCGAACCCGGGCCGGAACTCCTGGAACGTCTCCCGGTAGTCGCGCCCCTGCGCGATGACCGCCCCGAACATCGCCGCGAAGGTGTGCCGTGGCACCCCCAGCCAGTCCGCCCACGTTCCGTACTCCCGGGTCTCGTCAACGAGACACTCGCCCACGTCGAATACCACCGCACGAATCATGCTCCGCAGGTTAGACGGTCGGGCTCAATGGCGAGGCACCCATGTCGGACCGCGACCAAATACTCCCTCCGCCCTTGGCCTGAGCGCAGAGACCACCACGCCCGCAGCGCGTCTGCAACCGTGCGCTGGAGAGGCGCCTTCCGCGAGGGCTGGCCCCCGAAGCAAGCGGCAGCGATCACACGGACAGGTCATTGACGTCTAGACGTCAAACGCTGTAGCCTCACGGCATGAGTGAACGCTTGCGCCCTGGTCAGGTCAGAGATGCCATCGTAGTGTTCCTGCGCGACCGCAACGGAGCCGACGCCAGCGTCGCGGAAATCCGGGAAGCCGTATCAGGACGAGTCGGGAAAGACGTTCCCGCCTCTTCCGTGCGTTCGTACCTGAATAACAATACCCCGACAGTATTCTCCCGCACTGCACGCGGCCGATACCGACTGACGAGCACCCGATGACAGTCACACAGATGGAATTCGCAGGCTACGCCCCAGCGTTCACTCACGGGAACGCCTCCTTGTATCACGCCGATTGCATCGATTGGCTCGCCGCTCAACCGGATAACTCGATCCACGCAGTGGTCACAGATCCACCGTACGGAATCATCGAGTACACTGAGAAAGAACAGAAAAAACTGCGCCACGGAAAGGGAGGGGTGTGGAGAATTCCCCCCACATTGAATGGGCATAAGCGATCTCCGCTCCCTCGCTTTACGACGCTGAGCGACGCTGAGCGAGATGCCCTAGCCAAGTTCTTTCATCAGTGGGCAAAGGCGCTGGTTCCGGTATTGACTCCGGGAGCCCACGTGATGGTTGCATGTAACCCTCTCCTCTCTTACCTCATCAGTGGTGCAGTAGCTGATGCAGGGCTGGAAAGGCGCGGGGAGATTGTACGAAGGGTAATGACCATGCGCGGCGGCGACCGCCCCAAGAACGCGCATGAAGAATTTTCCGACGTGACTGTGATGCCCCGGTCGATGTGGGAACCGTGGCTACTGTTCCGTAAACCCTTCGAGGGGACCGTGGCAGACAACCTTCGCAAGTGGGGCACGGGTGGGCTCAGGCGGGTGAGTGAGCAGCAACCGTTCGGTGACGTAATTGATTCCTCGCCCACTCGCCCACCTGAGAAAAAACTAGCCCCGCACCCAAGCCTGAAGCCCCAAGCTTTCTTGCGTAAGGTCGTTCGTGCAGCCCTCCCGCTAGGGGAAGGTGTCGTGCTAGACCCATTTGCTGGCTCTGGTTCGACCTTGGCCGCAGCCGAGGCCATCGGGTACAAGAGTGTCGGGGTTGAAAAAGACGCCGACTACGTTTCGCTGGCCTCAGGCTCGATCCCTGCATTGGCAGCCTTCAAAGTGAAGGACTGATCCAGGTTGATGCCTGCTTCTTGGCAGAATCCCTTAAAGCGCTGAATCAGCTTCGGGTGTTGTTGAACCACCGCAAGGTAGAAAAGGAATTCCTGCACCGCAAGACGCTGCTTGGGGAGGTCCCAGTACGCAACATTACTCTCCATGCGGCCACGGTCAAAGGCGAGTATGTCTCGCTCGGCAAGCCACTCAATCGCCTCATCGCTGAAACTTTGCGCAAACGCGACGGCTGTGCAGTTCGGCCATCGACTGAGATGTTTAACGAACTGATTGAACTGGTGGGTATTGTCAAGAGTCATGTCCATGTCTTTGACTTCGACACTCAATTCGAGAGTGTCACCGATCCAGCCATCCACATCCCCTGTGGCGCCAATCCGAGCGGACCCTGAGCCGACCCGTTGAATTCGCAATGTAACGTTCGGACTGTCAGCACGGTAGTAGGCGTAGGCAAGACCCTGGAGAACCGAACCTGCTGGCTCACCCCTCTGGGTATTGGGAAAGTGCCGAATGACGTATTCAAACGGACGAATTGCCCGTTCTTCTCCCGATCGACTCTCCTGCTCTTCAAGAGCCAGAGCCTCATCCCATAGAGCATCCGCCAGTGCAGCACGCTCGCCGGGGCTCATCTCGCAGATCAGCTCGAATTCTCTGCGATGCTGCGTCCAAGATTGGGTAGCATGAGGAGCCGCATTCGGATATCCAATGCGGAGCAGACCTCCAAGGATCACCCTCTCAGCGAGATTATAGTAGGTGCGCAGCGAAACGGAGGGTGTCCCGAGGGTCAGGGTATTGAGTTTCCTGCCAGCAGATTCTTCATGGGGCGGGTGAACTTCAAACACATGTTGAAGTGACTCGACGCCATCTTGAGAGAGGATTTGTTCGGCTACCCCGATGTACGCCAACAAGACGCCGAGAAGAAATCTGCGCCGCTTGTTCTGCTGGCGCAGTGCCAGAACCTCGGTCACCCGCTCGCTGGCCTGAGGGCGTGAGCGAGCTGCGAACCCTTCGGGGAAGCCCAACGCTTCCTCGTACTCTGAGAGCGGGGGGTTACCGCCTAGCGTAGCCATTGGATCATGCTATCCAGATCGCCGCCTCGCGGGAACAGCAAGGGACGAGACAAAGAGGCCAACGCCCTCGGGGCGAGCAGGATCGGAGCGGTCCCCTGACCCATCTGGCCAGAGCCTTGCGGTCCGGTTGACCCTCGCGTCGCCAAAAGCGGATGAACGACTCCATGCTCCACTCTGGTGTTGCCACGGAGAGCGCGCCAGACTGAACCACTGGAGCTTGCATGCTCGCCGAATGCCCGCGCCAACGAGCATGGGATTGGGTGAGTAGGTTGAGGTCCCCGGGGCCACTCAAGGCGGCGTCCTCCTGACAGGCACCGCCTGGGAGGCCCCGGTCTTGTACTGAAACAGGCACAACGCACCCGAGCGGGCTCCTGCGGTCACCTCGAAGTCCAGCACGCCCTCACCGAACGTGTTCTGGACCAGGCAGCCGTCGGCGCGCGACACGCGCTCTGCATTGACCTCGCTGGGAGCCATCTGGGAGCCAACCTGCTCCCCAAGCCCCCTCCAGACCACCCGAGACCACCGCACCCCAACGCCCTGACCAGGCAAAACACCGAACGACCCGGCACCAACCCCGCCCGAACCTCATTCGGGACGAAGAGGTCGTGGGTTCAAATCCCGCCACCCCGACAGTGGTCAGAGGGCCTGGTGTGCAAGTGACACCGGGCCCTCTGTCGTGTTCGCATCCGACCTCGCGGGGCCGGTAGCGGGCCTACGCGTCGACCAGGTCTCTGGCGAAGCGTCAGCGAGCGAACAAAGAGGTCGTTCCTCTGTTACCGGGCGATGACAATTCGTTCATCGGTCGAGGTCAATCGGGCAGCACACTTGGCGCATCGCCCGCTGCCAGGGGCCGGACCGGACGCCGGGACGGAAGGCAGCACGGGCCGTATCTCTCGCTCGCACCACTCACGCTCGTGTCATCCCTGGGGGGATCCATGTCTGCCGCGCTCTCGCGTCCCCGCGTCGTCCTGCGTGCCGCCGTCGCCACCGCCGCACTGGCCGGCGCACTGTGCGCTCCGACCGTCGCCTTCGCCGCCGACCCCGGCACCGCGTCGCCGGAGTGCACGGTGACGAAGACGATCGGCGCGAGCTTCGGCGGCTGGACCATCGACATGACCAACAGCACCGACGGGCCGACGGCCGTCCTCAAGGACGACACCGGCAAGGCCCAGGCGACCGTCGACCGCACCCACCCCGAGGACCTCGCCAACGGCCTCAGGATCAAGGACGCCGACACCACCACGCCCCTGCTCCTCGACCGCTCCCAGGGCGACCCCGCCCCCTGGCGCACCACCCCCTTCCCCACCCTCCCCGACAACTGCACCACCACGGACGACGACGGCAAGGACACCACCCAGCCCGCGGACACCGGCACCCAGCCGGGAACGGGCGGCACGCAGACCAGGGTCGTCCCGGCCGGTGGGGTCGCGGCGGGTGCCGAGAGCACCGAGGGGACGGACACCGTCCTGCTGGCGGGCGGCGCCACCTTGAGCGCGGCCGGTCTGGCCGGTCTGGCCTTCGTGGTGCGCCGCCGTCGTGGAATCGGCGCGGGTGTCTGACACCTCGCCCTCGTGTCGGGCGGGCCACCGGTGCTTCCGGCGGCCCGCCGTACACGTCCCCCCAGTACCTTCGAGGAGGCAGCGATGAACGCCGCACCCCCGTCCGCCTCCGGCACGGCGACCGCTCCGCGTCCTTCTCGCCGTCTTGCGTGGGCCGCCGCCGGGGCTGTGGCCGCCCTGGCCGTCGGCGGCTGGATGACGGTCAGCGGCCTGAACGGCCCCGCGGCCGCACCTCCCGTGGCGGGCGCACACGTCACCGCCTCCGCCCGCACTCCCGCCGCGACGCCCACCCCGGCCGCGGCGGCCAGCCCGGCCGCTGCCGCCTCGCCGGCCGCGTCCGCGCCCCCGCCGGCCCCGCTGGACTCCTCGCGGCCGGTCCGCGTCCGGATCCCGGCCGCCGGTGTCGACACCGGCCCCGTACTCGAACTGGGTCTCGCCTCGGACGGAACCGTCCAGGTGCCGTCCGAGGAGCAGGCCGACCTGATCGGCTGGTACCGAGAGGGCGTCACGCCCGGCCAGACCGGGCCGGCCGTCCTGATCGGCCACTACGACACCGCCAAGGGGCCGGCGGTCATGCGGAACGTCGCGCGTGTCGGGCCGGGCGACACCATCACCGTCGACCGTGCGGACGGCTCCACCGCCGTCTTCGCCGTGACGGACCTGGAGCAGGTGGACAAGAAGCACTTCCCCACACAGCGGGTCTACGGCGACACCACGGCGCCCGAACTGCGACTGGTCACCTGCGGCGGCGACCTGCAGGACGGTCACCGGCCCGACAACATCATCCTTTACGCGGACCTCGTCCGAACCTCCCAGCCCCGACAGTGAGGCGTCAGGCCGTGAAGGCGCGTTCGGGTTCGTCGTGGTGGGTGTGCAGTTCCCAGTAGAGGGGGGCGATCTCCTCGGCCGGGGCCGCCGGGACTCCGGGCGGGGCGTCCGTGCCGACCCACACGCCGATGACCGCGTGTGCGGCCCGGACTCCGGTGTCGGCCAGTTCCTTGTGCAGGCCGAGCACCCAGTTGCGCAGCGCGGCCTGGGCGGCGTTGAGGTTGCCGAGCATCGGGGTGGGGTCGATCGAGCCGGCGCCGTTGGTGTAGATCAGGGTGCCCGCTCCGGCCTCGCGCATCGCGGGCAGCACGGCGCGGGTGGCGGCGATGGCCCCGTGGAGCAGGAGGTCCATCGCCCACTGCACGTCGGCCGGGTCGGTCTCGGACGGAGCGGTGAGCTTGGCGGAGGCGAGGCTGCCCGCGGGGGAGTACTCCAGGACGTCGATGCCGCCGAAGCGCGTGGCGGCGCCCTTGAGCGCCTGGGTGAGCGCTTCGTGGTCGAGGACGTCCGCCGGGAACGCGGCGGCGGTGATGCCTTCGGCGTCGAGCCGGGCGACCAGGTCGTCGAGCTTGTCCCGGTCGCGGGCGATGAGGGCGACGTCGAAGCCGCGGGAACCGAAGGTACGGGCGATGGCCAGTCCCATACCGGGGCCGGCTCCGACGATGGCGATGCTGGGCACAGTGAATCCCTCTCCCGGGCGCTGGAGAAACACGGAACTGAGGTGTTCCGTGTTGTGAGGTGACCATAGGGCCGGGCAAACCCGGAACGCAAGTGTTCCGCGTTTCGGGGTATCGTCGTCGCATGCCCGACATAGACAACGCCGCCGCCCCGGGCCGCCGCCGGGGCACCCGCGGGCCCGCTCAGAACGAGGACGTGTCCGCCGCCATCGAGAAGGCGGCCTTCGACGAACTGACGGCGGCGGGCTGGAGCCGCCTGGCCATGGACTCGGTCGCCAAGCGGGCCGGCGTCGGCAAGGCCGCGCTCTACCGACGGTGGGCGTCCAAGGAGGCCATGCTCCTCGACCTGGTGACCCGCCTGGTGCGCCGGGAGGTGCCCGAGGCTCCCGACACCGGCACCCTGCCCGGCGACGTCCGCGGTTTCCTCGACGTGGCCGCCACCCAGACCGCCGACCCCCGGGTGGTCCGGATCGCCGCCGACCTCCTGGGTGAGTCGGCGCGCAACCCCGCGCTCGCCGAGTCGCTGCGCATCGCCGTCCTCGCACCTCGCCGGGAGGCCGCCGCCGCCATCCTGCGGCGGGCCGTGGACCGGGGCGAACTGCCCACCGGGCTCGACCGTGAACTGGGCACCGACCTGCTGATCTCGCCCCTGCTGCTCCGGCTGCTCGTCCCCGGCGCACCGCCCGTGGACGCGGGTTATCTGGACACGCTGACCGCCGCCGTCGTCGCCGGACTCGCCGCCGCCACCCCGGCCGGGCGGCGGACGAAGCACTGACCGGGTCGCCCTAGCCGAGCGCGGCCGGGGGCCGTATGCCGAGCCACTGCTCGGCGTCCCAGGCCTCGAACCGCTCCACCTCGGTGAAGCCCAGCTTCGCCGCCAGGCGCATCGAGCCGGTGTTGGCGGTCTGGGTGGTGAGCACCACCGGCTCGCCGGGAAGGGCACCGGAGAGCCAGCCGAGTGCCGCCGCGCACGCCTCGGCGGCGTACCCGTGGCCCCACGCCCGCGGCAGGAACAGGTAGCCGAGATCGGGCTTCCCCTCGGCAGCCGGGCGGCCGTGTCCCGTTGCCCGCCTGAGCAGGATCTGGCCGATCATCGCCCCGTCGAGGTCGACGACGAAGTGCCCCGGACGCCGCCCTGGCACCTCCGGCATCTCGCGTTCGAGCTCGGCACGCGGGCGGGGGCCGCCGAGGTAGGTGTGCACCTCGGGCGAGGCGTACAGGTCGACGAACGCCGCGCGGTCCCGGGCCTCGGACGCGCGGAGCACGAGCCTCTCGGCCCTGATCGGCTCGGGCGGCCAGGCCGTGGATTCCAGATCTTCCATCCGGCGCACGCTAACAGCGGGGCGCCGACGTCAGCAGTACGGCGGTTGGTTGGTCAGGGAGGCCGCCACCCGCATCCACACGCCGAACAGCCGGTAGAGGCCGGGCAGGTCGCCCCGCGCCCGGACGGTCCTGGCGTCCACCGACGTGACCCCCGGTATCCCGAGGAGCGTCGAGGCCACCGAAGCCGACTGCCAGCGGACCGTCAGCTCGGACGGGTCCGCGGGAGCCTCCGGCGCCTCGGGCACCGTGGAGAGACGGGCGGCGACCGCCTTCTCGACGGCCGCCCGTGCCTCCTCCGCCGGCCGCAGCTCCGCCGCGAACCGGTCCCGCGCGTACTTCACCGGCACGGTCGTCACCGACGCGTCCCACTCGGTCATCTCCGCGCAGGCCATGTCGTCGCCGGTGAGGACCGCCATCGGTACGCCGATGGCGGCCGCGGTGGCGTGCGCGAGGCCGATCTCGCCCACGGGCCGGCCGTCCAGCCACATGTCCTCTATCTCGTGCCCCATGAAGCTGTGGCTCAGCACGCCGAGGGCACCGGCCCGCGCGTGGTAGCCGACGCAGACCACGGCGTCGTGCTCCGGGGTGAGGCCTTCGAGCATCCCCATCTGCTTGGGCTTGCCGCGGACGAGGCGGGCCGCCGGATGCAGCGACTCGGGCAGGATGTTGCGCATCGGGCCGTGCGCGTCGTTGACGGTGACCTCCGTGGCGCCGGCCGTGACGGCGCCACGGATCGCGGCGTTGACGTCCTCCGCCATCATCAGCCGCCCACGCTCGTAGTCCCGGCCGCCGGGCTGGACGTCGTCGGCATCCACGAGCCCCGAGATGCCTTCCATGTCCGCACTGATGTAGATCCGCACTGCGCAGTCTCCTCGAGCCAAGTCGCTTCGGGACGGAGGAAAGTGCCTGCTCCGCCGGCCCCGGCAAGCCTAAGCTCGGATCATGACCTTGAAGTGGCAGAACGTGATCGTCCACTCGGCGGACCCGGCGGCCCTGGGACAGTGGTGGGCCGAGGCTCTCGGGTGGGTGGTGGTCCACACCTCCGACGTGGAGTTCGCGATCCGTCCGGAGGCGGGCCAGGCACCGGGGCTGGAGTTCGTCCTGCTCGACGAGCCCAAGAAGGCAAAGAGCCGGCTGCACCTCGACTTCGTGCCGGACGACCAGGACGCCGAGGTGGCCCGCCTCGAGGCCCTCGGCGCACAGCGCGTCGACATCGGTCAGGGTGACCAGTCGTGGGTCGTCCTGGCCGACCCCGAGGGCAACGAGTTCTGCGTCCTCGGCCGCCGGCAGCAGTAGGCGACCGCCGCCGGCCGCCTCACCGGCTGTCGCCGGCCGGCACGTCCACCTCCGCCCAGACCGTCTTGCCCACCGGGTCCCGGGGCTCGGCGCCCCAGCGGGTGGCGAGCATGTCCACCAGGAACAGGCCCCGGCCCGACTCTCCTTCCGGCGGTGACGTCGGCGGACTCGCGGGCGGCCGCTTCACGGAGGCCGCGTCCGCGACCTCGATGCGGAGCGTGCCCGCCGTCCCGTCCAGGTCGAGCCGGAGGCCGAAGTCGTGGCCCGGGACACGGCCGTGCCGGACGGCGTTCGCCGTCAGTTCGGCCACGACCAGGGCCACCGCACCCGACACGTCCGACTCCGGCGGGAGCCCCCACTCCTCCAGGCACCGTACGGCCAGGTGCCGGGCCCGCCGGGCGCCGAGCGGGGTGGAGGCGAACTGCCGCCTGAACGTGCGGGGTTCGCCATTGACGGCGGTGCCGGGGTCGTCCGGCGAGGTGGTCGTTCCTGTCAGCACGGCTGGCACGTCCTTGTCCGTCGATCTGGACGACGGCGCGCAGCGCGCACGCGTCGTCACGTTCCGCGTTCAAGGGTCGTCCCGTCGGCCTACGCTCGAAAGGTGACACAGCCTTACCTTTCGGTTCGTAAGCAACGGAAGTGACGCCTTGGCCAACGCAATTGACCCGAGCGCGTCCATGGCCGCGCTCTTCGGCGCGCGCGTACGCAGGCTCCGCACGGCGGCCGGACTGACCCAGGCCGAGCTCGGCGCGATGACGCACGTGGTGGGCACGCGGATCACCCAGATCGAGCGAGCGTCCGGCGCGAAGCCCACGCTGGAGCTGGCGCGGTCCCTCGACGCCGCCCTCGGTGCGGACGACTTGCTCGTCGAGCTGTGGCCGTACGTGTATCGCGAGGCGTTTCCCGACTGGTCGCGCAAGTTCATGGAGTACTCGGAGCGGGCGGTGGCCATCAGGCAGTACGCGGCCCATGTGGTGCCCGGTCTGCTGCAGACCGAGGACTATGCGCGGGCGGTCCTCAGCCTCGATGCGCTGCTCGACAGCGAAGAGGAGCTGGAGGAAAGGGTCGCTGCCCGCATGGGGCGCCAGGAGCGGTTCAGTTCGAGCGACCGGCCGGAGCTGTGCGTCATTCTGGACGAGGCGGTGCTGAGACGTCCGATCGGCGGACGAGACGTGACACGGCAGCAGTTGGGACGCTTGCTGGATGCGGCGGCCGACCGCCACAACACGATCCAGGTCCTGCCGTTCGACCAGGGCGGGCACGAAGCAATGGGTGGATCGCTGACCCTTCTTGCTCTCCCGGACGGCTCGGAGGTGGCCTACACAGAAGGTTCCGACTACGGCCAACTCATCGAGGAACCGGCCAAGGTCGTTCGCTACAAGGTGATTTACGATCGGCTACGGGCGGCAGCCCTGCCTCCTCTCATGTCGCTCGACATGATCCGGTCCATGACGGAGGGCAACTACCGTGCCTCGAATGTCCCGTCCCGATCCGAGCGGCGCCGTCTGGCGCAGGAGCAGCTACAGCAATCAAGCAGGGGGCGACTGCGTGGAGGTGGCCGACGGGGTTCCCTCCCTCGTCCCCGTCCGTGACAGCAAGCGCTCCGGGGGGCCCGTCGTGGCCTTCCGGGTGGGTGCGTGGGCCGCGTTCATAGGTGAGTTGAAGGCCGTCTCGCCCCGCCTCTGAGTCAACCGGGCACCGGTCGCCGACTGCCCTCCGGGTCCGCCGGTGCCTCGTTCGCGAGGGGCCGGTGGGCCACTGACCTCCCCAAAGAACCGGGGAAAGAACTACCCACCCACCCACCCTCCCGGCCGCGTCACCCGTCCGAGTGGCCGGCTTGCGGGGGCGGGATGCGGGCGGTTACGTTCGCCGCGACAACCGCAGATGGACGACGGCCCCCGGCCGGGACGGCAATCCCGATCGAGGGCCTGACCGATCAGGAAGTAGACCCCTTCCCGATGGCTGACTCGCAGTCTAACGCGCGCCTGCGCGCCGACGCCGGAGCTCCGACCTCCGGCGTGATCCACCTCCGCACCCGGCTCACGGCCGACTTCACGGTGATCTCCAACGCCCTCGCCCAGCGGCGCGGCAGCGCGGTCACGATCGGCGTGGCGGTCTACATCCTCTCCCTGCCCGACGGCGCCCCCGTCAGCATCGCCGCGCTGTGCGAGCACTTCACCGAGGGCGAGATCCTCGTCTCGCGGGCGCTGCGGGAGCTGGAGGCCGCCGGGTACCTGGAACGGCGGCGCGAGCGGGTGGCCGGCGGGCGTATCCGCACCCGGACGTACTTCTCCGACGTACCGGGCGGCCCCGCCCCGTCCGCCCCGGACGGCCCGCCCGAGCCGCCGAAGCGGGCCCGGCCCCGTGCGCGGGCGGCCACCGGGGAAGCCGTACCCCCCGCGGCGCCCGCACCCGCTCCGCAGGAGCCCGTACCGTCGGCCGACGCCGATCCGCCGGCCGACGACAATCCGCCGGCCGCCGCCGATCCGCGGGCGGTCGCCGTTCTGGCGGCGCTCCGCCGGGTCGATCCGCGCCTCGTCCTGTCGGAGCGGGAGGCCGTGCGGCTCGCGCCGGACGTCACCCGGTGGCTCGCGGCCGGTGTCACGGCCCACGAGATCACCGACTGGCTCACCGCCCGGCTCCCCGACCGCCTCCTGAGCCGCCCGGCGGGCATCCTCGCGTTCCGCCTGAGGGAGACGCCCCTCCCCGCCCCGCCGCCGCGCCCGCTCCCCCGGGCCGCGGAGCCCCCGGCCGTCCTGCCCTTCCAGACCTGCGACGGCTGCGAACGCGCCTTCCGCGCACAGACCCCGGGCCACTGCCGGGACTGCCGCCCCGCACCCGACCTCCGCGCGGCGGGCTGAGCGGGTGGGCGGGTGTGCGCTCCAGACCCGAGTGGGAGGCTTCATGTGGGACGATGCGAAATGCGGCATCGGTACCGGTGCGAAGAGGAGGTGGGGGATGGTCGACAGGTTCGAGGACGGGCTGCTGACTCCCACCGAGACGGCCTCCTACCTGGAGATTCCGCAGTCGACGCTCGCCTCGTGGCTGAAGGGCACGGCCGCCGGCGCGCCCTTGGTGCACCAGGTGGAACCGGTGCGCAAGGGTCAGCCCTCGGTGCCCTTCATCGCCGTTGCCGAGGCGCACGTCCTTCGCTCGCTCCGCTCCCTGGGCCTGCGCATGAGTGAGATCAAGGAGGCGGCTGCCGCGGTGCGTGACGCGTTCGCCACGCCTTACGGCCTCGTCTCGAAGCGCATCGCCACCGACGGGGTGGACATCTTCGTCGAACACGGCCTCGGCGATCTGCGGAGGGCACGGGACGGGCAGGCGCCCATCCACGAAGTGGTCTCCGGCTATCTGCGCTACCTGAACTGGGACGCGGGCGACGACTTCCCGTCCAGCCTGCGGCTGAGGCAGTACCCGGACTCGGTTCCCGTCGTCATCGACCCGAGGTTCGGCCACGGCCTGCCCGTCGTGGCGGCCAACCGCGTCTCGGTCAAGGCCATCACCGACCTGTGGGAGGCCGGGGAAACCGTCGAGGACATCGCGTACGACTTCGGAATGGCGCCCGAGCAGGTGGACGCGCTTCGCCGTGCAGTGGTGCGCCTTGCCGCCTGAGTTCTTCCTCGACCGGAATCTCGGCCGTCGTGTCGCCGAGGGACTGCGATCCTCCGGATGGACCGTGCACCGCATCGGTGACGTCTTCGCAGACGACGGACAGGACGTAGCGGACGAGGAGTGGATCGCTCACGGCCTCGACCGGTCCTGGGTTCCGCTCTCGAAGGACGGACGGATCAAGACCAGGGATCTGGAGATCCGGCCCGTCCTGGAACGCGAGGCCGTGCTGTTCTACCTCGACAACCAGCAGCTCCGCAGCGTGGACATGGTGGGACGGCTGGTCGCGTGCCGTGACGCGATCCACCGTGCCGTCGAGAAGGGCGGCCCAGCGGCCTACGCGGTGCGCCACGACCGCATCGACCGCACCTGGCCCTGACCGCCGGGCCACTCGACGGGCCGTGGCCCGCATCGTCGGGTGACAGGTTCTTCAAAGGTTCTTCATCGGTCGCCGCCTACCTTCGGGCTGCCCGTCGCGGTCGCGGTCGGGTGGGGTGAGGAGGCGGGAGAACCGATGAGGGCGAAGCGGGTGCTGCTGGGTGCGGTGGCGTCGGTCGCGGTGTGGGGGCTGGCCGGCTGCGGAGGCGACAGCGGTGGGGCCGAGATGCCGTCGGCCGGTGGGGGCGGCGCCTCCGCGCCGGCCGGGAAGCCGGAGGCGGGCAAGGACGTGCTGGCCGAGTACGTGGAGGGCAAACGCACGTGGGTGGCGTGCATGCGCCGGAACGGCATCGACCTCGACGACCCCGACGACAAGGGCCAGATCGACTACGGCAGCGGGGACGCCGTACGAGCCATGAAGAAGAACCCCAAGTTCCTCACGGCCACCGAGAAGTGCGCCTCGGTCGATCCGCCCCTGCCCGAGGGCCTGGAGGAGATGATCAACCCCCGGCCCAGGCTCAGCGCCGAGCAGATCAGGGCCGCGCGCGACTACGCGGCGTGCATGCAGAAGAACGGCGCCCCCGACTACCCCGACCCCGGCCCGGACGGATATCCGGCGAACGACAACTCGGGCGTCTCCGTGTGGGACCAGAGCTCGGCCGGTGCCCAGCGTGCGGCGCGGGTCTGCGCGCCGATCAGCGGCGACCCGACCGGCCGGCCGCCGGCCAAGGGCTGACGATGACGGCGCAGACGGACGACGCGCACATGACGGGGCTCGCGGCGCGTCCGCCGCGCGGACGGCGCACGGCGCTGATCGCCTCGGCCGCGGTCGTGGTGGCGGGGGTCGCGGTGGTCGGCGCGCTCGGGCTGGGCGGCGGCGGGGACGAGGGGCCGGGCGCGCCGCCCCGGTCGGGCTCACTCGTCGCCGTGGCCCGGACGACGCTCACCGAACGCACGCAGGTGGACGGGGAGTTGGGGTACGGGACGGAGCTGCCGCTGCCGGTCAAGGCGGACGGGACCGTCACCCGACTGCCCCAGCAGGGCGCGACGGTCGGACGCGGCGAGGAACTGCTCCGGGTCGACGACCGGCCGGTGGTCCTCCTGTACGGGACGCTCCCCATGTACCGGTCCCTCGGACTGCGCGCGGAGGAGACAGAGGACGAGGCGGGTGACCGGAGCGCCGGTCAGGACGACGCCGGTGAGCCGGACCAGGGGGGCCGGGGTTCCGGGGGCGAGCAGCCGACGGGTGAGGCCGGGAGTGCCGGAGCGCGGCCGGCGCCGCGCGAGATGCGGGGGATGGACGTCATGCAGTTCGAGACCAACCTCGCCGCCCTGGGCTACACCGGGTTCACCGTGGACGAGACGTTCACCGCCGGCACCGCCGACGCCGTCCGGCGCTGGCAGAGGTCCCTCGGCGTGGAGGAGACCGGCACCGTCGGGGTGGGCGACGTCATCTACTCCGCGGGGAGGGTGCGCATAGGCCGGGCCGGCGTCCGCCCCGGCGCGGCGGTCGGCGAGAACGCCCTCACCTACACCGACACGGCACGAAAGGTCGTCGTCGACGCCTCCGCCGCCGACGCCGCCTGGGCGGTGCGCGGCGCGTCCGTCACCGTCCGGCTGCCCACCGGTGCGTCCGTGCCGGGCACCGTGGCGGCGATCGGCGGGCAGGCGTCCCCGGCCGAGGGCGGAGGCGGCGACGGCGGCGGGGAGGGCGGGGCGGGACAGCCCGCCACGGTCCCGGTGACCGTCACCCTCCGGGACCAGAAGGCCCTGGGCCGGCTGGAGAGCGGGCCGGTCACCGTCGAGTACGTGGGCCGGGAGGTCAAGGACGTCCTGGCCGTTCCGGTGTCCGCCCTGGTCGCACTGGCCGAGGGCGGTCACGGCCTGGAGACCGGGGACGGGCGGTTCGTCGCCGTGCGGACCGGGCTCTTCGCGGACGGCAAGGTGGAGGTCAGCGGTCCCGCGGTCCGCGAGGGCATGAAGGTGAGGATCCCCGAGTGACGGCGGTCGTGCGGTTCGAGGAGGTCTCCAAGACCTACCCCGGCGGTGTGGCGGCGGTCCGGGACGTGAGCCTGCGCATCGAGCGCGGTGAACTCGTCGCCGTCGTCGGCCCGTCGGGCTCCGGCAAGTCGAGCATGCTGCACCTCATGGGCAGCCTCGACCGCCCCTCCGCGGGCCGCGTGCTCGTCGACGGGCACGACGTGGCGGGGCTGTCCGACCGGGAGGTGTCCGCCCTGCGGGCCACCCGGATCGGCTTCGTCTTCCAGCAGTTCCACCTCGCGGTCGGCGTCCCCGTGCTCGACTCGGTCGCGGACGGCCTGCTCTACGCGGGCGTCCCGCAGCGGCGCCGCCGGGCCGAGGCGGCGGCCGCACTGGACCGGGTCGGACTCGGCCACCGCGTGCACCACCTGCCGCACCAGCTCTCCGGCGGCGAGCGCCAGCGCGTCGCGGTCGCCCGCGCGGTGATCGGCGGGCCGTCGGTCCTGCTCGCGGACGAACCGACCGGCAACCTCGACACGGCGTCCGGCGCCACCGTCCTCGCCCTGCTGCGGGAACTGAACGCGGCCGGGACGACCGTCGTCGTCATCACCCACGACCGCGGGATCGCCGGGGGGCTGCCGCGCCGGATCGAGATGCGCGACGGCCGGCTGGTCGGCGACACGGCCCTTGGTACGGCGATCGGGGTGCCGCGGTGACGGACGACGGCATGGACCGCGGCAAGGACAGCGGTACGGAGTCCGGCCCGGGCACCTCGCGGTCGCGGTCGGCCGGGCGGGGGCGCTCTCCGCTGCGTGCCGCGCGGCTCGGCCCGGCGGACGTCGTACGGCTCGGCGGCACCGGGCTGCGGACCCGGCCCCTGCGGGTCTTCCTGTCCGCGCTCGGCATCGCCATCGGCGTGGCCGCGATGCTGGCGGTGGTCGGCATCTCCGGGTCCGGGCAGGCGGAGGTGGACCGCCGGCTCGACGCCCTCGGCACGAACCTGCTGCGGGTCGCCCCGGGCGAGACGGCCTCCGGTGCCGCGGCCGAACTGCCCCCGGAGTCCGTGGCGATGATCCGCCGCATCCCGCCCGTGCAGCGGGCCGCGGCGACCGGTGCCACCGGCGTCGACGTCTACCGCAACGATCACATCGCCGTCGGCCGCACCGGCTCGCTCACGGTCCTCGCCGCCGATGCCGAGCTGCTGCCGGCCGTCGGCGGGCACGTCCGCAGGGGGCGGTGGCTGGACTCCGCGACGCAGGACTACCCGGCCGTCGTGCTCGGGTCCACCGCGGCCCGGCGACTCGACGTGTACGCGCCCGGCACCCGGCTCTGGCTCGGCGGACGCTGGTTCTCGCTGGTCGGGGTGCTCGACCCGGTGCCGCTCGCGCCGGAGATCGACAGCGCGGCGCTGGTCGGCTGGCCGGCGGCCCGGACCTGGCTCCGCTTCGACGGACACCCCTCGACGGTCTACGTCCGCGCCCAGGACAGCCGCGTCGCGGCCGTACGGGCGGTCCTGCCGGCCACGGCGCACCCCGAGAGACCCGGCGAGGTGCAGATCTCCCGCCCCTCCGACGCGCTCGCCGCGCGGGAGGCCACGGAGTCGGCGCTGACCGGCCTGCTGCTCGGCCTCGGCGGGGTGGCGCTGCTGGTCGGCGGGGTCGGGGTGGGCAACACGATGGTCATCTCGGTCCTGGAACGCCGCCCCGAGATCGGCCTGCGCCGGTCCCTCGGCGCGACCCGGGGCCAGATCCGCACCCAGTTCGTCGCGGAGTCGCTGCTGCTGTCGCTGATCGGCGGGCTGGGCGGGACCGTGGCCGGGACGCTGATCACGGCCGGCTACGCGCTCAGCCGCGGCTGGCCGACGGTCGTGCCGGTCTGGGCGAGCGCGGCCGGGGTCGCCGCCACGCTCGCCATCGGCGTGATCGCGGGCCTGTATCCGGCGGTACGGGCCAGCAGACTGTCCCCGACGGAGGCCCTGGCCGGGAGCTGAGCCGGAGCCTCCCGGCCGGGACACGGTCCCCGTGCGGGCCGGGGCCACGTCCGGGCCGGGGCCACGTCCGGGCCGGGGCCACGTCCGGGGCGGGGTCGTGTCCGGGCCGGGGCCACACCCGGGGCAGGGCCACACCCGGGGCAGGGCCACACCCGGGCCGGGGCCACACCCGGGCCGGGGCCACGTCCGGGGCGAGGCCACGTCCGGGGCGGGGTCGTGTCCGGGCCGGGGCCACGTCCGGGGCGGGGTCGTGTCCGGGCCGGAGGCACGTCCGGGGTGGGGAGCGGTGGCGCTCCGGGCGGCGCCCGGGTGTCCCGTACCGTGCAGGTCCGACCGAGGGGGTTTTCGTTGAGCGCACGCGTGCGCGTTCCGGCGGGCGGTGCAGGGGGAGGACGGTCATGAGTTTCCGTGTCCGGGTGCTGGGGCTGCTCATGCTGGTCGCCCTGACCGCCACCGCGGCCACCGCCTGGCTGACCCTGCGCCAGGCCAACCGCCAGGTGCGGGAGACCGTCAGCGCCGGGCAGCAGGACGTCGCCCGGATCACCGGCGAGCTGCGCGCGTACGGACTCGCGCACGGCACCTGGGACGGGCTCTCCCCGACCGTGGCCGGGCTGGCCCGGGCCACCGGGCAGCGCGTCCGCGTCGCCACCGAGACCGGTGTCCTGCTCGCCGACTCGGACGCCCTCGCGGGCCGGACCCCCCGGCCGCCGTCCGGCCGGCCCCCGGTCCTCGTGGACCCGCGCCCGGTGCTGCGCGTGCCGGACGGGCAGGTGCCGCGGATGGTGCTGAAACAGGCCGCCGCCGCGATGGCCGACTACCGGGCGACGGCCGCGTACGCCGCCTGCCTGACCCGGGCCGGGGCCGAGGTGACGACCCGGCCGGACCGGAACGGGGTGCCCCGGGTCGCCACGGGCCACCGGCCCGCGCAGTGCCGCGAGCCGGGGGACGGCGGGACGGACCCGCTGACCCGGCAGGACCTCGACGCGCTCGGGCCGTGCACCGCCGACGGGCGGTTCGCCGCCTGCGTACGGCGGGTGTTCAACGAGCGCGTCCGGTCCGCCGCCCCGCCGCGCCTGGAGGTCCGCGTCGGCGTCCGGGACGAGTCGCCGCCCACCCTGCCCGCCGCCCCCGCCGTCGCCGTCGCGGCCGGCGTCGCCCTCGCCACGGTCCTCGGCGCGCTGCTGCTCAGCCGCGCGGTGCTGCGCCCGGTACGGGCCATGACGCTCGCCGCCGGAGGGCTCGGCGCGGGCGACCTCAGCCGGCGCGTCCCCGTCTCCGGGCGGGACGAGATCGCGCGGCTCGGCAGCGCCTTCAACCGCATGGCCGACTCCCTCCAGGCCGGTGAGGAGGGGCAGCGCCGCCTCACCGGTGACATCGCGCACGAGCTGCGCACCCCGCTGGCCAATCTGCGCGGCTATCTGGAGGCCCTTCGGGACGGTGTCGTCGAGCCGACCCCGGAACTGCTGGCCTCCCTGCACGAGGAGGCGCTGCTGCAGCAGCGGATCGTGGACGACCTCCAGGACCTGGCCCTCGCGGAGGCCGGCGCCCTCACGTACCACCCGTGCGAGGTCGATCTGCGCGAGCTGCTCGACACCTGCCGCACCGCACACCTCGCCCAGGCCGAGACGGCACGGGTCGCGCTGGAACTGGCGGCGCCGCACCCGGTGCGGGTCACCGCCGACCCGGACCGGCTGCGCCAGGCCGTCGGGAACCTCCTCGGCAACGCGCTGCGCGCCACGAGGCCCGGGGGCACCGTGACCCTGGCCCTGGGCGTGCGCGGCGGACGGGCCGCGGTGGAGGTGCGGGACACCGGCACGGGCATACCTGCCGAGGACCTGCCGCACCTCTTCGACCGCTTCTGGCGGGCGGACCCCTCCCGGGGGCGGGCGACCGGGGGCAGCGGACTGGGGCTGTCCATCGCCCGGCAGATCGTCACCGACCACGGCGGGAGTGTCGAGGTGCGCAGCGAGGTCGGGGTGGGGACGGTGTTCACGCTCGCCCTGCCGACCGCTCCCGGCGGGCCGGCGGCGCGCTGAACCGGCCACCGCCGCGCGACCCGGCCCCGGCGGGTCAGGAGCGCGCCGGGCCGGTGCCGTCCGCGAGGCGGTAGCCGCGTCCGTAGACCGTCTCCAGGCGGTGGGGCAGGCCGGGCTCGGTCGCCAGCTTCCGGCGCAGGTTCATCACGTGCGCGTCGACGGTCCGCTCCTGCACGTCCCGGTCGAAGCCGAAGACGCGCTCGATGATCTGCGCCCGGGTGAAGACCCGGCCGGGCTCCCTGGCCAGGGCCTCCAGGACGGAGAACTCCTTGGCGGTCAGTGTCACCGGCCGCCCCGCCACCCGGACCTCGAAGCGCGCGGTGTCCACCTCCACGTCGCCGACGCGCAGCACCGCGGGCTCCGCCGCCCCGGCCCTCTTCCCGGACCGGCGCAGCAACGCCCTCACCCGGGCGGTGAGTTCGCGGGGGCTGTAGGGCTTGGTGAGGTAGTCGTCGGCACCGAGGTCGAGGCCGAGGAGCATGTCCTCCTCGGTCGTGCGGGCGGTGAGCAGCAGGATCGGCACGTCCGACTCGGCGCGCAGGATCCGGCACACGTCGAGTCCGTCGACCAGCGGCAGCATCACGTCGAGGACGACGAGGTCGGGCGCGGACGACCGGGCCCGTTCCAGCGCCGCGCGGCCGTCCGCCGCGACCTGGACCGCGTTGCCCTCCCGCTCCAGGTAGATCCGGATCAGCCGGGACTGCTTCTCGTCGTCCTCCGCCACCAGAATCCGAGCGCTCACCGCTTCTCCCCCACCCAGGCCCCGCGCATGTCCAGCACCGTAGTACAGGCGGCCCCGCGCCCGGCCCGGATCCACGGCTTGCATGACCATGCGAAGTGATGCATACTTTTTCCATGTCCAAAGTCCTCACCTCCCTGCCCACCGGTGAGCGCGTCGGTATCGCCTTCTCCGGCGGCCTCGACACCTCCGTCGCGGTCGCGTGGATGCGCGACAAGGGCGCCGTGCCGTGCACCTACACCGCTGACATCGGTCAGTACGACGAGCCCGACATCGCCTCGGTGCCCGGCCGTGCGAAGACCTACGGCGCCGAGATCGCGCGCCTGGTCGACTGCCGTGCGGCACTGGTCGAGGAGGGACTGGCCGCGCTGACCTGCGGGGCGTTCCACATCCGCTCGGGCGGGCGCGCGTACTTCAACACCACGCCCCTCGGCCGCGCCGTCACCGGCACGCTGCTGGTGCGGGCCATGCTCGAGGACGACGTCCAGATCTGGGGCGACGGCTCGACGTTCAAGGGCAACGACATCGAGCGGTTCTACCGCTACGGCCTGCTCGCCAACCCGCACCTGCGGATCTACAAGCCCTGGCTGGACGCGGACTTCGTGACCGAGCTGGGCGGCCGCAAGGAGATGTCGGAGTGGCTGGTCGCCCACGACCTGCCCTACCGGGACAGCACGGAGAAGGCGTACTCCACCGACGCCAACATCTGGGGCGCCACCCACGAGGCCAAGACGCTGGAGCACCTCGACACCGGCGTGGAGACCGTGGAGCCCATCATGGGCGTGCGGTTCTGGGACCCGTCGGTCGAGATCGCCACCGAGGACGTCACCATCGGCTTCGACCAGGGCCGCCCGGTGTCGGTCAACGGCAAGGAGTTCGCCTCTCCCGTCGACCTGGTGATGGAGGCCAACGCCATCGGCGGCCGCCACGGCATGGGCATGTCGGACCAGATCGAGAACCGGATCATCGAGGCCAAGAGCCGCGGCATCTACGAGGCGCCGGGCATGGCCCTGCTGCACGCGGCCTACGAGCGCCTCGTCAACGCGATCCACAACGAGGACACCCTCGCCCAGTACCACGCCGAGGGCCGGCGGCTCGGCCGGCTGATGTACGAGGGCCGCTGGCTGGACCCGCAGTCGCTGATGATCCGCGAGTCGCTCCAGCGCTGGGTCGGCTCGGCCGTCACCGGCGAGGTCACGCTGCGGCTGCGGCGCGGTGAGGACTACTCGATCCTCGACACCACGGGCCCGGCGTTCAGCTACCACCCGGACAAGCTGTCGATGGAGCGCACCGAGGACTCCGCGTTCGGCCCGGTGGACCGCATCGGCCAGCTCACCATGCGCAACCTCGACATCGCCGACTCGCGCGCCAAGCTGGAGCAGTACGCCGGCCTCGGCCTGATCGGCACCGCCAACCCGGCCATCGGTGCCGCGCAGGCGGCGGCGACCGGGCTGATCGGCGCCATGCCCGAGGGCGGCGCCGAGGCCATCGCCTCCCGCGGCGAGGTCTCCGGCGAGGACGAGCTGCTGGACCGCGCCGCGATGGAGTCCGGCACGGACTGACGCGGACGCCCGGTCCACGGCCGAGGGGCCGGTCCGACGCACAGGCGCCGGACCGGCCCCTCGTCGTGTCGGGCGGGCCGGGTCGGTCCGAGTGGTCCCCGGGGGCCGCCCGGGCGCACTCTGGGAGAGGATCTCCTGGCCCACAGGCACCCAACCGGGAAGGACCCGCCCCGTGATCATCTTCGGCACCAAGGGCTACCTCTACCAGCTCGCGATACTGACGCTGGTCTGCCGCTCCTGCGGCACCCCCTCCGCGCACACGCTCAGGAAGCGCGTCGTCAAGTTCACCCTGTTCTTCGTGCCGCTGTTCCCCTTCTCCACGAAGTACGCGCTCCAGTGCACCTTCTGCGGCGCCGAGCAGCGGGTGACCAGGGAACAGGCCGAGCAGCTCCAGGCCCAGGACGCCGCCGGACAGGGCGGACCCGTGTACGGACAGCCGCAGCAGCAGCCGTACCAGTCCTAGGCCCCCGCCCGCGTTGCCGGTTCCCGGCAGCGTTGCATACCCTCTCGTTGCCGGACCCGCGCACCGGGCGTGACCGGCAGGGGGAGGCGGGGCGTGGGGGAACGGCAAGAGACGTATCTGACCGGGTACGCCGACATACTCGCGCAGGCCGCCGCCACCGGACGCCGGCTGAACCGTGACGAGCTTGAGGAGCGGCGGCGGCTCGGCGAGCAGGCCGCGGAGGAGGGCCACAGCCTGCGCGCCCTCGTCCGGGGGCACCTGGACGCCACGCGCGCCCACTGGCCCGGCGAGGCGAGCGGCGCGGGCACGACGGACAGCGTGCTCGGTGCCGTCGGCCAGGCCGTCGACGCCTTCGCCGAGGGATACGAACGCGCCCAGCGCCTCGCCGTACGGCAGGAGGAGGCCGCGCGGCGGGAGTTCATCGACGACCTGCTGTACGGACGCAGCGACCTGGGGCGCCTCGCGGAGCGGGCGGAACGTTTCGGCCTGGTGCTGTCCCGGGCCCACGCCGTGGCGGTGGCGCAGGCGCCCGAGGCGTACGACGACACCTCGCCCGTCACCCGGCTCGTCGAGACCGCGCTCATCGCCCGCTTCGGGGACCGGCGCATCCTGATCGCCACCAAGAACGGACAGCTCATCTGCATCGCGCCCGGCGACCAGGAAGAGATCCTCGCCTTCTTCGCCAAGCAGGCCTACGCCGCCACGGAAGGCAGCCGCGTCGCCGTCGGCCGGGCCCGGACCGGCGCGGGCGGCGTGGTGCACAGCTACGAGGAGGCGCTGAGCACCCTCGAACTCGCCGACCGCCTGGAACTCGACGAACCCGTGGTGCGCGCCGCCGACCTGCTGGTCTACCCGGTGCTCACCCGCGACCGGCAGGCCATGGCCGACCTCGTCCTGAGCGTGCTGGGCCCGCTGCGCGGCGCCCGGGGCGGTGCCGAGCCGCTGCTGCGGACCCTGGAGGTGTACTTCGACGCCGGGTGCACCGCCGCCGAGGCCGCGCGGCGCCTCGCGCTCAGCGCGCGGGCGCTGACCTACCGGCTGGACCGCATCCACCAGCTGACCGGGGCCGACCCGGCCGACCCGGCCGACCGCTACACCCTGCAGACCGCGGTCATCGGGGCCCGGCTCCTGGGCTGGCCCGCCCAGGAGATCTGAACGTCAAAGATCAGCGACAGGGCGGGCGGCACGTCCCCCGTGGTGCCCGGCCCGATGAGCCGGCCCCTGCGTGCCGTCCCCCGTCCCGCCCGTCGCTGAGCTTCGATGAACGCATCGTGGCACGGCAGTTGACGGTGCGTCACTGCCGCAGTCCGGCAATCTTCACGCGTGTTCAGTGCCGCCTCGCCCTCTGGAACCGGCCGGGCCGCTCGGGCAGTCTCCTCCGGTGTGGTGAGCCTTCCGAACCAGGTACCGCCGGGCGGGGCGCCCGGCGACGCGTCCGCGCACATGGTGGTGTGCGGCGACGACGGGCTGGCCCACCGGCTGGCGGCCGAACTGCGCGGGGTCTACGGCGAGCAGGTCACGCTCGTCGTCCCGCCCTCCGTGGGCCGGGTGCGCCAGCCCGTGGTGGGCCGGGCCCGTGCGGCCTCGGCGGCGCTGCTGGACCGCTTCAACGCGGCCGTCAACCGCACCGGCAACGGCGACGCGGGCGGCCTCGGGCGGGAGCTGGAGGCCGCCGAGCCCACCGAGGACGTCCTCGCCGAGGCCGGCGTCGACCGGGCCGCCGCCCTCGCCCTCGTCTACGACGACGACGAGACCAACATCCGCGCCGCCCTGACCGCCCGCCGGCTCAACCCCCGGCTGCGGCTGGTCCTGCGCCTGTACAACCGGCGGCTCGGGCAGCACATCGAGGCCCTCCTCGACCAGAGCGCCGCGCTCGCGGCCGGCGACGGGCGCCCCGCCGGACCGGACGGCGTCGAGGCCTCCACGACCGTGCTCTCCGACGCCGACACGGCGGCACCCGCCCTCGCGGCGACCGCGCTCGTCGGCACCAGCAAGGTCGTCCAGACGGACGGGCTGCTGCTGCGCGCGGTGGAACGGCAGCCGCCGCGCGCCGGCGAGGTCGCCGACCCCGGGCTGTGCACCCTGGCCCTGCTGTCCGCGACGAGCAACGACCCCGCGGGCGCGGACGGTTCGGAGGGCAGCGGCGAGCAGGGGCCGCAACTGCTGCCCGACGCCGCGGCGGTGGAGGCCGCCACCGGACGCGGCACCGTCGTGCTGGAGCAGGTGTCCTACTCGGGGCCGCCGCTGCCCGCCGGACGGGCCGCGGTGCCGCCGTTCGCCTCGCTGTTCTCGCGGCGGCTGCGGTGGTCGCTGTTCGGCCTGGCGGCCTGCGTGGTCGCGCTCGCCGTGGCGCTCATGTTGCTCACCGGCGACCATCCCCTGCACGCGACGTACGTGACGCTGCTCGACCTGTTCGCCATCAACGAGCCCGCGCACAACAAGGACTCCGGGGAGCAGGTCCTCCAACTGCTCTCGGGCTTCGTCGGACTGCTGCTCCTGCCGGTGCTGCTCGCGGCGGTGCTGGAGGCCCTGGGCACCTTCCGCAGCGCCTCCTCGCTGCGCAAGCCGCCGCGCGGGCTCGGCGGCCACGTCGTCCTGCTCGGCCTCGGCAAGATCGGCACGCGGGTGCTGACGCGGCTGCGGGAGATGGACATCCCCGTGGTGTGCGTCGAGGGCGACCCCGAGGCGCGTGGCATGGCGACCGCACGGCGGCTGCGGGTGCCGGTGGTGCTCGGCGACGTCACCCAGGAGGGCGTCCTGGAGGCGGCCAAGATCCACCGCGCGCACTCGCTGCTCGCGCTGACCAGCGTGGACACCACCAACCTGGAGGCGGTGCTGTACGGCCGGTCCGTGCGGCCCGACCTCCGCGTGGTGCTGCGCCTGTACGACGACGACTTCGCGACCGCCGTGTACCGCACCCTGCGCGGCGCGCACCCGGGGGCGCTGACCCGCAGCCGCAGCGTGACCCACCTGGCCGCGCCCGCGTTCGCCGGGGCGATGACGGGCCGCCAGATCCTGGGGGCGATCCCCGTGGAACGGCGGGTGCTGCTGTTCGCGGCGGTGCGGGTGGCGGGGCATCCGCAGCTCGAGGGGAAGACGGTCGGGGAGGCGTTCCGGGCGGGGGCGTGGCGGGTGCTGGCGCTGGAGGTGCCCGGTGAGGGACGGGACGGTGCCGGTACGGGCGCCGGTGCCGGCGCGGAGAGGGGCCGGGAGTCCCGGCTGGTGTGGGAGCTGCCCGACACGTACGTCCTGCGGGGCGAGGACCGGGTGGTGCTGGCGGCGACCCGGACGGGCCTGGCCGAGCTGCTGGGACGGCGGGCCCGACAGCGGGCGGGGCTGTAGGGACGCCGGGCCCTGCTCCCCGGCCAGGGGGCTCCGCCCCCTGGACCCCCGGCCTACGCCCACCCACCACCCGACTCCGGCGGCCGAGAGGCCAGGCCCCGGGCCGATCCGGCTGGCCGGGAGGCCGGAAGGCCACACCCGAGGCCGATCCGGGTGGCCGGAAGGCCACACCCGAGGCCGATCCGGGTGGCCGGAAAGCCGCTTTCCCGGGTCGGCCTCGGCGCCGGGGACTACCCCTGCGGGAGGTGCCGCTTCGCGAAGTCGAGCTCCAGGGCTACCTGCTTGATGCGCTCGTCGACCACCAGGGAGCCGTGGCCCGCGTCGTAGCGGTAGACCTCGTGGACCGCGCCCCTCGCCTCGAGCCGCTCCACGTAGTTCTCGATCTGGCGGATCGGGCAGCGCGGGTCGTTGACCCCCGCGGAGATGTACACCGGGGCCTCGACCCGGTCCACGTAGGTCAGGGGCGAGGACGCCTCGAAGCGGTCGGGGACCTCCTCGGGGGTGCCGCCGAGCAGCGTGCGGTCGAGGGCCTTCAGTCCCTCCATCTCGTCGTGGTACGCGGTGACGTAGTCGGCGACCGGGACGGCGGCGATGCCCAGGGTCCACGCCCCGGGCTGGGTGCCCAGGCCGAGGAGGGTCAGGTAGCCGCCCCAGGAGCCGCCGGTGAGGATCAGCCGGGCCGGGTCGGCGAGGCCGGAGGCGACCGCCCACTCGCGCACCGCCGCGATGTCCTCCAGCTCGATGAGCCCGACCCGGTGCTTGAGGGCGTCGGTCCAGGCCCGGCCGTATCCGGTGGAGCCGCGGTAGTTGACGCGGACCACCGCGTACCCGTGGTCGACCCAGGCCGCCGGGCCCGCCGCGAAGGAGTCGCTGTCGTGCCAGGTCGGCCCGCCGTGGATGTCGAAGACGGTCGGGAGCGGCCCGGTCGCGCCCGCGGGCTTCTGCACCAGGGCGTGGACGCGGCCGCCGGGGCCCTCCACCCACACGTCCTCCACCGGCACCGAGCCGGGCGACTTCATGCCGGGCGGGTCGAGCACCACCCGGCCGGTCGTGGAGCGCACCGCCGACGGCTCGGCGGCCGAGGACCACAGGTACTCCACGCTGCCGTCGGGACGGGCCGTCGCCCCGGAGACGGTGCCCGCGGGGGTCCCGACCTCCACCAGCTCCCGCTCGGCGAAGTCGTACCGGAACAGCTCGCTGCGGGCCTCGAAGCCGTGCACGATCAGCAGGCCGCTGCCGTCCGGGTACCACTCGGCGCTCACGTCGCCGGGCAGCTCCAGCGCCAGGTCCGTCTGCTCGCCGGTCACCACGTCCCACACCAGGGGCTCCCAGCGGCCCCGGCGCTGGTGCCCGATGAGCAGGCGGGTGTCGCCGTCGACGGGAGCGAAGCCCAGGACCTCCAGGCCCAGCTCCTTCTCGCCGCCGTCGGTGTCGTCGAGCTCGGCGACCGTCGTGCCGTCCGGGCGCAGGACGCGCAGCGCCGAGTGCATGGCGTCGCCGTGCTCGGTGTGCTCGATCGCGATCAGCGTGCCGTCGTGGGAGAGGTCGCCGACGCCCGCCGACTCGCGGTGGCGGTAGATCTCCGACGGGGCGCCGCCCGTCTGCGCGAGGTGGATCGTCGTACCGTCCTCGTCGGTCGAGCGGCCGACCACCGCCGTACGCCCGTCCCGGCCGAGGGCGAGGCCCGCCGGGTAGGAGGGGTCGAGGCCCGGCACCGCGAGCTCGTCCTCACCGCCCGCGAAGGACTGGCGGCGCCAGACGCCGAACTCGTCGCCGTCCTTGTCGTCGAACCACCAGATCCACGCGCCGTCCGGGGAGAGCACGCCGTCCGTCGTGCCGTTGGGCCGGTCCGTGACCTGCCGCTGCTCACCCGTCGAGCGGTCCCAGGCGTACAGCTCGTACGTCCCCGTCGCGTTCGACACGAACAGGGAGCGGTCCGGCGCGTCCTCGGCCCAGTCGGGCAGCGAGACGCGCGGTGCCCGGAACCGCTTCTCCCAGTCCGGCATCCCCTCGCCCTGCCCCCGCACGCCGTCCCGTACGTCCCGCGCGTCCTGCCGATCCGGTGAGACCGGCCCGTTGCTCTCAGTCATGGCCCCATAGTGCCTCGTCGCGGCGACAACGCGCGGATCGGATCCCCAGCCTGTGGACAACCTCGTTCATCCACGGCCCCGCGGACGGGTCACCGGCGCGCGCCCCGTACCGTGGGGGCGTGTACCGGTTTCTGCTGACCCCCCGATGGTGGGGAATCAACGTCTTCGTCGTGCTCGCCATCCCCTTCTGCATCTTCATGGGGTCCTGGCAGCTGGGCCGGTTCGAGGACCGGGTGCAGGACCACAACAGCGCCACCACCCAGGCGGAGTCGGCCCGGCGGGAGGCGGCCCGCCCGCTGGCCGAGCTGCTGCCCGTCGACCAGGCGACGGTCGGCAAGCAGACCACCGTGAGCGGCCGGTACGGCGAACAGCTCCTCGTACCCGACCGGAAGCTGGACGACCGGCAGGGGTACTACGTCCTCACCCTGCTGCGCACCGACGCCGGCCGGGCACTGCCCGTCGTGCGGGGCTGGCTGCCCGGCGAACCCGACCCGGCGAAGGCCCCGGCCCCGCCCGCCGGCGAGGTCACCGTCACCGGCGCGCTCCAGGCGTCCGAGACGCCCGGCAACAACGGCGTCAGCTCCCGCTCCGGGTGGCCGCAGGGCCAGACGGGCGTGATCAGCGCGGCGTCGCTGGTGAACCTCGTGCCGTACGACGTGTACGACGGGTGGGTCACGCTCAACACGGGCGACTCCGGGATGCGGGCCGTGCCGGTGAGCGCGCCGCAGAACACCGGGCTGGACCTGAAGGCCTTCCAGAACCTCGGTTACACCGCCGAGTGGTTCGCCTTCGTGGGCTTCGTCGTCTTCATGTGGTTCCGGCTGCTGCGCCGGGAGGTGGAACTCGCCCGGGACGCGGAGCTGGGCATCGTCCCGGACGCCGGGAACGCCGGGGATGCAGACGGGACCGCCCCCGACGCCGAGCGGGAGCCCCGGCCCAGCCCGTCCGGCGTCTGAGCACGGACGCGCGGGTCGCCGCCCGGCCCGCCGGTCACGTACCGGCCAGCACTCCCGTCCAGTACACGGTCCCCGCGCACGCGTGGGGCACCGTGACCGCGGCCGATCCCGAACCCGTCTCCGGGGTGTAGGACACCGTCACGCTGCCTTCGGCCGGTCCCTCCGTGGTGACCAGCTGGGTCGTGGTGCCGGTGTCGCCGCCGGTGGAGGTGCCGGTGGTGGCGGTCGGGTCCCCGGTGGGCGTCGGGTCGGGCGTGGGATCGCCGGAGCCGCCTCCCGTGCCGCCGCCGGTGGTCGGGCAGGTCTCCGAGGGGACCCAGGCGAACCGCACCTCGTAGGAGGCGCCGGACGCCAGCGTCCGCGGGGCCGACTCCAGCGACGGGTCGGGCAGCGCCGCCGCGGCGTCGCCTGCCGCGTGCCGGGCCGTGCCGATCCTGGCCGGGTCCGCCGCGCCCTGCGGGGTGACGGCCACGCTGCCGGGACCGCTGACGGTACAGCTGTCCGGGGAGACGTTGGTGACGCGGAAGGAGCCGTAGACGGCGCCCGCGGAGTCGGGGTCGGCGCTGCTCGCGACGGCCGGGCCGAGCTGCTGCGCCAGGCACGCCGGGAGGTCCGCGGGACTGCTCGCGGAGGGGCCGGCGCCGGTGGCCGAACCCGTGGCGGCGCCGGTCTCCTCGTCCTTCGGCCGCTGCGTCGGGTCGGACTTCTCCTTGTCCTCGGTGCTCCCGGAGGAGCCGGCGATGCCGCTCTCGCCGCCGGCCGGGTCCTTCCCCTGGCTGGTGCCGCCCTGCGCCTGCGAGGCGTTGCCGGCCACGGACGGGTCGGCACCGGGGCCGGTGGACTTGGTCACGTGGACCAGGGCGGGGACCGCCGTGCCGATGAACAGGGCGGCGGCGGCCATGCCGACCGCGGCCTGGCGCTTGCGGGCCCGCCGCGCCGGTACCGCCCGGCGGAGGTGGTCCAGGGTGCCGTCGCTCGGCTCCATGTCCCGCACGGCGCTGTGCAGCATCCTGCGCAGCGCCAGCTCGTCGGCAGCGAGCCCGGCGGGGCCCCCGGTGCCGGGGCCCTTGTCGGCGGGGCCGTCGTTCACAGTTCCGTTCCCAGCGTGCGTGTGCTTCGGCTCGTGCCCGGCCGGCTCGGCCGGTTCGTGGGCGTCGTGTCCCTCGCGGGCGTCGTCGGCGTCACGGCCCTCGGGGGCCTCGCTCCGTGCCTCGTTGCCGTCGCCGCTCATGCCGGCGCCTCCATGGCCACCCGGAGCGCCGCGATGCCGCGCGATCCGTACGCCTTCACCGAGCCCAGCGATATGCCGAGCGTCTCGGCGACCTGCGCCTCGGTCATGTCGGCGAAGTAGCGCAGGACCAGAACCTCGCGCTGGCGGCGCTGGAGTCCCTTCATCGCCTTGATCAGGGAGTCGCGCTCCAGCTGGTCGTAGGCGCCCTCCTCCGCGCTCGCCATGTCCGGCATGGGCTTTGAGAGCAGCTTGAGGCCGAGGATGCGGCGGCGCAGTGCCGAGCGCGAGAGGTTGACGACGGTCTGCCGCAGGTAGGCCAGCGTCTTCTCGGGGTCGCGCACGCGCTTGCGCGCCGAGTGGACGCGGATGAAGGCCTCCTGGACGACGTCCTCGCAGGACGCGGTGTCGTCGAGGAGGAGGGCGGCGAGACCGAGCAGCGACCGGTAGTGGGCGCGGTAGGTCTCGGTGAGGTGGTCGACGGTGGTGCCCGCCGCCACGACGTCCTCGGCGCCGTCACGCTGATTCGGAATGCGGGCCGGCCGCGCAGCGGGCATCGGCGCGATCACCGGCATGCCACCGGCCGCGCCGGCCGCACGGGGACGGACCGGCCGGACGGGGGCCCGCACGGCGGGACCACGCGCTGCGGTGAATTCGAGTACCTCTGCCACGCCAGTTGGACACGTCCGGCCCCGTGAGGGTTGTACGTGCCGGGCGTCACGTTCCCGTGTCCGCCGGGCAGGTGTCCGGCTGACGGTGCGTCATAGGCCCTCATCGTCCCGCTCTTCCCTTATGTCCCATGTGAACGAGCGTCCCCACGCCCGCCCCCGGCGCCCCCGCGCCGGTCGCGCGCCCCCGCGCCCTGGATGGGTGACCGCAAAGACGCTCCCCGCCCTTCGCACGGTTGCGGAGGGCGGGGAGGAAATCCTCTGATGTCAGGGCTGCCGGGTACAAGTGGTCCGGACCGACTTCCGGATCACATCTCGCTCATGGATCCTACAAAGCAACCCCACGGCGGCCAGGGCTTTTTGCGCGCCGGCCCGGTCAGCCGAACTCGGCCGCGACCAGTTCGGCGATCTGCGCGGTGTTCAGGGCGGCCCCCTTGCGCAGGTTGTCCCCGCACACGAAGAGCTCGAGCGCCGTCGGGTCGTCCAGGGCCCGCCGCACCCGGCCCACCCAGGTGGGGTCGGTGCCGACCACGTCGGCGGGGGTGGGGAACTCACCGGCGGCCGGGTTGTCGAAGAGGACGACGCCGGGCGCGGTGGCCAGGATCTCGCGGGCCCGGTCGACGGTGACCTCGCCCTCGAAGCGGGCGTGCACGGTCAGGGAGTGCGTGGTGACCACGGGGACCCGTACGCACGTAACCGCCACCGGCAGCCGCGGCAGTCCGAGGATCTTGCGGGACTCGTCCCGCACCTTCATCTCCTCCGACGACCAGCCGTCCTCACGCAGCGACCCGGCCCACGGGACGACGTTCAGGGCGACCGGCTCCGGGAACGGCCCGGTGTCGTCACCGACGGCCCGCCGCACGTCGCCGGGGTGGACCCCCAACTCGGTGCCGGCCACGAGGGACAGCTGCCGGCGCAGGGTGTCCACGCCGTCCCGCCCGGCCCCGCTCACCGCCTGGTACGAGGAGACGACCAGCTCGCGCAGCCCGAACTCGGCGTGCAGCGCGCCCAGCGCCACGATCATGGACAGCGTCGTGCAGTTGGGGTTGGCGACGATGCCGCGCGGCCGCATCCGCACCGCGTGCGGATTGACCTCGGGCACGACGAGGGGCACGTCCGGGTCCATCCGGAACGCGCCCGAGTTGTCGACCACCACCACGCCCTTGGCGGCGGCGACCGGCGCCCACCGGGCGGCCACCTCGTCGGGAACGTCGAACATGGCGACGTCGACCCCGTCGAAGGCCTCCTCGGTCAGGGCCGTCACCTCGACCTCCTCACCGCGCACGGCGAGCTTGCGGCCGGCCGAGCGGGGCGAGGCGATCAGACGGATGTCGCCCCAGATGTCCGCATGCTGGGACAGGATCTGGAGCATCACCGAACCGACGGCGCCGGTCGCTCCGACGACGGCCAGGGTCGGCCGTCCGGAGCGCCCGGCGCCCGGGATGTCGGACATCAGCGCCCGGTGCCTCCGTAGACGACGGCCTCGTCGCTGTCGGAGTCCAGCCCGAAGGCGGTGTGCACGGCGCGCACGGCCTCGTTCACGTCGTCCTTGCGGGTGACGACCGAGATGCGGATCTCGGAGGTCGAGATGAGCTCGATGTTCACGCCCGCCTGGGACAGCGCGGTGAAGAAGTCGGCGGTGACGCCCGGGTTGGTCTTCATCCCGGCGCCCACCAGCGAGATCTTCCCGATCTGGTCGTCGTAGCGCAGGGAGTCGAAGCCGATGCCGGGGCGGTTGCGCTCGAGCGCGTCGATGGCCTTGCGGCCCTCGGACTTCGGCAGGGTGAAGGAGATGTCCGTCAGGCCCGTGGAGGCGGCGGACACGTTCTGCACGACCATGTCGATGTTGACCTGGGCGTCGGCGATCGCCCGGAAGATCGCGGCCGCCTCACCCGGCTTGTCCGGCACGCCGACGACCGTGATCTTGGCCTCCGACGTGTCGTGCGCGACTCCGGAGATGAGGGCCTGCTCCACCTGCTTTTCCCCTTGCTTGATCGGCTCGCTGCTGACCCATGTGCCCTGCAGTCCGCTGAAGCTGGACCGCACGTGGATCGGGATGTCGTACCGGCGGGCGTACTCCACGCAGCGGTGGAGGAGCACCTTGGAACCGGAGGCGGCGAGCTCCAGCATGTCCTCGAAGGAGATCCAGTCGATCTTCTTCGCCTTCTTCACCACGCGCGGGTCGGCGGTGAACACGCCGTCGACGTCGGTGTAGATCTCGCAGACGTCCGCGTCGAGCGCGGCGGCGAGCGCGACGGCCGTGGTGTCCGAGCCGCCCCGGCCGAGCGTGGTGATGTCCTTGCTGTCCTGGCTGACGCCCTGGAAGCCGGCCACGATGGCGATGTTGCCCTCGTCCACCGAGGTGCGGATGCGGCCCGGCGTGACGTCGATGATCCGGGCTTTGTTGTGGACCGAGTCGGTGATGACACCTGCCTGGCTGCCGGTGAACGACTGGGCCTCGTGCCCCAGGTTCTTGATCGCCATGGCCAGCAGGGCCATGGAGATACGCTCTCCGGCGGTCAGCAGCATGTCGAGCTCGCGCCCGGCAGGAATCGGGGAAACCTGCTCCGCGAGATCGATCAGCTCGTCCGTCGTGTCGCCCATCGCGGAAACGACGGCGACCACCTGGTTGCCGTTCTTCTTCGCTTCCACGATCCGCTTGGCGACGCGCTTGATGCCCTCGGCATCGGCTACGGAGGAGCCTCCGTACTTCTGCACGACAAGGCCCACGTGCGCTCCTCGCTCATCCGTCTGTTTCCGCACGTACGTACCTGTACTGCGGTCGGTTCATTCTATCGAGCGTCCGAAATCCCCCCTTGCGGTATCGCATGGTGAGACCGGGTACTCGCTCAGGCTGGCTCATGCCCAGGAGGGCCCGGGTCACTCGGGAAAGTGCCCTGTGTCACACGTTCACAAGAGCCATGGTGGGCCCCGACCGGCACGTCCCGCACGCCTGCTTCGCCCTCTCGGGCGGGTGCTCCTACTTGACCGGGCGGAGGCCCAGGGGGCCCGCGATCTCCTGCACCATGACCCGGCCGGCCTCCCGCTCCAGGGCGTCGTCGCCGAGGTCCTGGTCGGTGTCGAGACCGTCCAGCTCCTCGAGGGGCTGGTTCAGACGGACGTGGGCGACCACCGACTGGAGCGCCCGCAGGGTCGCCGAGGCCGTGGAGCCCCAGTTGGAGAAGTAGGAGAACTGCCACCACCACAGGGCCTCCGTGGTGCGGCCCGCCCTGTAGTGGGCCATGCCGTGGCGGAGGTCGGTGATGACGTCGGTGAGGTCGTCGGAGACGCGGGCCGGGACAGGGGCCCTGCGCGGCTCGTAGGGGTCGAAGACCTCGGAGTAGACATCGATCGGTTCGAGGAGACGGGCGAGGTTCTCGCGGAGCTCGTCCACGTCCAGCTCCGGGCCCAGGTCGGGCTCGTACCGCTCGTCGGGGACGATGTCCTCGTGGGCGCCCAGGCGCCCGCCGGCCAGCAGGAGCTGGGAGACCTCCAGGAGGAGGAAGGGGACGGCCGAGTCCGGTTCGTCGCCCTTGGCCACTTCCGTGACCGCGACCAGGAAGCTCTCGATCTGGTCGGCGATCTGGACCGCGAAGTCGTCGGGGTTCTGGTCGGTGGCGTGCAGCGTGGCGTCAGACATCTAGGAGTCGTCTCCCCTCGAAGGCGCGGCCGAGGGTCACCTCGTCCGCGTACTCCAGGTCGCCACCCACAGGGAGGCCGCTGGCCAGGCGGGTGACCTTGAGGCCCATGGGCTTGATCATGCGGGCGAGATACGTGGCCGTGGCCTCGCCCTCCAGATTCGGGTCCGTGGCCAGGATCAGTTCCGTGACCGTGCCGTCCGCCAGGCGCGCGAGCAGCTCACGGATCCGCAGGTCGTCCGGGCCCACTCCGTCGATCGGGCTGATCGCGCCGCCGAGCACGTGGTAACGGCCGCGGAACTCGCGGGTGCGCTCGATGGCGACGACGTCCTTCGGCTCCTCCACCACGCAGATGACGGAGGGGTCACGGCGCGCGTCGCGGCAGATGTTGCACCGCTCCTCCTGCGCGACGTTCCCGCAGGTCGCGCAGAAGCGGACCTTCGCCTTGACCTCCATGAGCGCCTGGGCGAGGCGCCGGACGTCGGTCGGTTCCGCCTGGAGGATGTGGAAGGCGATCCGCTGCGCGCTCTTGGGACCGACGCCGGGCAGCCGCCCCAGCTCGTCGATGAGGTCCTGGACCACGCCTTCGTACAACGGACTGCCGTCCTTCCTGAGGTTCCTGCACTACGTACGGTAGAGGTCCCCGGCCCGTCTTAGAAAGGCAGACCCGGGATGCCGCTGCCGCCCAGGCCCTGGGCGAGGGGGCCCAGCTTCTGCTGCTGGAGGCTCTGCGCGTTCTCGTTGGCCGCCTGCACGGCGGCGACGATCAGGTCGGCGAGGGTCTCGGTGTCCTCCGGGTCCACCGCCTTCGGGTCGATCCGGAGACCGCGCAGCTCGCCGGAGCCCGTGACGGTGGCCTGCACCAGGCCCCCGCCCGCCTGTCCGTCGACCTCCGTCCGCGCCAGTTCCTCCTGCGCCTTGGCGAGGTCCTGCTGCATCTTCTGGGCCTGCTGGAGCAGCTGCTGCATGTTGGGCTGGCCACCACCGGGGATCACGTTCAGCTCCTGTCACCGCTGTCGCCGCGCCGCCGCGGCGGGTTGTTTCCCGTTCGGCACGAGCCTACGTGGTCCGGGCGGCCCTCGCCCAAGCACTCTTTCGAGTGACTGTGGCGCGCGCCCTCTACCTGATCACGGCCCTCTTCCGGGCGGAGAAGCGGCCGAAACCGGCTCCGCGCCACCCATTGGGCGGTAGGAAGGATCCGGCGCGTCAGCCTCGGGTGCCGCCCGAGCGCGGCGGCGTCGTCACGGACGGTGATCAGTAGGGAGTGCCGGGTGGGTCAGCCGGAGATGCAGCCCGAGGGGCCGCCGCAGGACGGGCCGCGCGGCGAGAGCCCTGCCGCGGCCGCGGCGTTACCGGGCGACGACCTGGCCGGACGGGCGCTGCCGCTCGGCGACTGGGCGCTGCCCGCGGAGCGGCTGGACGAGCTGTACCGGTGGGTGGAGCGAGGCGCGCTGGAGACGGCGGCCTGGTATCTCACGGACCGGGTGTGGAAGCGGCGGGGGGCACGGCTGCTGCGGGGCGGGACCGCGGTGGGGGCGCTCGCCGGGGCGGTGCTGCCGCTGCTGGACATGACGGGGGTCGCGGGCGGGGGCGCGCCCTGGGGGTATCTCGCGCTGCTGCTCGGGGCGGCGTGCGTGGCCGGGGACCGGTACTTCGGGGTGACCTCCGGGTGGATGAGGGACGTGGCGACGGCGCAGGCGGTGCAGCGGCGGTTGCAGGCGCTGCAGTTCGACTGGGCGTCGGAGAGCGTCCGGGAGGTGCTGGGGCCGGCGGACGGGACGGCGAGTGAGGCGGCCGAGCGGTGCCTGGGGGTGCTGCGGCGGTTCACGGAGGACGTGACGGAGCTGGTGCGGGCGGAGACGGCCGACTGGATGGTGGGCTTCCGGAGCGGGGCGGCGCCGTTGGGGTTGCAGGTGGTGGGGGACGGTGCGGGGCGGCCGGACGCGGGGGCGGGGGCGCCGGGGAGGTTCTCCGTGGCGCCGAACGGGGCTCGGCCGAACATGCCTCGGCAGCGGCCGCCCGAGCCGAGGTGAGGGGCGGGTGCCTGGGGGTTCCTGCGGTGGGCCGGTGTTCGGGGGTGCCCTGTGCTGATGGCGGGCGGGGGTGGGTCGCGTTGCCCGGCGCTGCGGGGTGCCGCTGCGCCCACCCGTGCCGCCCCAGCGGCACGACTGCCCGCAGCTGGGGCGGTGTGAATGACCGCAGCTGGGGCGGCGCGGAGTGGTGGGCCGCAGCCGGGGCCGGCGGGGTGGTGGGGCGCGGCTCAGCGGCTGGTTACTCCGGGGTGTAGGTCAGGGATTCCCCTGTTGTGGTGTTGGTGCGGGTGAGGGTGCCGTTCGGCTGGACGGTGACCTCGGTGGGTTCTCCCGGGGTGCAGGAGGAGGCCGGGCCCGTCGTCACCGTGGAGGGGCCGAGGCGCAGGGGGCCGTCGGTGCCCGGGTCGGTGGTCAGGTCGGCCTCGAAGACGCAGTGGTAGGTGCCGTTGCCGGCGGGTCCGTCGGCGACGAGGGACATGACCGTGTCGCCGACCTCGCCCTGCTGGATGGTCAGCCGGCGGGTGTGCACGCCGGAGGCGTTGTCGATGGTCGTGGCCCATGTGCCCAGGTACGCGGCCGGGACCGTGCCGTCCGGGGACGTCGGGGTGTCCGCCGGGCTCGGCGTGCCGTCGGTCGGGGCCGGTCCGGCCGTGTCGGTGCCCGGGGTCCCGGGGGCGGTCGACGCGGTCGTCGGATCGCCGCCGGCCCCGTCGTCCTTGCCGCCGCTCATCAGCGCGTAGACCGAGCCGCCCGCTCCGAGCGCGACGACCAGGGCGACGACGGCCAGCAGCGCGGTGGAGCGGCCCCTCCGGGACGGTTCCTGCGGAGGCGGGTAGGGCGCCGGTCCGTACGGCGTGGTGCCGCCGGGCGCCGGCCCGTAGGGCGGGGTCGAGCCGAGGCCGCCGTACGGGTGGTGCGGCGGCACACCCTGCGCCCCGGGCGGCTGGAACCAGGGCGGTGCCGGGGCGTAGCCGTGCGCGGGCGGCGGGGAGGGGTGCGGTTGCGGGTGGCCGGGCGCGGGGCCCGCGGGCGGAGGCGTCGGGGCGCCCGGGCCGCCCACCACGAGCGTGGGGAGGTGGTTCGTCGGCGCGCCGCTGCCCGGCTGCCGCGGGGGCGGCGGCGCCTGGGCGGGGTCGCCGGAGCCGGCCGCGGGTGTCTGCCCCGGCGACCCGGCCGCGGCGGCGGACCCGGCCGCGGCGGAGCCCACGGCGGGCGGCGACGCCGGTACCGGCGGGACCGCGCCTCCCGCGGCTCCCGCGACTCCCGCGTCCGACGGGTTCTCCGGGTTCTCCGTGTCCAGCAGCCGTACCGCGTGCCGGCCGAGCTGGGCCACCAGCGCACCGGGCAGCCACGGGTCCGTGGACCGGCCCTGCGAGACGGTGTCCTGCGCGCCCGTGCGTTCCAGCACCGCGGCGAGGGAGGGACGGGCCGCCGGGTCCTTCCTCAGGCAGTCGCGGACCAGGTCGGCGATGCCCTCGGGCACGCCCTCCAGGTCGGGTTCCTCCTGCGCGATGCGGAACATCAGCGCGTGCACGCCGCTGTTGGCGGTGCCGAAGGGCAGGACGCCGGTGGCGGCGTAGGCGAGGACCGAGCCGAGGCAGAAGACGTCGCAGGCGGGCGTGATCCGGTCGCCGCGCACCTGCTCGGGCGCCATGAAGCCGGGCGAGCCGACGAGCGCGCCGGTGCGGGTGAGCCCGCCGTCGGTCACCGTCTCCAGGGCCCGCGCGATGCCGAAGTCGATGACGCGGGGGCCGTCGATGGTGACGAGCACGTTGGACGGCTTGAGGTCGCGGTGCACGATCCCGGCGGCGTGGATGTCCTGGAGGGCGTGCGCGAGCCCGGCCGCCAGGATCCGTACCGAGCGCTCCGGGAGGGCGCCGTGGTCGTGCCCGACGACCTGCTGGAGGCTGGGCCCGGCGACGTATCCGGTGGCGACCCACGGCACGGCGGCCTCGGTGTCGGCGTCCAGCACGGGCGCCGTCCAGTACCCGCCGACCCGGCGCGCGGACTCGACCTCCTGGCGGAACCGCTGGCGGAACTCCTCCTGCGCGGCCAGTTCCTCGCGCACCAGCTTGACGGCGACGGTGCGCCCGCGGTCCGACCGGGCGAGGTAGACCTGGCCCATGCCGCCCGCACCGAGCCGCCCCAGCAGCCGGTAGCCCCCGATGCTCCCCCAGTGCTGACCGCCTGGGGGAACCCCCAGCGGGTCCCCGCCCCCGAGCTCTTGCATGTTGCGCCGCCTTCCCCCCGCACGTGAGCAACATCCCGAGGATAGTGCGGGGCGGCGCCGCGGGGCGCGGACATCGTGTCTACGGTTCCGTAACAGGCGCGCGCGAGGCGGCGGCCCGGTCCGCGCCGCGTGGACAACCTGTCGTGGAAAGCCCCCGACCGCAGACAGGACGCCGATTCCGTTTCCGCATCGCGGACATCTACCCTCGGCCGCATGACCCTTCAGCCCAATCCCCAGGCCGGCGCCGCCGTGAAGGCCGCGGACCGCGCGCACGTCTTCCACTCCTGGTCCGCCCAGGAGCTCATCGACCCGCTCGCCGTCGCGGGCGCCGAGGGGTCGTACTTCTGGGACTACGACGGCAAGCGCTACCTCGACCTCGCCAGCGGCCTCGTCTACACCAACATCGGCTACCAGCACCCCAAGGTCGTCGCCGCGATCCAGGAGCAGGCAGCGCGGATGACGACGTTCGCGCCCGCGTTCGCCGTCGAGGCACGCGCGGAGGCCGCGCGGCTGATCGCCGGGCGGACGCCGGGCGACCTGGACAAGATCTTCTTCACCAACGGCGGTGCGGACGCCGTCGAGCACGCCGTGCGCATGGCGCGGCTGCACACCGGGCGGCCGAAGGTGCTGTCGGCGTACCGCTCGTACCACGGCGGCACCCAGCAGGCCGTCAACATCACCGGCGACCCGCGCCGCTGGGCCTCGGACAGCGGCACGGCCGGTGTCGTGCACTTCTGGGCGCCGTTCCTGTACCGCTCGCGCTTCTACGCCGAGACCGAGGAGCAGGAGTGCGAGCGGGCGCTGGAGCACCTGGAGTCGACGATCGTCTTCGAGGGCCCGGCGACGATCGCGGCGATCATCCTGGAGACGATCCCGGGCACGGCGGGGATCATGATGCCGCCGGCCGGCTACCTGGCCGGGGTGCGCGAGCTCTGCGACAAGTACGGGATCGTCTTCGTCCTGGACGAGGTCATGGCCGGCTTCGGGCGCACCGGCACCTGGTTCGCCGCGGACCTCTACGACGTCGTGCCGGACCTGATGACCTTCGCCAAGGGCGTGAACTCGGGCTACGTCCCGCTGGGCGGCGTCGCGATCTCCGCACGGATCGCCGAGACGTTCGCCGAGCGGCCGTACCCCGGCGGGCTGACGTACTCCGGGCACCCGCTGGCCTGCGCCGCCGCCGTCGCCACGATCAACGTGATGGCGGAGGAGGGCATCGTCGAGCACGCGGCACGGCTCGGCGCCGAGGTCGTCGAGCCCGCGCTGCGGGACCTGGCCGAGCGCCACCCCAGCGTCGGCGACGTGCGCGGCACCGGCATGTTCTGGGCGCTGGAGCTGGTCAGGAACCGGGAGACCCGGGAGCCGCTGGTGCCGTACAACGCGACCGGCCAGGACAACACCCCGATGGCCGCGTTCTCCGCCTCCGCCAAGGCCCACGGCGTGTGGCCGTTCGTGAACATGAACCGGACCCACGTGGTGCCGCCGTGCAACATCGGCGAGGCGGAGCTCAAGGAGGGCCTGGCGGCGCTGGACAGGGCACTGTCCGTGGCGGACGAGTACACGGAGTAAGCCCCGCCGTACGGCCGGCCTCGCGGGTCCCCGGGGCGCGTAAGGTGACGTGCTCGTACACGCTGGACAGGTGTACGAGCACGCGCCCGCACCCTACGAGGAGACGTTCGACCATGCCCGGCCCCAGCGGCGCCGTGACGCGCAGCACCCTGCGGCGCCAGATCGCCGACGCGCTCCGCGACGAGGTGCTGGCCGGACGGCTCCTGCCCGGGCAGGAGTTCACCGTCAAGGAGATCGCCGAGCAGTACGGGGTGTCCGCGACGCCCGTGCGCGAGGCCCTGGTCGACCTGTCCGCACAGGGGCTCCTCGACACCGACCACCACCGCGGCTTCCGCGTGCACGAGTACTCCGTCGCCGACTTCCGCGCCATGATCGAGGCCCGCAGCCTCGTCACCGACGGGATGTTCGTCGCCCTCGACGAGGACCACCAGGGCCTGCGCTTTCCCTCGGGCCAGCGGCTCGTCGCCGCCCTCTCGGGGGTGCGCCGGCGCGGCGAGGAGGCCCGGCGCGCCGCCGTGGCCGGGGACCTCACCGTCCTCATCGGCTACGACCTGCGCTACTGGCGGGAACTGGCGCTCCTGTTCGGCAACCCCTACCTGTCCGACTTCCTGCACCGGCTGCGCCTGCAGAGCTGGGTGTGCACCGTGCGGCACCTGCGCCGGCTCGGCGACCCGCGCGGTGCCCTGTGGTCCGGGCACACCGAGCTGGTCGACGCCCTCGCCCGCCGCGACGCCCCGGCCGCCCGCGCCGTCGTCGACGCCTACAACGCCCACTCCCTCGCCCTCATCGAGCGGATCACCGGGGAATGAGCGGCCGGCGAATCCGGCGGGACGACCGGCGCCGACGTGTCGTGCCGCGTCCCCAGATGGGTATGGGACCTGCACGTACCGCGCACCGACTACGCTTCCTTGACCACCGTGCTGTGTGAGGAGCCCTCTTTTGGCCTGTGACCTGTGGCTGGTACCGCTCGTCGACATCCTGTGCCACACGCCGGACAACCCGTTCGCCGAGGAACTCGCGCAATACGACAAGGTGCTCGCCGAGGCGGGCCTGCCGCCGGTGCCGGTGTACCAGTACATGCCGGGCCTGTCCGGCGAGGTCGCCCCGGTCGCCGGCTTCGACTACGACGCGCTGCACTTCCTGCGCCGGGCGTACCTGCTCCAGGTGTGCGGGCTGCCGGTGACTCCGGTGGACGAACTCGGCGGGGACTACGAGCAGTTGCTGGAGATGTTCGAGGCGACGGCCCAGCAGTCGCACCTGGTCTGGCACTACGACCACGCGGGGGCCTACGTCCCGGTCGACTTCCCGCATCCGCTGTCCAGCGACGAACTCCTCGAGAACGGCGGCCCGTTGGGGTCGTCGCACACCCTCCTGCGGGAACTGGAGGCCGTCGCCCCGGCCCTCGGCATCGATCCGGCCAACCCGCCGGCCACGCCGCAGCCGCCGCTCGCCCCGACGGAGCTGGAGGAGCCCGCCGTGGCGGCGCCGTACGATCCCAGCCCCTTCGCCCGTGAGCGCCATGTGTGGCTGGGGCTGCACGCGGCGGCCACGCGGAGCCTGGCCCAGGGGTCGATGATCGTCTTCAGCTGACCGGCCGGACCGGCCGGCGCGGCTCAGCGCATCTGCGAGAGCCCCTTCGCCAGGTCGTCGCCGTTCATGATCGGGCAGACCTCGACCTCGGCGCTCATCTCGGTGAAGAACCGCTCGTTGAGCGCGGGGAGTTCCGAGCTGTCCTGCATGTGGAAGAAGAGCAGCGCCGTCCGCCGGCCGTCCAGGGCGCCGAAGTACGCCGCCTCCGGCTTGATGTGCTCGAGGGTCTCCCGCATCACGTCGGACATCCTGCCGCTGCGGACGAGCTCGTTGGCCCGCTCCGTGTCCAGCGTCGCCTTGAGCATCACGCGCATCGCACTCACCTTCTCCTGCCGACGCGCCGTGTACGGCCAGCCTATGCCCGCCGGGAGGCCCGTGCCCCTCGGCCCGGCACGGCGCCCAAGGTCAGCGGACCAGGGAAATCCCCGGTGGCCAGAGCACGCCTTCGGCCAGCAGCAGCGACGGTCCCAGATGCACGGGGCACACCCTCAGCGGTGCCCGGCGGTGCCGGGCGACCTCGAAGCGGACGGGGTCGCCGCAGCTCCCGGGGTCGCCCTCGGCACCGTACGGGCCCTGGCAGGAAGCGGCACGGTCGCGGTCGGTCATGTCCCCGATCCCACACCGTGCCGGGGGCTGCCGCCCGGCCGGGAGGGCCGAACGGCAGCCGGGAGGACCCGGTGGGCCTAGAGGAACGAGTTGATCTCGATCGTCTCGGTCCGGCCCGGGCCCACGCCGATCGCGGAGATCGGGGCGCCGGACATCTCCTCGAGCGCCTTGACGTAGGCCTGCGCGTTCTTCGGCAGTTCGGCGAAGGTCTTCGCCTTGCTGATGTCCTCGCTCCAGCCCGGCAGCATCTCGTAGACCGGCTTCGCGTGGTGGAAGTCGGACTGCGAGTACGGCAGCTCCTCGACGCGCTTGCCGTCGATCTCGTACGCCACGCAGACCGGGATCTGCTCCCAGCCGGTGAGGACGTCGAGCTTGGTGAGGAAGAAGTCGGTCAGGCCGTTCACGCGGGTGGCGTAGCGGGCGATCACCGCGTCGAACCAGCCGCAGCGGCGGTCGCGGCCGGTGGTGACACCGCGCTCGCCTCCGATGCGGCGCAGCGCCTCGCCGTCCTCGTCGAACAGCTCCGTCGGGAACGGGCCGGCGCCGACGCGGGTCGTGTACGCCTTGAGGATGCCGATGACCCGGCTGATCTTCGTCGGGCCCACGCCGGCGCCGGTGCAGGCGCCGCCCGCGGTCGGGTTCGACGAGGTCACGAAGGGGTACGTGCCGTGGTCGATGTCGAGGAGCGTGCCCTGGCCGCCCTCGAAGAGGACCACCTTGTCCTGCTCCAGGGCCTGGTTGAGGACCAGGACCGTGTCGGCGACGTACGGACGGAGCTTCTCCGCGTAGCCCAGCAGCTCTCCGACCACCTGGTCGACGGCGATCGCGCGCCGGTTGTAGAGCTTGGTGAGCATCTGGTTCTTGACGTCGAGCGCCGCTTCGACCTTCTGGGTGAGGATCGACTCGTCGTAGAGGTCCTGGACGCGGATGCCGACGCGGTTGATCTTGTCGGCGTAGGTCGGGCCGATGCCGCGTCCGGTGGTGCCGATCTTGCGCTTGCCGAGGAAGCGTTCCGTCACCTTGTCGACGGTGACGTTGTACGGCGTGATGATGTGCGCGTTACCGCTGATCAGGAGCTTGGACGTGTCGACGCCTCGCTCGTTCAGCCCGCTCAGCTCGGAGAACAGGACCGACGGGTCGACGACGACGCCGTTACCGATGACCGGCGTGCAGCCGGGAGACAGGATTCCGGAAGGGAGCAGGTGAAGGGCGTACTTCTGGTCGCCCACGACTACCGTGTGGCCGGCGTTGTTGCCGCCCTGGTAGCGCACCACATAGTCGACGGAACCACCGAGCAGGTCCGTCGCCTTTCCCTTGCCTTCGTCACCCCACTGAGCACCGAGCAGCACAAGTGCGGGCACGCGCGTACACCCCTTCCGGGCGGGGCATGTCCATGGTCGAGGGCGTACGCGGAGGTCTCCGCCGCGTGCACCGCGACCGTCGTTGGCCGCCAACCGTCGGACCGGATGCCCCGGAATAGACGAAGCCCCTGGCGCAATAGCGCAAGGGGCTCTTGCACAAAGATGCTACCCGAGGAAGCGAGGCATGGCCGAGGTGGCGACTTCCGCGAGATCATCCGCGACGCCCGATCAGCTTCTGGTGGTCGTCGATCCGGTCGCCCGGCGGACGGACGGCGAGTCCGTCCGGATCGCGAAGGACGTGCTCGGCGCGGGAGTGGCGCACACCAAGGTGTGCCTGCCCCAGGACCCGGAGGAGTTCGCGCGGGCGCTGCGGAGGCGGGGTTCCCGGCACCCCGTCGTGATCGGCGACGACCGGGCGCTGCTGCGGGCCGTCACGCTGCTGCACCGGCAGCGGGAGCTGGCGGGGTGCGCGCTGTCGGTGGTGCCGGTGGGGCCGGTGCTCGGCCTCGCCCGGTCGCTCGGGCTGCCGACGGGCGCGGTGGCGGCGGCGCGGGCGGTGCTGGACGGGGCGGTGCGGCGGCTCGACCTGCTCGTCGACGACAGCGACGGGGTGGTGCTGGGCGAGGTGGGCATTCCGCCGGCCCCGGGGCGCGAGGACGCGGAGGCCGACACCGGGGCGCACGCGATGGCCCGGCCCTGGCTGCGGACCTGCCAGTCCCTGGTCCGGACGCTGGCCCCCGCGCGGCCGGCCCGGGTCGCCGCCGGACCCGGCACGGCCGGCCCGGCCCGGCTGCGGGTGGAGGTCGACGGGGTCACGCTGGTGGACCTGGACCGGCCGGTCGAGGCGGTGTCGGTCCTGCCGGGGTCCGGGGGGCTGGCCGAGGTGGAGGTGCGTCCGCTGCCGGCGGGCGCGGAGACGGCACCGCTGACGGCGACGGGGCGGACGGTGACGGTGTCGGGGGCGCACTACCGGTACCGGGCCGACGCGGTGGTGTCGGGCCCGGTGCGGACGCGGACGTGGGTGGCGCGGGAGGGGGCGTGGGGGCTGACCCTGCCGGAGTGAGGCCGGGGGGCCCGCCCGGTGGCCTAGCCGGGGCCGAAGGTCCTCTCGCGGTGCTCGCGCCAGCGCTCCATCATGGCCACGATCTCGCCGTCGACGAACTCGAAGAAGGCGAGCGTCTCGGCCATGCGACGGCCCGCCGGAGTGCCGGCGCCGAGGCTGGTGACGCCCTCGCGCAGGGCGCTCTCCCACCGCTTGAGGACCGCCTCGCGGCTGGTCAGCGCCTCGTACCACTGGTTGCTGTGCACCCGGTACCGCTCCCGCCGGGAGCCGGGTTCCCGCTCCCGCGACACCATGTGCTGCTGGGCGAGGTAACGGACGGCCCCCGAGACGGCAGCGGGGCTGACCCGGAGCTGCTCGCCCAGTTCGGCGGAGGTCAGGGAGCCCGAGTCGGAGGCGAGCAGCGCGGCGAACACCCGGGCCGGCATGCGCTGCATCCCGGCCTCGACGAGCTGCGCGGCGAAGCCCTCCACGAATCTCGACACCGCCTCGGGGTCGCGCCCCGGCTCCCTCGCATCCGCTTCTTCCGTCATCGTCCGATCATCCCTCACGACCCTGACGGTTTCTTAACTTCACAAACTTCTGAACGAAGCGTACTTTCCGAATCATGACGAAGGCAATCAGCGTCTCCGGACTGCACAAGTCGTTCGGCCGGACGCACGCGCTGGACGGCCTCGACCTGGACGTCGAGGCCGGCGAGGTCCACGGCTTCCTCGGCCCGAACGGGGCCGGGAAGTCCACCACCATCCGCGTCCTGCTCGGCCTGCTGCGCGCCGACTCGGGCGCCGCGCAGGTGCTCGGCCGCGACCCGTGGGCCGACGCCGTGGAGGCCCACCGCCGGATCGCGTACGTGCCCGGCGACGTGACGCTGTGGCGCAACCTCTCCGGCGGCGAGGTCATCGACCTCTACGGGCGGCTGCGCGGCGGCCTCGACACCCGGCGCCGGGCGGAACTGGTCGAGCGGTTCGAACTTGACCCGACCAGGAAGGGCCGTACGTACTCCAAGGGCAACCGGCAGAAGGTCGCGCTGGTCGCCGCCTTCGCCTCGGACGTGGACCTGCTGATCCTCGACGAGCCGACCAGCGGTCTCGACCCGCTGATGGAGGAGGTCTTCCAGCGGTGCGTGGCCGAGGAACGGGACCGGGGCCGCACGGTCCTGCTCTCCTCCCACCTGCTGAGCGAGGTCGAGGAGCTGTGCGACCGGGTCAGCATCATCCGCAGGGGGCGGACCGTGGAGAGCGGTTCGCTCGCCGACCTGCGCCACCTGACCCGGACCAGCGTGACCGCGGAACTCGCCGGCGCCCCGGACGGGCTGGCCCGGCTGCCGGGCGTGCACGGCCTCGACGTCCGGGGACGCCGGGTGCGGCTCCAGGTCGACAACGACCGGCTGGACGCGGTGCTCAGGTCCCTGACCGAGTCCGGCGTGCGGTCGCTGACGTCGACGCCGCCGACGCTGGAGGAGCTGTTCCTGCGGCACTACCGCGCCGGGGCGGCCGGGGAGGTGGCACCGCGATGACCACCACGACCGCCACCACGGCCTTCGCCGCCCGGTCCGGCGGCTCCCGCCACCTGGCCGGCACCGGGACGCTGCTGCGGTTCGCCCTGCGCCGCGACCGGGTGCTGATCCCCGTCTGGGCCGGGGTGAACGCGCTCATGGTGCTCTCCATGCCGGGCACCCTCCAGGGCCTGTACGGCACCCCGGCCGAGCGCGCCGGTCTGGTGCGGCAGACGGAGACCAACGCCTCCCTGCGCGCGATGGTCGGCCCCGTCTTCGACGACTCGCTCGGCGCGCTCACGGCCTGGCGCGTCGGCGTCTACGCCGCCGTCCTCGCGGCCGTCATGAGCCTGCTGGTCGTCGTCCGCCACACCCGCGACGAGGAGGAGAGCGGCCGGCAGGAGCTGGTCGCGTCCGGGGCGGTCGGCCGCCGAGCCCCGCTGACCGCGGCCCTGCTGGCGGCGGCGGTCGCGAACGGCGTCCTGGCGGTCCTGGTGGCCGCCGGGCTGGCCAGGCGGGGAGCGGCCGGCGCGGTGGCCCTCGGCCTCGGGATCGCGGGCGTCGGGATGGTTTTCGCCACGGCGGCGGCGGTCGTCGCACAGCTCACGGAGAGCGCGCGGCTCGCCCGGGGGCTGACCGCGTCCGTGCTGGGCGCCGCCTTCGTCCTGCGCGCGGCGGGCGACGCGGCCGAGCACGACGGCTCGTCGGTGCTGACGTGGCTGTCGCCGCTGGGCTGGCTGGAGAACCTGCGGGCGTTCGCCGCCGAGCGGTGGTGGGTGCCGGCGCTGATCGGCTGCGCGGCCGTGGCACAGGGCGCGGTGGCCTACGGGCTGGCGGGGCGCCGGGACCTCGGCATGAGCTTCCTGCCGGCCCGGCCCGGCCCGGCGCACGGCCGCCTGGCCACGGCCGGCGCGCTGGCCTGGCGGCTCCAGCGGGGCGGCGTGCTCGGCTGGAGCGCCGGGTTCCTCCTCGCCGGGGTCGTCTACGGCGGGCTGACGGAGGGTGCGGCCGATCTGGTCGGTGACAACGAGCGGGCCCGCGCGGTCGTCGAGCGGATGGGCGGGCAGGCCGGGCCGGCGGACGCGTTCGTGTCGGCGATGGTCGGGATGCTCGGGCTGGTCGCCGCGCTGTACGTGGTGGCGTCGGTGCTGCGGCTGAGCGGTGAGGAGACGTCCGGAAGGGCGGAACCGGTGCTCGCCGGGGCCGTGGGCCGGCTGCGGTGGGCCGCCGGGCACCTGGTGATCGCCTTCGGCGGCGCGGCCCTCCTCATGCTGCTCGCGGGGCTCGGCTTCGCCGCCGGGTACGGCAGGGACGCCGGGGCGGTCCTGGGCGCGTGTCTGGTGCAGGTGCCCGCGGTGTGGGTGGTCGGCGGGGTGGCGGTGCTGCTCCACGGGGTGCTGCCGCGGGGGGCGGTGGCCGCGTGGGGGGTCGCGGGGGCGGTGCTGCTGCTCGGGTGGGTCGGGCCGGCGCTGGACGTGCCCCGGGGGGTGCTCGGTCTGTCGCCGTTCGGGCATCTGCCGAAGGTGCCGGGCGGGGCGATGAGCTGGCCGCCGGTGCTGGTGCTGACGCTGCTCGCGGGGGTGCTGGTGGGCGTGGGGCTCGCGGGGCTGCGGCGCCGGGACGTCGCGGGGTGACCGGGCGTCGGTGCGCGGCGGGGTGGGTGCGCGGGCCGGCGCTTGCCGGTGCCTCCCCCACTCTCGGCTTCGCTCGAGCGGGGGGACCCCCACCGCCCACCCGTGCCGCCCTGGGGGTACCTCCCAGGCCCTTCAGGCACTGGGGGAGGCACGACTGCCCGCGGCTTCGTTGGCCGGGACGCCGGGGTGGGTTACGTGGTTACGTGCAGGGCTTTCAAGCCACGCATGACGAAGTTGGGCCTGCGCTTCGGTTCCCCGGCCAGGGTCAGGGCCGGGGCACGGGTCAGCAGGGCGGTCATCGAGGCCGCCAGCTCGATGCGGGCCAAGGGGGCGCCGATGCAGTAGTGGATGCCCGCGCTGAAGGAGATGTGGGGGTTGTCGCGGCGGGTGAGGTCGAGGCGGTCCGGGGCGGTGAAGACGGCCGGGTCGTGGTTGGCGGAGCCGAACAGCATCGCGATCTCCGCGCCGCGCGGGATCGTCGTCCCGTCGATCTCGATGTCGTCCAGCACCCAGCGTTCGAAGAGCTGGAGCGGGGTGTCGTAGCGCATCAGCTCCTCCACGGCGGAGGGGATCAGCGAGTGGTCCGCGCGCAGCGCCGCCAGCTGGTCCGGGTGGCGGAACAGGGCCAGCCAGCCGTTGACCGTCGCGTTCACCGTGGCCTCGTGGCCCGCGTTCAGGAGCAGGACGCAGGTCGAGATCATCTCCTGCTCGGTGAGGCGGTCGTCGTCCCCGTCGTGCGCCGCGATCAGACCCGAGATCAGGTCGTCGCCCGGCTCCGCGCGGCGGGCCGCGATCAGTCCGCGCAGGTAGTCGGAGAAGTCGAGCGACGCGCGGACCGCCTTCGCCGCCGTCTCCCCGGACGGGTTCAGCTCGTACATCCCGCAGATGTCCGCCGACCAGGGGCGCAGCGGCGCCCGGTCGGACTCCGGGATGCCCAGCATCTCGGCGATCACCGCGACCGGCAGGGGTTCCGCCACGTCGGTCAGCAGGTCGCCGCCGCCCGCCGCGACCAGCCGGGCCACCAGGCGGTCGGCCAGCGCATGCACGTAGGGCCGCAGCCGCTCCACCGTGCGCGGGGTGAACGCCTTCGACACCAGGCGCCGGATACGGGTGTGGTCCGGCGGCTCCAGGTCGAGCATGCCGTGGTCGTTGAGCGTGTGGAACGGCTCGTGCTCCGGCGGGGGCGGGGTGCGGCCGAAGTCCTCGTGGGTGAAACGGTGCCGGTAGGTGCGGCCCAGCCGGCGGTCGCGCAGCAGCGCCGAGACGTCCGCGTGGTGCGGGACCAGCCACTGGTCGGTGGGCTCGTAGTAGTGCACGCGGCCCCGGGCCCGCAGCTCGGCGAAGGCGGGGTAGGGGTCGGCGACGAAGTCCGCACTCCACGGATCGAAGGCTGCCATGGCCGGACGCTAGCGCGGCCGGACCGTCCCTGACCAGGGCCGCCGTTCAGCCCGGGGTCACCAGGCGGGCCTCGTAGGCGAAGACGGCCGCCTGGGTGCGGTCCCTCAGGCCGAGCTTCACCAGGATCCGGCTGACGTGCGTCTTGATCGTCGACTCGGCGACCACCAGGCTCTCGGCGATCTCCCCGTTCGACAGGCCCTGCGCGATCAGCACCAGCACCTCCGTCTCCCGGTCGGTGAGGTCGCCGTACGCCCCGTGCGCCGACGGCAGCGCGCGGGGACCGTCGGACAGCTTGGAGAACTCGGTGATCAGGCGCTTGGTGACCGACGGGGCGAGCAGCGCCTCGCCGGCCGCCACCACCCGGACCCCGTCGGCCAGTTGGCGGGCCGAGGCGTCCTTGAGGAGGAAGCCGGAGGCACCCGCGCGCAGCGCCTGGTACACGTACTCGTCCAGGTCGAAGGTGGTCAGCACGAGCACCTTCGCCGCGCCGTCCGCGGCGATGATCCGCCGGGTGGCCTCGATGCCGTTCAGCTCGGGCATGCGGATGTCCATCAGGACGACGTCCGGGGAGAGTTCGCGGACCTTCTCGACCGCGTCCCGGCCGTTGACCGCCTCGCCGGCGACCTCGATGTCGGGCATCGCGTTCAGCAGGACCGAGAAGCCCTCGCGCACCATCATCTGGTCGTCGGCGATCAGGACCCGGATCGTGCGGTCGGTCATGCGTCACCTTCGCTCACGGCGGTGACCGGCAGGAACACCGCCACCTCGTACCCGCCGTCGCCGGTCGGGCCGGCCGTCATCTCGCCGTTCAGCATCGACACCCGCTCCCGCATGCCGGTGATGCCGTGCCCGGCGCCGGGCGAGGGCTTGACCAGGGACGGTTCGGGCGCCGGGTCGTTGACGATCCTGAGGCCCAGGCCGCCCAGGACGTAGGAGACCTCGACGCGGGCGGTGGCGCCGGGCGCGTGCCGCAGGGTGTTGCTGAGCGCCTCCTGCACGATCCGGTACGCCGACAGCTCCACGCCGGGCGGCAGTTCGCGCACCGCGCCGGTCACCGCCCGGTCGACGGCGAGGCCCGCGTCGCGCACGTTGGCGAGCAGTGCGTCCAGGTCGGCGAGCGTGGGCTGCGGGGCGTCCGGCGCCTCGTAGTCCTCGGCGCGGACCACACCGAGGACCCGGCGCAGCTCGGTCAGGGCCGCCACCGCGTTCTCCCGGATGGTGGCGAAGGCCCGCTCCAGCTCCTCGGGCGGATGCTCCACCCGGTAGGGCGCGGCCTCGGCCTGGATGGCGACCACCGACATGTGGTGGGCGACCACGTCGTGCAGCTCCCGGGCGATGGTGGTGCGCTCCTCCAGCAGGGTGCGCCGGGACCGCTCGTGCGCGGTGACGGATCGCTGCGCGGTCACCTCCTGCCGGGCCTCGCGGCGGACGTGCCGGACGGCGACCAGCAGCAGGGCCAGGGCGGAGAGCACCAGCATGGGCGCGGAGGTGTTGAACTCGCCGTCGCCGATCAGGGTCTGCACGACGAAGGCGTAGGCGGCGGTGAGCACCCACATCCACGCGGCGGTGCGGGGCCGGGTGCGTATCGCCACGATCACCAGCACCGCCAGGTGGCAGATGAACGCGCCGGGCTGCCACGGCCATTCGCCCAGGCTGCCGTCCAGCAGCGCGACCAGCGGCGTCGCCGCCATCGACATCCAGAAGGCGCCGACCGGCCGGAACAGCGTGGCCAGCACCGGTGCCGCGCACACCAGCCCGCTCAGCAGGGCCACCGGCCCGGTCAGGGAGCCGTCGGCGACGGACCCGCCGAACATCGCGATCAGGGCCACGGCCGCCACCACCGAGTGCGGCAGGCGGGCGGCGTACCCCCGCGACCTGCCGGTGAGCCGACGGGTCAGCGGGCCGTCCGTCGCCATCGGCGGCAGCGGACGGCAGGCGAAGGCGTCGTGGAACAGGTCCTGGCGCAGTCCGCTCAGGGCGTCCATGGCCAGCCGGTACTCGGGGCTGCGCACGCCGCCACTCCCGGAGGGGACGGTCCGTGTCTGGGTCGTCTCGGTCACCCGGTAAACGGTAGGCGCGGCCCGGACCGCGGTCGTCAGCAGTGAGAAGGGTTCTCCGGCGTCCGTCTCAGGTACTACGGGCCCGGCCGCTCAGTACCCGGAGGGCCGCACCAGACCCGACTCGTACGCGAACACCGCCGCCTGCGTCCGGTCCCTGAGCCCCAGCTTCACCAGGATCCGGCCCACGTGCGTCTTCACCGTCTGCTCGGCGACGACCAGCCGCGTGGCGATCTCCGCGTTCGACAGGCCCTGCGCGATCAGGGCCAGCACCTCGGTCTCCCGCTCCGTCAGGCCGCCGACCCGTTCCTTCAGCGGGGCCCGGGGCCGGTCGCGCAGCCGGGAGAACTCGGTGAGCAGCCGCCGGGTGATGCCCGGCGCGAGCAGCGCGTCCCCGGCCGCCACCACCCGGACCGCCTCGGCGAGCTGGTCGGCGGACGCGTCCTTCAGCAGGAACCCGGACGCGCCGGCCCGCAGCGCCTCGTACACGTACTCGTCCAGGTCGAAGGTGGTCAGCACGAGCACCCTGATCCCGGGGGTCGCCGTGGTGATCCGGCGGGTGGCCTCGATGCCGCCCAGTTCGGGCATGCGGATGTCCATCAGGACGACGTCCGGGGCGAGTTCCGCGACCTTGGCCACGGCGTCCAGGCCGTCCACCGCCTGCCCGACCACCTCGATGTCGGGCTGGGTGTTGAGCAGCACGGTGAAGCCCTGCCGGACCATCTGCTGGTCGTCGGCGATCAGTACGCGGATCACACGGCCGTGGCTGCCGGTCGTCATGGGGTGTCGTCCTCGGTGGAGTGGTCGGTGGAGTGGCCGGTGGAGAGGTCCTGGCCGTCGGCGGGCAGGAACGCGGTCACCCGGTAGCCGCCGTCGGGCAGCCGCCGCGCCTCGAGGGTGCCGTCGAGCATCGCCACCCGCTCCCGCATGCCGAGCAGCCCGTGTCCCGCCCCCTGCGACGGCGCCGGGGCCCGCGTGGGCGGGGTGTTGGAGACGTCGACGCGCAGCCCGGCCGGCAGATGCGTGAGGTGGACCCGGGCGGTCGCGCCCGGCGCGTGCCGCAGGACGTTGCTGAGCGCCTCCTGCACGATCCGGTACGCCGACAGCTCCACGCCGGGCGGCAGCGGCCGGCGCCGGCCGTCCTGCCCGGCGGTCACGGTCAGTCCGGCGGCCCGGGTGTTCTCCACCAGCGCGTCGAGCCGGTCGAGCGTGGGCTGCGGGGCGTGCGGGGCGGTACCGCTCCGGTCGGGCGCCGTCCCGGGGGCGTCGGGATCCTCGGAGCGCAGCACGCCGAGGACCCGGCGCAGTTCGGTCAGCGCCTCCAGGGCGTTCTGCCGGATGCCGGCGAGGTTCTCCTTCAGCTCGTCCGGCGGGTCCGCGACGAGGTGGGGGGCGACCTGGGCCTGGATGGAGATGACGGACATGTGGTGGGCGACGACGTCGTGCAGCTCGCGGGCGATGCGGCTGCGCTCCTCCAGCAGGGTGCGCCGGGCGCGTTCCTCGGCGGTGAGCGAGGTCTGCTCCGCGAGCTGCGTGCGGGCCTCGCGGCGGCCGCGCAGGGCGATGCCGAGCACCGTGGCGACCGCGAACAGGATGACGGCGAGCAGGCCGGTCGGCTGGTAGTCCGGCGCCCCCACCACGCCCTGCACGACGTAGGTGGCCAGCACGCTCAGGGCGAGCGCCTCCAGGGGCACCCGGGTGTGGACCCGCAGGGCGAGCAGCAACAGGACGAACAGGTGCGCGATGAGTCCGGCGGCCGTCCAGGGCCAGGTGAACTTCGGTCCGCCCGCGGTCATCTCCGCCCGCACCGCGAAGGCCCCCACCAGCATGGCCGCCGTCGACAGCCACCACGCCGCGACCGGCCGCCACAGCGCGAGGACCATGGCGCCGGCCTCGGCGACGGCTATCAGGAAGGCGAGCAGGGGATCGATACCGCCGCCCGCCCCGGACCGGGCGGAGGGGTCGGTCCCGCCGCCCTCGCCGAGCTGGGCCGCGTCGCCGAGCAGCACCCCGAGCGCGGCCAGGCAGACGATGCCGTGCGGGACCCAGCGCAGCCACACCGACGGCGGCAGCGGGTCCGTACGCCAGGTCCACAGGTCGTCGCGCAGCACCCTCAGCCCGCGCGCGCCGGTCGCACGCTCGTTCCCCCCGGATCTCACGCCGCCCAGCCTAGACATGACGGGCCCCCTTCGTCGTCGCCCGGGTCCGCGGGCGGTGGGTGCGGACGACGCGCGAGCGGCGCCGGCCGTTGCCGCGCTCGAAGGCGTGGAAGGCCGCCCAGCAGACGCCCAGGGCCAGTGCGAAGACCGGCAGCCAGCCGAGCCGGGCCGCGATCCAGCCCGGTCCGTCGGGCGGCGTGTGCAGTCCGGGCAGCCGGCCCGCGAGGAGACCGGTGGCGGTGGTCGCCATCATGGCCGTCTGGTGCCACAGGAAGACCGTCATCGCGAAGAGGTTGACCAGTGCCACCGCCGCCCAGGCCACCGGCCGCCGCAGCGCGCGGCGCAGCCGTCCGCGCAGCAGCAGGGCGAGGCCGCACTGGGCCAGACCGAAGGCGACGGCGGCCAGCGTCGGCGGGTTCAGGTTCGAGACGGCCGCGCCCGGGACGCCGACCATGGACGCCGGGTAACCCGCCCCGGCGACGAGTGCCGCGGTCGCCGCCGTCCCGCCGGCGAGCAGGATCCAGCCGGCCCTGCGGTGCTCCAGCTCCCCGCGGGTCCAGGCGGCGCCGAGCGTGTAGGGCACCGCCCAGCCCGCGGCGAGATTGATCCAGCCGAGCCAGGACGGGCCGCCGAGGCCGAAGCGCAGCAGGTCGACGTGGAGGACGACGACCAGCGGCCACAGCGGGTGCAGCCGGGCCAGCAGCGGCGTCGCGGCGGTCAGCGCGGCGAAGACCAGCAGGAACCACAGCGGGGACAGGGCCAGTTTGACCAGCGTACGGGCCGTCCCGTGGTCGGCGCCGGTCAGGAACAGCAGGGCCGCCGTCACCGTCCACAGGGCGAGGACGGCCACGACCGGCCGGAACAGCCGGCCCAGCCGGGCGGCCAGCCACCGCCGGTACGGTGTGCCCCGGTCCCGGGCCGCGGCCCAGCCACGGGTGGCCACGTGCCCGCCGACCAGGAAGAACACGGCGAGGGTCTGGAAGGCCCAGGACACCGGGGCCAGCCGGGGCATGTGCTGGAGGGGGCTGGCGGTGTGCAGGCCGCCGCCGCCGGACACCAGGGCCGTCACCAGCCAGTGGCCGAGGACGACGCCGAGGACGGCGAGGGCGCGCAGCGCGTCGACCGCGCGGTCCCTGCTCGCGGGCGTCGCCGCGTCGATCCGGGCGGCGGTGAGCCGCACGGCCTCGCGGACACCGGTCCCGGCCGGTCGCCCCGGGTCAGTCACGGGTCACCTCCGTGGTCTCGCCCAGGACGATCCGGGCCAGGTTGGCAAGGGAGCGGGAACCGGCGTCGAAGTAGTCGCTGTGGCCGCCGTCGCCGGCGTCGAAGACCCGGGCGCCGAACGCCGGGGAGACCGGGTCGGTGCCGAAGCCGACGGTCGTGCCGAACAGCCCGGCGCTGACGTGCGGGACGTTCTCCACCCAGTCGTCGGCGCCCCGCGCCGCCCAGATCCGGGCGCTCGTGCCCAGGCCCGCGGCGGAGCCGGCGCCGGTGCCGGGGCTGCCGACCAGGGCGATGTCGGCGACGTCCAGGCCGGCGGCGGCACGGGCGCAGACGACCGAGCCGTAGGAGTGGCAGACGAGGCTCACCCGGGCGCGGGGGCCGGTGACGCCGCGCAGGTCGCCGACCAGGCCGCGCAGCTCCGGGGCGGCTTCGTCGGCGCGGCCGGTCGTGGCGACCGCGGTGCTGACGGTGCCGGGTGTCCGGTAGCCGAGCCAGGCCACGACCGCCGTGCGGGTGCCGTCCGGCGCCCGCACGACGAGCTGCCGGTGCAGGGCGAGGGCGGCGGCGCGGAACCGGCCGTAGGTGTCGAGGCCGGTGTCGGAGCCGGGGACCAGGACGGCGACGCGGTCGGCGTGGGCCAGGTCGCCGAGGACCTCCGTGGCCAGACCGGCGCCCCGGCCGTCGAAGGCGAGCAGCTGCCGGGCCGGGCCGGCCAGCGAGCGGTCCGCCGCCGCGCGGTGACGGTCGCCGTGGGCGCCGGCCATCCGGGCCGCCTCGGCCGCGTTGGCCCGGTTGGCGGCGTAGACGTCCGCCAGCGTGTCCGCCGTCGGGGCGGCCAGCACGGCGGGCGGCGGGGCGGGGATCCCGGGCCGCGCGGCGGCGGAGAGGGGGAACGCCACGGCACCGGCGACGAGTGCCGCCAGTGCGGCCCTGCGTGCTCTTCCCGCGCGCCGCCGCCAACGTACCGCCGTACCGGGCCCCATGGCCGCTCCCCTCCCGCACGCCCGCTCATCGGGCGTCCTGGGAAAGGACGTTATGGATCGGAGCGGGTAACCGGCGTCCCGCCGGAGAGCTCACCCCGGGGGTAGCTCTCAGGTACTACGGGGGTGACGGGGCGCCCCGTCCGGGTGCCGCCGCCGCTCACCACGCGAGCTGGGCGATCTCCTCCGCCACCACCGCGCACGCGTCCGCCGCCGGGTCGATCAGCGGGAAGTGGCCGACGTCCTCCAGCAGCGTGACGCCCACCATCTCACCGGCCCTCGCCGCCGCGTCGGCGTATGCCTCGGCGACCGCCTGCGGGACGTCCACGTCGGCGCGGCCCTGCACGACGGTGGTGGCGATGCCGGTGGGCAGCAGCAGGGCCGGGTCGGCGTACGGCCGGCGCCCGGCGTAGTGCTCCTCGCCGCCCAGGAGCTGCCGCGCCGCCTGGCCGCACACGTCCAGCTTCCCGGCGACCTCGAAGTCGGCGATCGGGGCGAGCGCGACCACACCGCGCAGGGACGGCGGGCGGTCGAGGCGCCACGGCGCGCCGGCCGGCAGCACGTGCCGGGCCGCCGCCCACAGGGCGAGGTGGCCGCCCGCCGAGTGGCCGGTGAGCACCGTGCGGCGCGCGTCGGCCCCCGGCAGGTGCCGCTCGGCCAGGGCGGGCAGCGCGTCCAACGCGGCGGCCACGTCGTCGAAGGTGTCGGGCCAGCGCCCCGCGACCGCGTCGTCGTCCGTCCCGTGCCGGTACTCCACGTTGGCCACGGCGAAGCCCCGGCCGGCCAGGAAACCGGCGAACGGGCTGACATGGCGCCGGTCGTACGGCGCCCGCCACGCGCCGCCGTGCAGGACGGCCACGACCGGCGCGGGCGTGCCGGGGCCGCCCGCGCCGCGCGGGAGGTAGAAGTCGATCACCTGGTCGGGGTGGTCGCCGTACCCGGCGGTGCTGTCGGGGCCGACCGCCGGATGCGAGAAGGCCGACCTCTCCTCCGCGGCGCTCCGCGCGGCAGCGGTGCCCGGTCCTGCGGCGGCGTCCGGCATGCTCCAACCTCTCAGCGTGGAAACGATGTTGGCGGACCGGGGAGGGGAATCGGCCGTCGGCGGGACGTTATCAGGCCGGTGACGTGCGCGGACACGGGGATGTCACGCTGGGTGAGTGCGGCGCCCGGGCCGGCCGGGACCGGCCGGGCGCCGCGCTCACCCGCGGACCGTCCCTCAGTCCGTCCGCGCCGGGGCCTCCGCCAGGACCTCCGCGAGCACCCGCGCCGCCCGCTCCACGTCCGCGAACCCGACGTACAGCGGGGTGAAGCCGAAGCGCAGCACGTCGGGGGCGCGGAAGTCGCCGACCACGCCGCGTCCGATCAGGCGCCGCATGACCTCGCCGGCGTCGTCGCAGCGCAGCGCCACCTGGCTGCCCCGCTCGGCATGCGCGGCCGGCGTCACGGACTCGACCCGCCCGCCGGGGACGTACTCCCCGACGCAGCGCAGGAAGAAGTCCGTCAGGGCGAGGGACTTGGCGCGCACCGCCTCGACGGTCACCCCGTCCCACACGTCGAGGGACGCCTCCAGGGCGAGCATGGACAGGATGTCCGGCGTGCCGACCCGGCCGCGCACCGCACCGGGGGCCGGGGCGTAGCCGGGCCGCATGCCGAAGGGCTCGGCGTGCGAGTTCCAGCCGGGCAGCGGGGAGTCGAAGCGGCCTTGGAGGTCGTGGCGCACGTACAGGAACGCGGGCGAACCCGGGCCGCCGTTGAGGTACTTGTAGGTGCAGCCGACCGCCAGGCCGACGCCGTGCTCGTCCAGCCCGACCGGCAGGGCGCCCGCGCTGTGGCACAGGTCCCAGACGGCGTACGCCCCCGCCGCGTGCACGGCGGCCGTGAGCGCGGGCAGGTCGTGCAGCCGGCCCGTGCGGTAGTCGACGTGGTTGAGGAGCACCGCGGCGGTGCGGTCGCCCAGCGCCGCGGGCACCTCGGCCGGGGCGACGGCCCGCAGCGTGCACCCGGTCATCCGGGCCGCGGACTCGGCGACGTACCCGTCCGTGGGGAAGGTGGTGGCGTCGACGAGGATCTCGTCCCGCCCCTCCCCCGCCATCCGGACGGCCGCGACGACCGCCTTGAAGACGTTCACGCTGGTGGAGTCGCCGACCACGATCTGCCCGGCCGCCGCCCCGACCAGCGGGGCGATCCGGTCGCCGATCCGCTCGGGCGCGGTCCACCAGCCGCTCTCGTCCCAGGACCGGATGCGCAGCTCGCCCCACTGACGCCGCACGACGTCCGCGACGCGGTCGGGGACGTGCGCCGGCAGGGCGCCCAGCGAGTTGCCGTCCAGGTACGTCACGTCGTCGAGGACGAAACGACCGCGCACCCCGGCCAGCCCGTCGGCGGCGTCCAGCCTCTCCGCCTCGCTCATCAGCTCAGACATACGACCGCGCCGTCCACAGCTCGGGGAACACGCTGCCCCGGGCCCGCTTCTCCAGCCAGGCCACCCCGGCGGAACCGCCGGTGCCGGTCTTGGAGCCCATCGCGCGGCGGGTGGCGACCAGGTGGTCGTTGCGCCAGCGCCACACCAGCTCGGCGACGTCGGTGAGCGCCTCGCCGAGACGGGCCAGGTCGCCGTTCTGGTCACCGGAGTACACGGCCGTCCAGGCGGCCTCCACCTCGGGCGCCGGCTCGTACTTCCGGGTGACGTCCCGCCGGAGCACGGCCTCCGGGATGTCGTACCCGCGCCGGGCGAGCAGCCGGACCACCTCGTCGTACAGGCTCGGCTCGTGCAGCGCCTTCTCCAGCTCGGCGTGGACGCGCGGGGCGCCGCGGTGCGGGACGAGCATGGAGGCGGACTTGTCGCCGAGCAGGAACTCCAGGCGGCGGTACATCGCCGACTGGAACCCGGAGCCCTCGCCGAGGGCGCTCCGGTAGGAGTTGAACTGGGCGGGCGTGAGGCCCGCCAGGGGCGTCCAGGAGGCGTTCAGGGCCTCCAGCTCGCGCACCGAGCGCTTCAGCGCGTCGGTCGCCGGCCGGACCCGGTCCTCGCGCAGGGCACCGGCAGCGGTCTCCCACTCGTGGACGATGACGGTGAACCACAGCTCCATGACCTGGGTGGTGACCAGGAAGACCATCTCTCCGGGGTCGTCGGAGAGGGTGTGCTGGAGGTGGGTGAGCACGTCCGCCTTGACGTAGTCCTCGTACGGCGTGCTGCCCTCGAAGTCGAGATTCGGGGCGTCGTGGGACATCGCTGTCTCCTGATGGCACTACGGGTAGCGGTCCGCCCTGCCGTTACCGGCACGGGGCCCCGGTCCCCAACGGCATCCTCCGCAATGCTCCCAGGAAACCGCAAGGCCCGCCCGTCGCGGGCCCTGCGGGACGCGGTGTCAGCCCAGCACCTCGGCCGCCGTCGGCGAGGAGTCCCTCAGGAACTGGCTGCAGCGCTCGTACTCCTCCTTCTCGCCGATCGCCTGGGCGGCGCGGGCGAGGGCGTGCAGGGCGCGCAGGAAGCGCGGTTGGGCTCGTGCTCCTAGGAGAATGGTGAAAGATGTAACTGAGAGCATGAGGGGGAACGGTATGACCGAGCAGGAGTGGCTGGACAGCCTTGCGGCCCAGCTGCCGGAGCGGGACCTGGAGTGGGTGGTGGAGCTTGCCAGGATCTGCTCCGCGGAGTGGGCGGGGGACAAGCCTCCGACGGGGGAGATTTGCGAACCCGCCGCGCCAAGCGTCGCTGTCCATGACGGAGGCGATTCGAGGGCGCCAGCGAGTCGAGGAGGTTTCCAGGTTCCGCCTCAGAGCGACGGGATCTGAACTCATGATCTCTACGTCCCGAATGGCGTTCGGTTCAACCCAATGCGGTCCCGCCACGCCCGGACGACCCATGGCACTACGGGCGTCGGCCGCGCGGCCATGCGTTAACAGCCTCCTCTGGGGGATGCCGCTGTAGCCATTTGCGTGCGGCCTCTTCGCCGAAGCCGTGTAGCTGGAGGACTTCAAGGGCGGCTGCTCGTACGGTTCGCGCTTTGTCTACGTGGTCCAGGTGGGCTTTCATCCGCGCCACCACGTCGTCGTAGTCGTAGTCGTAGCGGCCGTTGACCTTCTGAGCGAACAGCGGCAGGAGTTTGTAGTAGCGACGTTCACTGATACCGATCTGCGTCCACGGGTACCGCTCCGGCGCCTCACCCTTCCGGTGCTGCATGACCGCGATGCTCGCCTTCCGGCGCACGTACCGACGAGTAGCCTCCGCGCCCCGCGCTGGATCGAATCCGGGGTGGATCAGTTGTTCGAGCAGCGTTGCGGCCGCAGAAGCCCTGTCTGGAGCACGGGTCTCACGCTGGATGCGATCGACCTGCCGCGGGTACGCCCTCGCGACGGCGTTCGCCAGCGCCGGCTCATCGCCGCTGATGTAGCCGTGCCAGTAGCCCTTCAAGACCACCTGGCATGCGATCTCGTACGAGGTCGAGACCGGGTCGACGGTGATAGTCGGAATGCCGTGGCCGTGGATAGCCTTCGCAAGCCTTCTCCATGGCCGATCGGTAGGGACCTGAACCTGCTCGGGCCAGATGCGGGCCGTGAATGCCCAGTCTGCGGGGTGTCGCGTCATTGGAACCGCGATCAGGATGGCCTCGACAGCTGCAAGCGGTGAAGTCTCTTCGCTGGTAGTCGCCTTCTCCAATAGAAGCTCGATAAGCCGTCCGTCGTCCTCGGTCTCACTCGTCACCCAGATGAGGCGCCGGGAGATTTGGAACCACCACCCATTGACGGAGACCCCGAGGACCGGGACATAAAAGCGAACAGCAGGGTCCATGATGTGTCGAAATAGACCTTTTCGCTGCTCGTGATCCACCGATGTGCCCAGCCAGTGGAGGACGTAGTCCGCCGACAGGCGCCCCGACTCTGAAGCCCCAGCGACGAGCTGACCGGCAATCCAGAGTGCGTCAGCGGCACGCGCGGCCTTCGACACAGGGCTGGCCAAGGGTGAAACCTGCAGGACGGCCGCAATCTCGCCGTTCACCGGGTCCGGGACCTCCCATGCTCCCGCCCCCGGCTCCATCGATCCGACCCGCAGATCTGGGACGTCCACAAAGGGCAAGCCGTTGGGGTCGATGACCGAGGTCGTTCGGCGCAGCGGCTGGAAGCTTCGGCCCGAGAGCACGTCGATCTCGCGACCAACCCCGGCAAGCGTGTCCCTCAGCAGGTCGCGGTCTGGGCTACCACCGATCATCTTCGCGGCGTCGTTGACAAGACCCTCAGACCAATGTCCCATCCGGGCAGTATACGAGGGCATGGAGAACGAAAATCCCGCTCTCGCGCGGGCGCGATCGTACGAATCCGAGCCGCAAAGCATCCGCGCGCCTGAGGGCAAGTCCGATTTGACGCCCCGCTTCAAACTGATCTTTTCCACGGTGACTGCACTGACGGTCCTCGCCCTTATCTTGAATGTGCTACTGGCAGCGTTCGGGGGAGACTCCGAGCAGGTGCAGGCCGCCGCCGAGGCATGTTCCACGACCTACATGATGGGCTTTGGGGCGATCGTGGGACTCATCGGCGGCAAGGTGGCGTGAGACGTGCTTCTGCAGGTTGAGCGAGCCGCCGCTGGCAAGGGGGACCCGGCTTCCGCCTGTCACCTGAGCACTGGCTCGATGTCCGCCGGATCGAAGATCGGCCCGTTGGAAGCGGGCTTGATGATGACCGCGCGGAAGACCTTGAGGACCGCGGCGCGCTGCTGTTCGATCGCCAGGTTCTCCCACCGACCCCGTATGTCGATGGGGCCCGCCGCGAAGGTCGCGGCCTCGGCCCGGTGCAAGGCCCGCTCCCGGAGCAGCTCCGCGATCTGCTGCTCCAGATCCTCGGTGAGCGCGATGTAACGAGCGGCCGACATGCGCTTCTCCTGCCACGCCTGCTTGAACTCGGCCATGTCCCGTTCCAGGGAGGCCAGTTGCTCCTCCTTGGTCCATTCCGGCGCCCGCTCACGGACGCTCGCCAGCGCCTTGTCCGAGCTGAGGAACACGGCGTTCCTGATGAGACGGTCGACCGGTTCGCCAGCCCTGGCCACTCCCCCGCATCCACCGTCGTTCTTCCCGGGGCACGCGTACTTGAACTGCGATGACGTCTTCGACTTCCGGTACGACGGGAAGGCCCGCATCTTCGTGCCGCACCGCCCGCACCGGGCGATGCCGGAGAGCAGGTACTTGGTGGCGTTGTCCCGTACGGCACGCCCCTCCGACTCCCGCCTGACCTTCTCCGTCAGCAGGTACCAGTCGTCGGGGGTGATGATCGGCTCCCAGTCACCGACGACGGGAGCACCGCTCTCATCCAGGAACAGCTCCCCCTGGTGCATCCGGTAGCCGCAGATCCGCGGGTTCATCAGCATCCGCTTGATCTTGGAGTCGTCGAAGACGCCTCCGCTGTGCGACCTGACCCCCTTGTCCCGCCACTCACGCGCGATCGACGCCCAGCGGATACCGCCCAGGAAGCCCTTCACCGCCTTGCGGAGGTTCTCCGCCTCTTCCGGCACCAACGTCCGCCGGTCCTCGCGGTTCCATCCGTACGGCGCCCGGCCGCCGGGGAGCTTGCCCTGCGTCGCCAGTTCCAGGTGCTTGCGCTTCGTACGCCGTGAGGTGTCCGCCGAGGACTTGTTGGCGATGGTGACCTTGATCCGTGCGATGAACCGGCCGTTCTCCGTGGACAGGTCGATGTCCGAGGCCGAGACGGAGTCGAAGACGAGGTGACGCTTCCGGCGCTCGGCGTCCTCGTACTCGTCGATCCATGCCTCCAGTTCACGCGGCTGACGCGTGAAGCGGTCGATGTCCCAGGCGACGACCCCGTCGATCCGACCGGCCTTCAGGTCTTCCAGCATCTTCCGGAACTCCGGGCGGACCGTCTTGCGCTTGTACGCGGAGAGGTCGTTGTCCTCGTAGACCTTGGCGACCTCCCACCCCCGGGCAGCGCAGTGCAGTCGGCAGTCCTCCTCCTGCCGTGCGACGCCCAGCCCCTCGGCCTCGTCGTCCTTGCTGATCCGGGTGTAGATGCCCACCTGTACGACCCCGGAGGATCCCCGTCGTGCTGCCATGCGTCGGATCGTCCCATGGCTCGATCAGGTACATCAAGCGCCCTTCTCATATCCACTTGGTCCACGGTCTATATTCCGCAGAGGCATCCCGGAGACCCATCCCCAAGTGGCAGACTGCTTACATGACGACGCACAAGAACTTGCTCGGCGGCCCGGACCCGACATACCTGCCGGAGAACGAAGAGGCATACCGCCTGCTGGGCGAGGAGTCCCAGCCCCCGGCCGAGGTCGCGGCGAAGCATCCGACGTTCTCGCTCGCCTGGGCGATGCTCGCGGACGACGCCTTCGAGGCGGGGCGAGTGATCGAGTCGTACGCCTACGCACGCACCGGCTATCACCGCGGTCTGGACTCATTGCGTCGCGCCGGCTGGAAGGGACACGGGCCCATCCCTTGGGACCACCGGGCCAATCGCGGGTTCCTGCGCTGCCTCGCCGCCCTCGCTCGTGCCGCCGGCGAGATCGACGAGAAGGACGAGACGGAGCGTTGCTGGCAGTTCCTCAAGGACAGCAGCGCCGAGGCGTACACCGAACTGAAGCGGTAGTCACCGCAGTTGAGACGTCTGTGCCGCCGTCACTCAGACAGCGTCGGCGGCACGGAATGCAAGAACAACCCGATTACATGCAGCGCCATTCTCCCACGGCACCGGCCCGTGGCCCTTCCAGCCGCTGCGGCGCAGGGCGTCCAGACCGCGGTGGTAGCCCGTACGGGCGTAGGCGTAGGACTCCACGACGCCGCCGCGCTCGTACGCCTCGTCGGCCAGGCGGGCCCAGGCCAGCGAGGACGTCGGGTACTTCGCGGCGACGTCGGCGGCCGGGGTGCCGCCCGCCAGCAGCTCGCGCGGCCCGGGGTCGTCGGGGAGGTGGGTCGGGGGCGGTCCCCCGAGGAGGTTCTCGTGAATGGCCATGGGGACAAGTCTGCGCCATGCCCGGGTGCGGACGTGCGAGGGCCCGGCACCGCGGTGTCCCGCGGTGCCGGGCCGGTCGTGCGTCGCGCGGGTTACTTGATCTTCTGGCCCGACGAGCGCAGGTGGCCGCAGGCCTCGAGGACGCGCGCGGCCATGCCGGCCTCGGCCAGCTTGCCCCAGGTGCGCGGGTCGTAGGTCTTCTTGTTGCCGACCTCGCCGTCGATCTTCAGGACGCCGTCGTAGTTGGCGAACATGTGGCCGGCGACCGGACGCGTGAAGGCGTACTGGGTGTCCGTGTCGAGGTTCATCTTGATCACGCCGTTGTCCAGCGCGGTCGCGATCTCCTGCTCGGTGGAGCCGGAGCCGCCGTGGAAGACGAAGTCGAACGGCTTGCTGCCGGCGGGCTGCCCGTACTTGGCGGCGACGCCCTCGTTCAGCTCCTTCAGCAGCTCGGGACGGAGCACCACGTTGCCCGGCTTGTACACGCCGTGCACGTTGCCGAAGGATGCGGCGAGCAGGTAGCGCCCCTTCTCGCCCAGGCCCAGCGCCTCGACGGTGCGCAGCGCGTCGTCGACCGTGGTGTAGAGGGAGTCGTTGATCTCGTGCGAGACGCCGTCCTCCTCGCCGCCGGTCGGGGTGATCTCGACCTCGAGGATGATCTTCGCGGCGCGGGCGCGCTCCAGCAGCTCCTCGGCGATGGCCAGGTTGTCGGCCAGGGTCTCGGCGGAGCCGTCCCACATGTGCGACTGGAACAGCGGGTTGCGGCCGGCCTTGACGCGCTCCTCGGACACAGCGAGCAGCGGGCGCACGTACCCGTCGAGCTTGTCCTTGGGGCAGTGGTCCGTGTGCAGCGCGATGTTCACGTCGTACTTCTCGGCGACGATGTGCGCGAACTCGGCCAGCGCGACGGCGCCGGTCACCATGTCCTTGCTGTGCTGGCCGCCCAGGAACTCGGCGCCGCCGGTGGAGATCTGGACGATGCCGTCGCTCTCCGCCTCCGCGAAACCGCGCAGGGCCGCGTGCAGCGTCTGGGAAGAGGTCACGTTGATGGCCGGGTAGGCGAACTTTCCTGCCTTCGCCCGGTCCAGCATCTCGTTGTAGACCTCGGGAGTTGCGATGGGCATGTCCGCTCCTTGTATGTGCGGGTGGGCGTGATAGGTGCTTACGGCCCTGACCTAGACCTTGGGGGCGACGTCATCGTCGGCCCCATCCTTCCAGACGGGGCGGAATACTCCGAGTGGACCTCAGTCGAGGCCCAGCTCGTCCTTGGAGTAGGCGTACCGGTACGGCACCCCCGCGCCCTCCTGGATCTTCTCGGCGGCGCCGGTCGCCCGGTCGACGATCGTCGCGACGGCCACGACCTCGGCGCCGGCCTCGCGCACGGCCTCGACCGCGGTGAGCGGGGAGCCGCCGGTGGTGGAGGTGTCCTCGACGACGAGGACGCGGCGGCCCCGGATGTCCGGGCCCTCGACGCGCCGCTGCATCCCGTGCGCCTTGGCGGCCTTGCGGACGACGAACGCGTCCAGGCGCTTCCCGCGCGCGGCGGCGGCGTGCAGCATGCTCGCGGCGACCGGGTCGGCGCCCATGGTCAGCCCGCCCACCGCGTCGAACTCCAGGTCGTCGGTCAGGTCCAGCAGCACCTGCCCGACCAGCGGCGCGGCCTCGCCGTCCAGGGTCACGCGGCGCAGGTCGACGTAGTAGTCGGCCTCCAGCCCCGAGGAGAGGGTCACCTTGCCGTGCACCACGGCCTTGTCCTTGATCTGCTGCAGCAGCGCCGCGCGTACATCCGTCATGCGCACCAGCTTAGAGCCGGGTCCAGCTCCAGGCCGTCGTGGCCTCCAGCGGCTCCAGCGGCGTGACCAGGCGCGGGAGGGTGTTCAGGCCGTTGGGCGGCCCGGTCTGCGGCTCCACGCAGACGGCGGCCTCCTGCTCGTCGTAGACCACGGCCCACTGCTCCGGGCTGGTCACCCTCAGCTCCAGCCGGCCGGGCCAGGTCAGGGTCACGTCGACGCCGTCCGGCATGCCGAAGCAGTCGTCCCAGGGGCCCGGCTTCGGGTCGGTCCGGTTGCCGGTGGGCAGGTGGTCGTCGCCGCGCTCCTCCTGCCAGGCGGGGTCGAAGGCGATCGCCACGTCCGACCCGTCGAGGCTCCGGTTGAACCACGGGTGCCAGCCGATCTGCGCCGGGAAGGACGACTCGTACGTCTCCACGGACATGGTCAGCGTCAGCGCGTCCTCGGCGAGCGCGATCACCTGCGTGACACGGCCCGAGTAGGGCCAGGGGTCGACGAGGTCGTACGTGATGACGGCCTCGTCGTCCGAGACGCGGGCGGTGCGCCAGGCGCCGTCGCGGGCGGTGCCGTGGATGGCGTGCGGCGGGGAGTTCAGCGGCATCCGGTGGACGGCGGCGCCGTCCCGGAAGCGGCCCTCGCGGATCCGGCCGCACCAGGGGACCATCGGGAAGCAGCCGTAGCGTTCGCCCTGGCGGAGCAGCTCGGTGCCGCCGACGCGGAGCCCGCCGATCCGGCCGCCGTTGCCCGGCAGCACGGTCGCCTCCGCGTCACCCGCGGTCAGCGTGATGGGTTCGTTGCTCACGCCACGACCCTACTGGGGCGATCAAGGGGGCGCCGGTGCCGGCTCAGTGGCGTCTGTTGCGCAGGGCCCGGCCGGCCACGATCGCCGAGGCCACGACCAGCGCCGCCGCCGGGGCGGCCCAGCGCAGGGGGGTGGCGGAAGCGTTCGCCTGCGGCGCCGGCACGGGCGCGTACCGGCCGCGCGGCGGGGCGTGGTCCACCTCCTCGGCACTGCGGCCGATCATCGTGCGCCGGGCGTGCGCGGCCTCGGCGGGCGGTCCGGCGGCCTCGGGGCCGGCGGGGACCTCCGGGGCCTCCCCGGCACCCTCGTGGGCGCCGGCCGGGCCCTCCTCCGCGTCGGCGTCCGGGCCGAGGGAGGACGGGGGGACCTCCGTGTCGAAGACCGACGTGGGCCGCGGCTCCACCTCCGCGGCGGGCGGCGCCTTCTCCTCCGCCGCCGCCGCGCCCAGGTTCTCCGCGAACCGCGTCAGCAGGCGGCCGGTGGCCGACGTCACCGTCTCCTCCGGCAGCTCCGTCACCCGCCCGTCCGCGGTGGCCGTCCCGGTGAACGCGAGAGTGGCGCCGTCCTCGGCGTCCCGCACCCGCAGGACGAGCGCGAGCGTGACCGCACCGGTGCCGCGCGACTCCGTGGCGTCGCCCTCGACGACGTACGCCCCGTCGTCGCGCGCGGACAGGCGCAGTGAGCCCCGGTAGGTGATGGAGTGGCTCCCGATGCGGACCTTCAGCCGTCCCGCGACGGGCTCGGCACCGGCGTCCTGCTGGAGCCCCGGGATCGCCCGGGCGACCCGGACGGGGTCGGCCAGCACGTCCCTGAGCCGCTCGGACGGAACCGGAACGAACACCTCATGCTCCATGTCAGCGCAGCCTACCCAGCGGGCGCCCCGCGCACCCCCCGTCGGCACAAACTCACCCGCCGCCCGCGGCTCCCCCCGGCGTCACGAGGCCCGTCTCGTACGCCAGCACCACCGCCTGGGCCCGGCTGGTCAGGCCGAGCTTGGACATCGTGCGGTTGAGGTGGGTCTTCACCGTGGCCTCGCTGATGAACAGGCGGTCGGCGGCCTCGGCGTTGGTCAGGCCGCGGGCCACCAGCCCGAGGACCTCCGCCTCCCGGCCGGTCAGCGACGTCAGCGCGGGCGGCGGCCCGGCGTCGGAGGGCTTCGCGGACCGCGTGTCCGACATCCGCGTGAACGCCTCCACCAGGCGCCGGGTGACCGCGGGGGCGAACAGCGCGTCACCGCCGTGCACCGCGGTGACCGCGGCCAGCAGCCGTTCGGGACCGGCGTCCTTGAGCAGGAACCCGGAGGCTCCGGCGCGCAGGGCGCCGTACACGTACTCGTCCAGGTCGAAGGTGGTGAGGACGAGGACGCGGGGCGCGGGGTCCACCGCCTCGGCGAGGATCCGCTCGGTGGCCTGGATACCGGACATGCCGGGCATGCGGATGTCCATCAGGACGACGTCGGGCCGGGTCTCCGCGGCCAGCGCCACCGCCTCCGCCCCGTCGGACGCCTCGCCGACGACCTCCATGCCGGGGGCGGCCCGCAGCAGCGCGGCCAGCCCGCTGCGGACGAGGAACTGGTCGTCGACGACGAGCAGCCTGATCGGACGGTCGGGCGGGCGGTGGGCCGGACGGTCTGCGTCGGTCATTCGCGGACGGTGTCTCCCCGGCGTGCGGTCTGTACCGGCGTCGGCAGGGTCAGGCGCACGCCGAATCCCCCCTCGCTGCGCGGGCCGACGGCGATCGTCCCTCCGTAGAGCTTGGCCCGCTCCCGCATGCCGATCAACCCGTGGCCGCCGCGCTCGGGGATTGTGTCCGAATCCGCCCCCTGCCGCCGGCCGTCGCCGGGGCCGTCGTCGGTCACCGACACCGTCACCTCGCCCGCGCGGTAGGCGAGTTCGACGGCGGCGTGCGCGCCGGGCGCGTGCTTGAGGACGTTGGTCAGGGCCTCCTGGACCACCCGGTACACGCACAGCTGCACGCCGGGCGGCAGGGGGCGCGGTGTGCCCGTGACGCGCAGGTCGACGCCGACGCCGCCGGTGCGGACCCGGGCGGCCATCTCGTCCAGCTGGTCGAGCCCCGGCGCCGGGGCGCCGTCCGCGCCCTGCACGCCGTCGGCGCGCAACAGGCCCAGCATGCGGCGTAGTTCGGCCAGGGCCTCGCCGCTCGCGCCCTCGATGGTGTCGAGGGCGTCGCGGGCCGTGGGGGCGTCGGAGTGGAAGACGAAGCGGGCGAGGCCGGCCTGGACGTTGATGACGGCGATGTGGTGGGCGACCACGTCGTGCAGCTCGCGGGCGATCCGCACCCGCTCCTCGGCCACCTCGCGCCGGGCCCGTTCGGCCTGCTCGGCGCGGAGTTCCCGGGTGAGTTCGCCGGTCCGGCGGGCGACGTACCCGAACCTCCACAGGACGAGCGGGAAGCCCACGGCCTGGCCGACGACGGAGGCCATGGCGTCGGCGCCGCTGACCAGGCCGGCCCAGATCCAGACACCGGCGAGCAGGCCGGCGGAGGCGGCGGCGACGCGGGTGGCGCGCAGGGAGGCCACGGTGTAGACGGCGAGCATGGGGCCGAAGGAGCCGGCCACGGGCCACTGCCCGAGGGCGATGTAGACCGCCCAGCAGCCGTGCGAGACGAGGCAGACGGTCACGGGGGCGCGGGTGCGCAGGGCGAGCGGCAGGTTCACCAGGGCGACGAGCGTCCAGGCGAGCGGGCCGAGCGCGGGCCACCCCTGGGCGACGGCCTCGGTGCCGAGCAGGACGGCCACGGTCGTCAGCGCCGCGGCGATCAGGCCGTCGGCCGCCAGGGGGTGGAGGCGCATTGCCGCAGGGTAGGCCCGCCCGCCGGGCGGCGGCGTCATCCTTCCGCGGTACCGCGGAAGTTGCAGGAACCGCGCGTCTGCCGCGCCGGATCGGCCCCGGTGTCCACCCGCTGCGGGATTCCGGGGCGGGCGGGGCGGCCGTAGGTTCTCGGTGCGAGCGATCCACAGGGGGGCGCGGCGGCCCGTCCGGGTCCGGGGGAGGGACGGGCCGCCGCGCGGGGTCGTACGGGGGACGACCCCACGCACGCACCGGGGCGGCGCAGAGGGGGACGCGTGCCGGGCGCTGGGCACTGCGGCGGGCCCGGCACCGCGGGCTCAGTACCGCGGATGCACCAGCGTGGACGGCGGCAGGCCGGGCACGCGCGTGCGGGCCGCCGACCGGGCGGCGGCGGTGAGGGACTGCCGGGTCAGGGTGCGCGGACGCGGGGCCGCCGCGTCGAGGCGCAGGCCGGGGGGTGTGCGGGCGGCGAGCAGGAAGCCCCAGTCCCCGGGGACGCGGGAGGTGCCGGCCGTCCGGTCGGGGTCCGCGGTGAACCCGGGGGCGCGGCCGCCGACGCGGTAGGCCACGGTCCGCAGACCGGCCGCGCGCAGCGTCGCGTCGACGGTCCAGAACGTGCGGGGCCGCGCGGAGACCGGGCCGGCGTGCACGACCAGCCGCCCGTCCGGCGCGAGCACCCGTCGCAGCAGGCCGTAGAACTCCTGCGAGTACAGCTTGGTGGCGGCGGTGATGCCCGGGTCCGGCAGGTCGCAGACCACCACGTCGTACGCGGCGGTGGGCGTCGAGCGCAGTCCGCGGAAGGCGTCCGCGGCGGTGACGTGGACGCGCGGGTCGCCGTAGGCGTGCTCGTTCAGCGCGGACAGGCCGGGGTCGTGCCGGGCCAGCCGGGCGAGATCCCGATCGGGTTCCACGAGGTCGACGCGGCGCACGTCCGGATGGCGCAGCACCTCCCGCGCCGCGAGGCCGTCGCCGCCGCCCAGGATCAGCACGCGCGCCCGCGGCCCGGTCATGGCCGGCCGCACCAGGGCCTCGTGGTACCGGCGCTCGTCACCGGCGCCGACCCGCAGCCGGCCGTCCAGGAAGAGGCGGAGGGACCGGCCGTCGGTGCCCCCGGTGAGGACCACCTCCCGCACGTCGGTCCGGACGGCCACGCGGACGTCCTGCCCGTAGAGCGCGTGCCGGGCGGCGCGTTCGAAGTCGCCGGAGAGGGCGGCCGCCGAGGTGAGGACGGCGAGCACGACGGCGTTGGCGACGACCAGCAGCCGGCGGGCCCGGCGGGTCAGGTCCCGCCGGAACAGACCGAGGACCAGGGCGGCGCCGACGGCCGCGTTGACCGCGCCGGTGAGCAGGGCGCCGGTCAGCTGGCCGAGGAAGGGCAGCAGCACGAAGGGGAAGGCGAGGCCGCCCACCAGGGCGCCGACGTAGTCCGCGGCGAACAGGTCCGCGACGGCGCCGCCCGCGTCCTGCCGGCGGATGCGCTGGATCAGCTCCATCAGCAGCGGCACCTCGGCGCCGATCAGCAGGCCGATGGTGAGCGAGAACGCGACCAGCAGGAAGCGCGGGCCGTCGGACCAGGGGCCGCTCCAGCCGCCGGTCCAGGCGAAGACGGCGTACAGCGCCATGGCGCTGGTCCCGCCGACGAGGGCGAGGACGGCCTCGATCGCGCCGAAACCGGCCGCCGCGAACCGGCGCAGCCGCTTGGCGGCGAGCGAGCCGATGCCCATGGCGAACACCATGACGGACAGGACGACGGACGCCTGGGTGACCGAGTCGCCGATCAGGTACGAGGCGAGGGCGACCAGTTCGAGTTCGTACACCAGTCCGCAGGCCGCGCAGACGAAGACGCCCGCGAGGACCAGGAACCGGCCGGTGCCGGGCGGCACGGGCAGCGGGGCCGCCGTGCCGGGCGCCGCCGGTCCGGGTCTTCCCGCGCCCTCCCAGGACGGCGGTGCGGGTGGAGCGGGAGCCTGCGCTTCGATCACGCAGTGACGTTACGTCACACCTCCACTGCGCATCGTCACCCGCAGGTGTGAAATCCGTGCGCCGTGGCGCCTTGCGGGTTTGCGCGTCTCACGCCCCGGAGGGACTGAGCTGCGCCGCCGGCACCCGGACGCCGACCCGGGTCCGGGTCGCCACGAGCTGGCCGTCCTGCGGATAGGCGTGCCAGGTGCGCCAGTGCACCTGCCCCTCGTGCCGGTGCGCGAGCAGCGCGGTGAAGGCGTGCGGGCTGCCGGGGAAGACCCCGGCCAGACCGTGCGGGTGGTCGGCGACCAGGGCCAGCAGTTCCTGGGCGCGGCCCGCGAAGGAGCCCGGCGTGAGCAGCTCCACGCGGGCGGCGAACTCGTACTCCCAGTCGCCCACCCGCTTGGCCACCCCCAGCGGAAGCGGGGTGCTGCCGCCCGGGATGCACGCCACCGTCTCCGAGCAGCCGCCCCGCTCGTCCTCCAGCAGCACTTGGTGGGAGGCGCCGAGAAGCCTCAACTCGAGTCTGGCCCCCGTCAGTTCGATGTCCAGGCTGGCCAGCGCGGGCAGCGGCTCGCGCCCCAGCGCCCAGGCGAGGTCGGCGGCGCGGGTGTCGGTGTAGGCGGTGTTCAGGGTCGTGAGCATGGATCGGCTCCGCAGGCACACAGGAGAGGAAGGCGGGCCTGCACCCCCCGGTCACTGTCGGGGAGGCGGCCCGGTCAGCCCGTTCGGCCGGTCAGGAGGGGGGTCAACAGGTCGTCCGGGGGCTGCGTGGATGAGGGAGAGGGAATCATGAACTGCTACGGCAACACAGCGTTTTTACCCAAGTTCGTGGGCTTTCCATCCCTCGGGGGGCTCCACAGCTCAACTGTTCAACCACGGCGTGCGCCCGGACCGCCCGACGGGCGCCGGTGTGCGAGAGCGCCCGCCGGGTGTGAATCCCGGCGGGCGCTCTGGGTGGGGCCGCGGGGGCCCGGCCCAGGTGCGGGCCCCTCGGAACGGATGCGGTTGTCTCTGGCAGGAGCTCAGCTGCCCCGTGTCAGCTGCCTCCACCGCATCCGCCGCCCCCTCCCCCGCAGGACGACCCGCCTCCGCAGGACGAGCCGCCACCGCAGGACGAACTGCTTCCGCAGGAGGTGCCGCCCGAGGACGAGCCGCCGTCACCCCCGCCGGCCCACCAGCTGTTGTTGCCGCTGTTGTGGCTTCCGCCCGACGACCGCGAGCCCCGGCCGCGCCTCCGGGCGGCGGAACTCCGCCGTCCACCGGATGCGGCCCTCGCGACGACCAGAGCGACGATCACGATCAGGATGATGCCGAAGACCATGGCGTCACCCTCCTTCCGATTCCCCCGGACCCACGCCCGGAAGTTCCCCCGAAGCAACCCCCCGTGGGCGCCTCGCTTTCCGTGGTGCTCGTTGCGTGAACGGGGGATGCCCTCGCCCGCCACGCGCCAAAGCAGAGTTGAGGAACTCCAGAGCTTCGGCGCAGGATGGCCGCCATGACCTCCAGCGCACGCCCCTTCCTCAACCGCCGGCTCGCCGCGTTCGGGACCACGGTCTTCGCCGAGATGTCCGCCCTGGCGGCCAGGACCGGGGCGATCAACCTGGGCCAGGGCTTCCCCGACACCGACGGCCCCGAGGAGATCCGCGAGGCGGCCGTACGCGCCCTGCGCGACGGGCGCGGCAACCAGTACCCGCCGGGCCCGGGCGTCCCCGAGCTGCGCGCCGCCGTCGCCGCGCACCAGCAGCGGCGCTACGGCCTGTCCTGGGACCCGGACACCGAGGTCCTCGTCACCGCCGGCGCCACCGAGGCCATCGCCGCCTCACTGCTGGCCCTGCTGGAACCCGGCGACGAGGTGGTCGCGCTGGAGCCGTACTACGACTCCTACGCGGCCTGCATCGCCATGGCGGGCGGTACCCGGGTGCCGGTGACCCTGCGCCCGCACGACGGCACGTTCCGCCTCGACCTGGACGAGCTGCGCGACGCGGTCACCGACCGCACCCGGCTGCTGCTGCTCAACACCCCGCACAACCCGACGGGCACCGTCCTGACCCGCGCCGAACTCGCGGCGATCGCCGAGCTGGCCGTGGAGCGGGACCTGCTGGTGGTGACGGACGAGGTCTACGAGCACCTGGTCTTCGGCACGGCCGAGCACGTCCCCCTGGCGTCCTTCCCCGGGATGCGCGAGCGCACCGTGACCATCAGCTCGGCCGGCAAGACGCTGTCGTTCACCGGCTGGAAGGTCGGCTGGATCACCGCCCCGCCCGCCCTGGTCACCGCGGTCCGCTCGGCCAAGCAGTACCTGACCTTCGTGACGTCGGGCCCCTTCCAGTACGCCGTCGCCGAGGCCCTCGCGCTGCCCGACTCCTTCTTCGCCGGCTTCCGCGCGGACATGGAGGCCAAGCGGGACGTCCTCGCGTCCGGCCTCGCGGAGGCGGGCTTCGGCGTCTTCCGGCCCGCCGGGACCTACTTCGTCACCACCGACATCCGCCCCCTCGGCGAGAGCGACGGCTTCGCCTTCTGCCGCGGCCTGCCGGAACGCGCGGGTGTCGTCGCCATCCCCAACGCCGTCTTCTACGACCACCGCGAGGCGGGCGCCCCGTTCGTCCGCTTCGCGTTCTGCAAGCGGACTGGCGTGCTGGAGGAGGCCGTCCGGCGGCTGAAGACGCTGGGGGGCTGAGAACGGCGAGAGCCCGGCCCCGGCACACGACCCCGTACGGCGGTCGGTGCCCGGCCGGGCTCCCCGGTGGCGGGGGCGGACTACTCGCCGCCCTCGTCCTCGGGCTTCTCCGCCTCGTTGACCTCCTGCTCCAGTCCGAGCTGCTCCACCAGCCAGCGGTCGAACTCGATGGCGGCGCGCACCCAGCTGACCGTCGAGGAGACGAAGTGCTCCAGGCTGACGCCCATGCCGATCAGCATCTGCGCCTCGCCGATCAGGCGGACGGTGCCGTCGTCGTGGGTGTGCGAGTAGACCTTGGGCCACAGGGTGCGCCGGTTCCAGTCGTCGAGCGACTCCAGCAGCTGCGGCTTGTCGTCGATCTGGTGGGGGCGGTCGTAGAACGTCCGCACCGAGAAGATCTGCTGATCCCCCTCGCCGCGGAACATGAAGTACGTACGGAACTGCTCCCACGGCGCCGCGAGGTCACCCTCGTCGTCGACGACGTACTTGAGCTCCATCTGTTCGAGGAGCTGCTTCACGAGATCCTGATCCGGGACGACGGGGCCCGCCGGTCCTTGGGGCTGCGGCTCGGGCTGGCCCCCGAAGTTCGGAATCGAGGACGGGTCGATGCTCACCGTGTTTTTCCCTTCGTACGGATCACACCATCCTCCCCCATGCGGGGAGGGGGGTGGCAAGCCCGCCGTGGCACTGTCAGCCGTGGGCTGACACGATCCGTCCGGTCGGGCGGGAGCAGCGCGGGCCGCAGGGGGACGGGCATGGGGCGGGGACGGATCCGGTGGGGGCCGGTGGCGGCGGTCGCGGCCCTGCCGGTCCTGTTGCCGACCTGGCTGGTCGTGGCGGTGGTGCGGTTCTCGACCAGCGACCATCCGCTGGGCGGGGGTCCGGAGGAGGTGCCGTGCGCCGAGGCGCCGGCCTTCGGCGGGGCGGAGCCGCCCGCGGGGGCGTACGACACCGAGTGCACGGTGCGGACGTGGCTGGACACGAGCTACTACGCCGCCTTCCGGATGCCGCGGTCCGGCGTCGGGGACCGGCTGACGCACACCTGCGGCGAGCGGCCGGGGACGAGCCTGTGCAGTGGGGGCGGCGACGTCTGCCTGGACCTGGACGGCGCGGCGCACCCGCCCCCCGCCGGCGTCGGCGCGAACGCCGTGACGGTCGACGTGGTCCACGAGAGCGCGGGCACCGCGCGGGTGCGGTTCCCGGCGTTCACCGTGTGACACGGGGTGGCCGTGTCACACGGTGGACCGGCACGTCAGAGGGTCTTGCCGGTGGCCGGGCCCACGATCAGACCGTCGCCCTCGCCGTCGCCGAAGCGGTCCACGCGGACCGTGTCGCCGTCCTTGATCTCGCCGGCGAGGATCTCGCGGGCGAGCCGGTCCCCGATCGAGGTCTGGACGAGGCGGCGCAGCGGGCGGGCGCCGTAGGCCGGGTCCATGCCCTCGTCGGCCAGCCAGGCCAGGGCCTCGTCGGTGACCTCCAGGGTGAGGCGGCGCTCGGCGAGCCGCCGGGCGAGCGCGTCGATCTGGAGCCTCGCGATCCGGCTCAGCTCGTCCTTGCTCAGGGCCGAGAAGACCACGAGGTCGTCGAGCCGGTTGAGGAACTCCGGCTTGAACGACGACCGGACCACCTCCAGGACCTGCTCCTTCTTCTCCTCCTCCCCGGTCAGCGGGTCGACCAGGTACTGGCTGCCCAGGTTGGAGGTCAGCACCAGGATGGTGTTGCGGAAGTCGACCGTGCGGCCCTGTCCGTCGGTGAGGCGGCCGTCGTCCAGCACCTGGAGCAGGATGTCGAAGACCTCGGGGTGCGCCTTCTCCACCTCGTCCAGCAGCACGACGGTGTACGGCCGCCGCCGCACGGCCTCGGTGAGCTGGCCGCCCTCCTCGTACCCGACGTATCCGGGCGGGGCGCCGACCAGCCGGGCGACGCTGTGCTTCTCGCTGTACTCCGACATGTCGATGCGGACCATGGCCCGCTCGTCGTCGAAGAGGAAGTCGGCGAGCGCCTTGGCCAGCTCGGTCTTGCCGACACCGGTCGGGCCGAGGAAGAGGAACGACCCGGTGGGCCGGTCCGGGTCGGCGATCCCGGCGCGGCTGCGCCGTACGGCGTCGGACACGGCCCGTACGGCCTCGGTCTGCCCGATGAGCCGCTTGCCGAGCTCGTCCTCCATGCGCAGCAGCTTCTGCGTCTCGCCCTCCAGCAGCCGCCCGGCGGGGATGCCGGTCCAGGAGGCGACGACGTCCGCGATGTCGTCGGCGCCGACCTCCTCCTTGACCATGGTGTCCCGGGCGACCTCCTCCTCGGCCTCGGAGGCGGCCTCCAGGTCGCGCTCCAGGTCCGGGATCTCGCCGTACAGCAGCTTGGAGGCGGTGTCGAAGTCGCCGTCGCGCTGGGCGCGTTCGGCCTGCCCGCGCAGTTCGTCGAGCTTCTCCTTCAGCTCACCGACCCGGTTGAGGGACTGCTTCTCCTTCTCCCAGCGGGCGGTGAGGCCGCGCAGCTCCTCCTCCTTGTCGGCGAGGTCGCGGCGCAGCCGCTCCAGGCGCTCCAGGGAGGCCGCGTCGGTCTCCTTGCCGATCGCCAGCTCCTCCATCTTCAGCCGGTCGACGGCACGCTGGAGCTCGTCGATCTCGACGGGGGACGAGTCGATCTCCATGCGCAGCCGGGACGCGGCCTCGTCGACCAGGTCGATGGCCTTGTCGGGCAGGAAGCGGGAGGTGATGTACCGGTCGGAGAGGGTGGCGGCGGCCACCAGGGCGCTGTCGGCGATCTGCACCTTGTGGTGGGCCTCGTAGCGGCCCTTGAGCCCGCGCAGGATCGCGATGGAGTCCTCGACGGTCGGCTCGGCGACCAGCACCTGCTGGAAGCGCCGCTCCAGCGCGGGGTCCTTCTCGATCCGCTCCCGGTACTCGTCCAGCGTGGTCGCGCCGACCATGCGCAGCTCACCGCGGGCGAGCATCGGCTTGAGCATGTTCCCGGCGTCCATGGCGGAGTCGCCGCCGGCCCCGGCCCCCACGACGGTGTGCAGCTCGTCGATGAAGGTGATGATCTGGCCCTCGGAGTCCTTGATCTCGGCCAGGACGGTCTTCAGCCGCTCCTCGAACTCGCCGCGGTACTTGGCCCCGGCGACCATCGCGCCCAGGTCCAGCGCGACCAGCCGCTTGCCCTTCAGCGACTCGGGCACGTCCCCCTTGACGATCCGCTGGGCGAGTCCCTCGACGACGGCGGTCTTGCCGACGCCGGGCTCACCGATGAGGACGGGGTTGTTCTTGGTGCGGCGGCTGAGCACCTGCACGACCCGCCGGATCTCCTGGTCCCGCCCGATGACCGGGTCGAGCTTCCCGTCCCGGGCGGCGGCCGTGAAGTCGGTGCCGAACTTCTCCAGTGCCTTGTACTGGCCCTCGGGGTCCGCGGTGGTCACGCGGCGCCCTCCCCTCGCCTTGCGGAAGGCCTCCTGCAGCTTCTTCGCACTGGCTCCCTGCCCCTCCAGTACCTCACCGGCCGCGCCGCCCTTCGCGGCGATGCCGAGGAGCAGGTGCTCGGTGGAGAGGTACTCGTCCCCGAGCTCCTTGGCGCGGGCCTGGGCGTCGGCGACCACGGCGAGCATCTCACGGTTGGGCTGCGGCGGCGCGACCGTGGACCCGGCGACGCTGGGCAGCCCGGCGATGATGCGCTCGGCGCCGGAGCGCACGGCCGCGAGGTCGGCCTCGACGGCGGCGAGCAGGTCGGTGATGTTCTCGTTGTCCTGGCCCTGGAGCAGCGCCAGGAGCAGGTGCGCGGGGGTGAGGTCGGGGTTTCCCTCGGTCAGGGCCCGGTTGCTGGCCGCGTTGATCGCGTCCCGGCTCCGGTTGGTCAGCTCGGCGTCCACGTTCTGGCTTCCCTCCTAGCGTCGGCCGTCGACGGTCCGGCCATGTCTCCCAGTGCTGACTCGTCCAACTGGCACAAAGTTGAGTCTATTCCACTCAAGGGAGAAGCGGCGCCGGGTCGGTGCCGTGGGCGCGTTTCGGCCAGGCCGGGAATCCGCCGGTACCCGGAAATGTCCCCGCATACGACAGCGGCGTCACCGTGTTCAGGTCACGGTGACGCCGCTGCCGGGGGGAAGCACCTGAGCGATTTGTTACGACGGGGGAATCGCGTCAGGCACTGCGGGGGGTGGCCGAGATGGTCCTCACTTCGGAGACCTCCGGCTGCGCGAGCCGGTGGTCCCTCTGGTCCAGGTTCACAAAGATCATTCCGTAGCGGACGGCGCACCGGACGGGCTGCGGCGCCCCCCGAGGCCGCCGCAGACACCGGTACGCCCGCACGTCACCGTCATCGTCCAGCGTGACGACGACCGGCTCACCGAAGACGGTCACCATCAGGGAGTCACCGGAGTGGGGGATCGCGGTGACCAGGTCGATGAAGTGCCAGCCGGAGCGGTAGGCGGTGGCCATCTCACGGCGGAAGGATCGGTCGTCGGGTGGAGTGGTCACGGCGATCAGTCCCACACGCTGTCGCCCGGGAAAGCCGCCGGCTCACCGCCGGGGCCCGCGATCGCCACTGAGTGAACGCCACCCGCCTCGTGCTCACCGCTCTTCGCATCGAGGCCGGCCAACGCACCGAAGGCCACGACGGCGGAGAAGGCGGTAACAAGCACCGAGCGAAGCATTCTCATACGCATAGTCGGCTTCGTCCTCACTTGATGGTCCCCTCATTCCCCCGTCGGATAAGACGATGTCTCATTCGGGCACGTCATGGCCACACAATCGGTGCATCATGTTCCTGCACGTTCAGGACCCTGGGGGGTGGAGATTTGGTAGCAAAATGGACTAAGAGGGATCATCCCCATACGGGAACCGAGTTGTGCACCGAAGGGAGCCGTCTGTACGCGCACGCCCTCAGGGCTGGGCGCATACCGCGGACCGACGCCGAGGCCGCTCCGTGTCTGATGGATCTGGCCCTGCTCCACCCCGATCCCGACGACGCCGAGTGGCTGCGCCCGGTCCCGCCGTCGGTCGCCCTCGCCCAACGGCTCAATCCCATCGAACGGGAGATCACCCAGCAGCGCCGGCAGTCGATCGCGCTCGCCGAACTCTTCGAGCCGTTCATGGACATCAGCACCCAGGAGACGAGCCCCGCCCACTCCATCACGGTGCTGGAGGGCCTCGACCGGATCAACGCGGCGCTCGACCTGGCGACCGCCCAGTGCCAGACCGAGATGCTGACGGTCCAGCCCAGCGGCCACCGCCGCCCGGAGAACCGGCTGCTGGAAGGACTCGAACGCGACCGGCCCCTGATCGAGCGAGGCGTGCGGATCCGGACCCTCTACCAGCACACCGCCCGGTTCAGCCCGGACAGACTCGCCTACACCGACCAGTTCGCCGACGGCAAGGTCGAATACCGCACCATCGACGAGCTGGTGGAGCGTCTCATCATCTGCGACGAGACCGTCGCGTTCATCCCCGTCCGCGAGGACCGGCAGGTCGCACTGGAGCTGCGCCACCCCGGCCTCGTCCGGTACCTGATGAGGGTCTTCGAGTTCATCTGGAACCGAGCGGTCCCGCTCACCGCCGGCGCACCCTACGAGACGGCCCCCGACGGCATCACCGACATCCAGCACTCCATCGCCAAGCTCCTGGTGGAAGGCCACGTCGACGAGGCCATCGCCCGCCGCCTCGGCATGAACGTGCGCACCTGCCGCGCGCACATAGCCAAGCTTGCGACGGCCCTGGGCAGCGGCAGCCGCGCCCAGCTCGGCTACCTCATCGCCCAGTCGGGGATCCTCGAACAGGAACAGGGCGACCAGGCCGGGAGCCCCTCGTGACCGAGGCGGCGCACCGGCACGCGGGGGAGGAGCTGTGCGAGGCGGGCCTCGGCCTTTACGCCCGCGCCCTGCGCGAGGGCCACCTCCCCGGCGAGGAGGCGGCCGGCGCGCCCTGCCTGGTCGACACCGGCCTGCTGTATCCCTCGGTCGAGGACCTGACCCGGCTGGTGCCCGTCGCACCGGCCGTCGCCCTGCAACGCCTGCTCCGCTCCTCCGAGGAGCGGATCGCCGGCGAACGCCGCCGCGGAGAACGGCTCGCCGACGCCTTCGAGCCCCTGATACGGCACGCGGGACCGACGGCCGCGGGCGAGGACACCCCGTTCCTGCGGATCCTCACCAGCAAGGAGCGGACCGGCCGGGCCATCGCCGAGGCCATGGCCGAGGGCCGGGACCAGCTCCTGACCGTGCAGCCGCACGACGGCCTCGTCACCGCCTCGCACCACAACCACGAAGCCGCCATGCAGCGCGACCAGGCGTTCCTCGACAACGGCGGCCGGGTGCGCGCGCTCTACCAGCACACCGTCCGCCACGCCCCCCTGATCATCGGGCGGTACGAACGCCTGAAGGGCGACGTGGAGGCGCGGACCCTCAACGAGGTCACCGAACGCCTCGTCATCGTGGACCGCACCGTGGCCTTCATCCCCGCCAGCCCCGACCGTTCACTGGCCCTGGAAGTCCGCCACCCGGCCCTGGTCGCCTACTTCGTCACCACCTTCGACCGCCTCTGGCACCTGGCCACCCCCATGCACCCCCGGGCGGTCCGGCAGCCCACCCTCAACGGCATCTCCCCGCGCCAGCGCGCCATCGCCGCCCTCCTCGTCGAAGGGCACACGGACGCGGCGATCGCCGACCGCCTCGGCATGAACGTCCGCACCGCCCGCGTCCACATCGCCAAACTCGCCGCCACCCTCCGCAGCGAGAGCCGCGCCCAGCTCGGCTACCTCATCGGACAGTCGGGGATTCTCGACCAGGAACGCTGAGGGACGGCGAACCGACCAGGCCCGCCTGGGCGATGCGCACCCCCAGCTGGGTGCGGCTGGCCGCCCCCAGGGTCTCCGACAGACGGGCGATGTGCGCCCGGCACGTCCGCACGCTGATGCCCAGCCGCTCCGCGATCACCGCGTCCTGGTGACCCTCCGCCAGCAGCGCAGCGATGGACTGCTCGCGGTGCGAGACGCCCTCGAAGCCGGTCTCCGGAAGCGGCGCCGTGAGCGGGATCGCCAGGCGCCACAGGCGCTCGAAGACCGTCACCAGGTAGCCGACCAGCGCCGGGTGACGCAGCTCCAGGGCCATCGTGCGGTCGGTGTTGGCGGGGATGAACGCCACCGTGCGGTCGAACAGGATGAGACGGTCGACGACCTCGTCCAGGGTGCGGGCCTCCACCGTGCCGCCCATCAGCTCCAGGTAGTTGAGCAGCCCCTGCCCGTGCCGCGCCACGTGCGTGTACAGGTCCCGCATCCGCACCCCGCGCCCGCGCAGCGCCAGCGCCCGGTGCAGGCCCTCCGACAGCTCCGCCTCGCGCCGGATGCCGCCGGGCTGGACGGTGATCACCTCGGTCGTGCACGCCTCCGTCGCCTCGTCCATCGCGGCCTGGATGCGGGCCAGTCCGTCCAGGACGCGGATCGCCGTGCCCTCCGTGGCGGCCGACGCCTGGATGCGCCGGCCGAGACCCGCGTACCGCTCGAAGGCCTCCACCGCCGACCCCACCCGCCGCTGGCTGGACCTCACCTCGTCGTACACCCCGCGCAGCAGCCGGGTCATGACCTCCTGCGGGGAGGTCGGCACGAGCCAGTCCATGTCGTCCGGGTCGGGGTGCAGCAGGGCCAGCTCCAGCAGGCAGGGCACCGGCTCCGCGTCCCGGCGCGGCACCCGGCCGCGCCGTACGGCCCGGGAGTACACCCGGTCCCCGGCGGCACACAGCCGGTCGGCGCCGTGCGGATGCTCCTCAGCCCCGTGCCCGGCCATCGCCCATCCCACCCCCGGTTCCGGCTCTTTCCGCAGCGCAACTATGCGCGGCCGGGACCGGGTCCGCAACACGGCTCGGTGCCGGGCGACGGGCGGAAGACGGCGGTTCGCTCCGGTATGACCGGGCGGTGGGCGACGGCTACTTCAGCCCGATCTCCGCGCAGTCCGCCGCGAACTTCGCCGTGCAGATGTCGGAGACCTTGTAGAAGCCGTCCGCCACGACGGTGTCCTTGATGTTGTTCTTCGTCAGGGCGACGACCGGGACGAGCTGCGCCGGAATGCCCTGGTGGCTGGGGCTGTCGACCTTGTCGCGGGTGAGCGCGTCGAACTGGATGTCCCGGCCCTGGATGTGCGCCACGACCATCTCCGCGGCGTTCTCGGCCTCCTGCGGGTAGGACTTGTAGACGCTCATGTACTGCTCGCCGCCGACGATCCGCTGGACCGCCGGCAGCTCCGCGTCCTGACCGGTGATCGGCGGCAGCTCGGTGACGCCCGCGGACTCCAGGGCCTTGATGATGCCGCCCGCCATGCCGTCGTTGGCGGAGTAGACGCCGGCGATGTTCTTCTTGCCGATCGCCTCGATCGCCTCGGCCATGTTCGCCTCGGCGTTCGCCGGCTTCCAGTCCTTGGTGTCGTAGGACTGGGCGATCGTCACCTTGCCGTTCAGCTCGGACATCGCACCGGCCTTGAACTGCTTGGCGTTCGGGTCGGTGGGCGAGCCGTTCATCATGACGATCCTGGCCGAGTTGTCACGTCCGCCGAGCGCCTCGACGAGGGAGCGTCCCTGGACCTCGCCGACCAGCTCGTTGTCGAAGGAGATGTAGGCGGTGATCGGACCCTCGGCCAGCCGGTCGTAGGCGAAGACCGGGATGCCGGCGTCCTTGGCCTTCTGCACGCTCGGCGCGATCGCCTGCGCGTTCACGGCGTCCAGGACGATCGCGTCGACCTTGTCGTCGATCATCTTCTGCATCTGCGTGGCCTGCTTGGTCTCGTCCGCCCCGGCGTTGGCGTACTGGACCTTGCCCTCGTCCCGGGTCAGCGAGGCGATCTTCTTCACGAAGTAGGGGTGGTCGAACTGCTCGTAGCGGGTGTTGTCCGTCTCCGGAAGCAGCAGGCCCACCGTGATGTCGTTGCCCTTGGAGGGGCTCGCGTCGTCGCTGCTGTCCGAGGCGCCCAGCACTCCGCAGCCGGCCAGCGAAACGGTCATCGTGGACGCTGCCACGGATATGGCGATACGACGGATGCAGGAGCTCACTTCTGGTGCCTTCCGGACGCGGGGGCCGCATTGCAACCCAGGTGACTGAAAAGCCAACGCGTCGGCGCCCCCAGCGTCAAGCGGAACCACTTAACGAGATGACAACACCACGCTGCGCAGCCACTGTGGAGACGGAGCGGAATCGCCTCCCGCATCCCTTCACGCGCCCGGCACGCGAGGCGCACGCGAAGGGGCCCGGAGGTTCGGCTGAACCTCCGGGCCCCTTCCGGGAAATCCGACGCGTCGTCAGTCCGGGGACTGCTGCTGCCGCTTGGGCCGCCACACCACCAGCGCACTGGTCTGCTGGACCTCCTGGTACGGCACCAGGTCACGGCGGTACGAGGCGTGCACCGCCGCCTCCCGCTGGCGCATCGCCGTGGCCGCGCCGTCCAGCGCGTCCGACAGCTCCGCTATGCGGGACTGGAGCGCGGCGACCTGGTTCTCCAGTTCGATGATGCGCTTGATTCCGGCCAGGTTGATGCCCTCGTCCTGCGACAACTGCTGCACCTGACGGAGCAGTTCGATGTCGCGGGCCGAGTAGCGCCGGCCGCGCCCGGCCGTGCGGTCGGGGGAGACCAGGCCGAGGCGGTCGTACTGGCGCAGTGTCTGCGGGTGGAGGCCGGAGAGCTGGGCCGCCACCGAGATGACGTAGACCGGGGTGTCCTCGGTCAGTTCATACGGATTGCGTCGACGACCGTCCATTCCCGTCAAGCTCCCTTCGCGGCCTGGAACAGCTCCTCCCGCGGATCCTCGTCCGCGGTCGCCTCGCGATACGCCTCGAGCGCGTCACGAGCCTTCCCCGTCAGATCCTTCGGGACACTCACCTCGACGGTGACCAGGAGGTCGCCGCGGGTGCCGTCCTTGCGGACCGCGCCCTTGCCCCGGGCCCGCATGGTGCGGCCGTTGGGCGTGCCCGCCGGCAGCTTCAGCGTGACGGGCGGTCCGCCCAGGGTCGGGACGCGGACCTCGCCGCCGAGGGCCGCCTCGGCGTAGGTGACCGGGACGGTGACGGTGAGGTTGTCGCCCTTGCGGCCGAAGACGCGGTGCTCCTTGACGTGCACCACGACGTACAGGTCGCCCGCCGGGCCGCCGCGCTCGCCCGGTGCGCCCTTGCCGCGCAGCCGGATGCGCTGCCCGTCCGACACCCCGGCCGGGATGCGGACCTGCATCGTCCGGGAGGACTTGGCGCGTCCGGAGCCCTTGCAGACCTCGCAGGGGTTCTCCGCGATCAGGCCGCGGCCCTTGCAGTCCGGGCAGGGGTCGGTCAGCGAGAAGCCGCCGCCCGAGCCCCGGGCGACCTGCCCGGTGCCGACGCAGGTCGGGCACACGCGCGGCGTGCCGTTCTCGTCGCCGGTGCCCGAACAGGCCTTGCAGGGCTGCTGGCTGGACATCCGCAGCGGGACCGTCGCGCCCTCGATGGCCTCCGTGAAGCTGAGGGTGACCTCGGACTCGATGTCCTGGCCGCGCCGCGGCTGGGTCCTCGTGCCGGCGCCGGGACCACCGGTGCCGGTCCGGTTGAACAGGCCCCCGAAGACGTCGCCGAGGCCGCCGCCGAAGCCGCCGGCCCCGCCGCCCTGGGCGCCGCCTCCGAAGAGGTCGCCCAGGTCGAAGTTGAAGGTGCCGCCGCCGCCCGCGCCCGGACCCGGGCGGAAGCCGCCGTTGCCGAAGAGCGCGCGGGCGTCGTCGTACTCCTTGCGCTTCTTGGGGTCACCGAGGACGTCGTTCGCCTCGGAGATCTCCTTGAAGCGCTCCTCGGCCCGGGCGTTGCCCTTGTTGGCGTCCGGGTGGAACTCGCGGGCGAGCTTCCGGTACGCCTTCTTGATCTCGGCCTCGGTGGCGTCCTTGGGGACGCCGAGGACCTTGTAGTAGTCCTTCTCGATGAAGTCCTTGGTGCTCATCCCCGACGTCCCTCCTCTCCTGCGTCCGTGTTCGTCGTGACGTCAGCCCTCCTCCGGGCCACCGTTCTCCTTGTCGTCGGCCGCCTCGGCCGGCTCCTCGGCCTTGACGGTCTGCGCACCCGGCTGCGGCTCGGCCACCGCCACCCGCGCGGGGCGGATGGTGCGCTCGCCGATCCGGTACCCGGGCTGCAGGATCGCCACGCAGGTCGTCTCGGTGACGTCCGGTGCGTAGGAGTGCATCAGGGCCTCGTGGATCGTCGGGTCGAAGGGCTCGCCCTCCTTGCCGAACTGCTGGAGGCCCATCTTGGCCACGACGGTCTCCAGCGACTCCGCGACGGACTTGAATCCGCCGACGAGTTCGCCGTGCTCCCGGGCGCGGCCGACGTCGTCGAGCACGGGGAGCAGCTCGGACAGGAGGTTCGCGATGGCGACCTCCTTGACCGCGATGCGGTCCCGCTCGACCCGACGGCGGTAGTTCTGGTACTCGGCCTGGAGGCGCTGGAGGTCCGCCGTGCGCTCACCGAGCGCCGTGCGTGCCTGATCCAGCTGGGCCACCAGGCCCGCGTTCTCACTCGCGTCCCCGGCCGGGGCCGCCTCCTCCTCGGAGGCGGCCTTCGGTTCGGCGGCGTCAGGCGTGGCGCCAGAGGGGACGTCGGGCTTCTCGTCGAAGCCCGGGGTCTCCTCCGTCACGCCGCACCGTCCTTGCGCTCGTCGTCCACGATCTCGGCGTCGACGACGTCGTCGTCGGCACCCTTGTCACCGGCACCGGCACCGGCACCGGCGCCCGGGGCCTCGCCGCCGGCGGCCTGCGCGCCCTGGGCGTCGGCGTACATGGCCTGGCCCAGCTTCTGCGAGACGGCGGCGACCTTCTCCGTGGCGGTGCGGATCTCGGCGGAGTCCTCGCCCTTGAGCTTCTCCTTCAGCTCGGCGACGGACTCCTCGACCTCCGTCTTGATCTCGCCCGGGACCTTGTCCTCGTTGTCCTTGAGGAACTTCTCGGTCTGGTAGACGAGCTGCTCGCCCTGGTTGCGGGTCTCGGCGGCCTCGCGGCGGCGGTGGTCCTCCTCCGCGTACTGCTCGGCCTCCTGGCGCATACGGTCGACCTCGTCCTTCGGCAGCGAGGAGCCGCCGGTGACGGTCATCTTCTGCTCCTTGCCCGTGCCCAGGTCCTTCGCGGTCACGTGCATGATGCCGTTGGCGTCGATGTCGAAGGCGACCTCGATCTGCGGGACGCCGCGGGGCGCCGGCGGCAGACCGGTCAGCTCGAACATCCCGAGCTTCTTGTTGTACGCCGCGATCTCGCGCTCGCCCTGGTAGACCTGGATCTGCACGGAGGGCTGGTTGTCCTCGGCGGTGGTGAAGATCTCCGAGCGCTTGGTCGGGATCGTCGTGTTCCGCTCGATGAGCTTGGTCATGATGCCGCCCTTGGTCTCGATGCCGAGGGACAGCGGGGTGACGTCGAGGAGCAGGACGTCCTTGACCTCGCCCTTGAGGACACCGGCCTGCAGGGCGGCGCCGATGGCGACGACCTCGTCCGGGTTGACGCCCTTGTTGGCGTCCTTGCCGCCGGTCAGCTCCTTGACGAGCTCGGCGACGGCGGGCATGCGGGTGGAACCGCCGACGAGGACGACGTGGTCGATCTCGGACAGCTGGATGCCGGCGTCCTTGATGACGTTGTGGAACGGCGTCTTGCAGCGCTCCAGCAGGTCCGCGGTCAGCTGCTGGAACTGGGCGCGGGTGAGCTTCTCGTCCAGGTGCAGCGGGCCCTCGGCGGACGCCGTGATGTAGGGCAGGTTGATCGAGGTCTCGGTGGACGAGGACAGCTCGATCTTGGCCTTCTCGGCGGCCTCGCGGAGGCGCTGGAGGGCCATCTTGTCCTTGGACAGGTCCACGCCGTGGCCGGACTGGAACTGCTTGACCAGGTAGTCGACGACGCGCTGGTCCCAGTCGTCACCACCGAGGTGGTTGTCGCCGTTCGTGGCCTTCACCTCGACGACGCCGTCGCCGATCTCCAGCAGCGAGACGTCGAAGGTGCCGCCACCGAGGTCGAAGACGAGGATGATCTGCTCGTCCTTGTCGAGGCCGTACGCCAGCGCGGCGGCCGTCGGCTCGTTGACGATGCGCAGGACGTTCAGGCCCGCGATCTCGCCGGCCTCCTTGGTGGCCTGGCGCTCGGCGTCGTTGAAGTACGCCGGGACGGTGATGACCGCGTCGGTCACCTTCTCGCCCAGGTAGGACTCGGCGTCCCGCTTCAGCTTCTGCAGCACGAAGGCGCTGATCTGCTGCGGGTTGAAGTCCTTGCCGTCCAGGTTGATCTTCCAGTCGGTGCCCATGTGGCGCTTGACCGACCGGATGGTCCTGTCGACGTTCGTGACCGCCTGGCGCTTGGCGACCTCGCCGACGAGCACCTCACCGTTCTTGGCGAAGGCGACGACGGACGGCGTGGTCCTGGCGCCCTCGGCGTTGGTGATGACGGTGGGCTCGCCGCCCTCCAGAACGCTGACGACGGAGTTAGTCGTGCCCAGGTCGATGCCGACCGCACGTGCCATGGTGATTTCCTCCAGCTGACTTGAGTGCAACAGGCTCAAGTGTGCATGACGCCCACCGCTCGGTCAACAGAGGTGAGTCGAGCAGACTCAACTCTTATCCGTTCCTTACACGCAACGACGCTCTGACCTGCGCGTTCTCCGGGCCGACGGCCTGACGAACCGGGAAATCCGCTCGCCGAAGGGGCGATCGGTGGGGCCCGTGGACCCCCGTACCGGGCGTCCCGGGACGCGACGGCGGCACCCGGCCGGTCCCGCGCACGGCGGTGTGCGGCCCCGTCCCCCGCGGCTCGTACACCCGCACCCGCAGCAGACCCAGCACCACGGCGGCCGAGGCGCCCGCCACCCACAGCGCGGCCGTCTCCCCCACCCGGCCGACGTGCACGAGCACCCCCGTGAGTACCCCGCAGAACGTGCCCCCACCGAGCAGCACGACCACGCCCTGCGGAGTGACCCCCAGCCGCCGCAGCCGGTGGGCGAGGTGGTCGGGCCCGCCGCGCAGCGGGGGCCGCCCGGCCAGCCGGCGGGACAGCAGGACGAGGACGGCGTCGGCGCTCGCCGGCACGGTCAGCGCGAACAGCACCCCCGCGCTCGCACCGGGCGCCTGCCCCGCCCGGGTGAACACCGCCGCCCCCGCGAGCAGGAAGCCGGCGAAGAGCGACCCGGACGCCCCGAGCGCGATCCGGGCCGGGTGCCAGTTGTGCAGCAGGAACCCGGCCAGCGCGGCGGCCAGCGCGCTCAGCAGCACCGCGAGCCCGTCCATCAGCTCCGCCGCCGCGCACACGCCGGCACCGAAGGCGGTCACGACCCCGACCGCGCCGGCCAGCCCGTCGGCGTGGTCGAGCCCCCGGAAGGCCGTGGCGACCAGCGCGATCCAGGCCACCGCCAGCGCCCCGGCCAGCGGCCCGGTCCCCTCGTACGGCACCACGCAGGCCGCGGCGACGGCCGTGCCGGCCAGCAGCCAGCGCCGCCGCAGCCGCCACAGGTCGGCGGCGAGGCCCAGCAGCCCGACGACGCAGCCGGCGACGAGCAGCCGCACCACTCCGGGGCCGAGGTGGACGACGCCGGCCCACTGGCAGGCCCCCGCGACCAGCCCGGTGACGAGGAGGACGGCCACGCCACCGAGCAGCGGCACCGGTCGCACCCGGCGCCGGTCCACCAGGGCCAGACGCAGGGCGGCCGCCCTCAGCAGCGCGGTGAGCCCGGCGGCGAGGAGAAAGGAGACGGTGGCGGCAGTGATCCCGTAGAGCACGGACCTAAACTAAGCCGAATATCACGATGTGCGACGAATGTCCTGTCCAGTCCGGCGTGGCGGCGGCGGGCGACGGCTCCCCGGGCGGTCAGGGTTGCCTCAGCGACGCAGATCACCGCGGTGCTGACTACAGTGCGACAGGAGATACGGGTAGTCTCAGACGGACTGCATAAGTTACCGCTTAGTAATGTCGGGGTAGGTGAAGAACCCGCCCCACCCCTCGCAGGCCCGAGGAGCCCCCAAATGCAACTCGCCGCGATCGTCGTGTCGCTGGTTCTGATTGTGGTCGGCGTGGCCCTGTTCGCCCGCGCCATCCTCCAGATCGTCAACTACATGCGGCTCGGCCAGAGCGTGCCCAAGGGCACCCGCACCGACGCCCCCGGGCAGCGCACCCTCACGGTGGTCAAGGAGTTCCTCGGCCACACCCGGATGAACCGCTGGGGCATCGTCGGCGTGGCCCACTGGTTCGTGGCGGTGGGCTTCTTCTCCCTGCTGCTGACGATCGTCAACGCCATCGGGCAGCTGTTCCAGGCCGACTGGATCCTGCCGGTCATCGGCGACTGGGCGCCGTACAACGTCTTCGTCGAGTTCATCGGCACGATGACGGTGCTCGGCATCCTGGCCCTGATCGTCATCCGGCAGCTCAGCCACCCGAGGAAACCGGGCCGCAAGTCCCGCTTCGCGGGCTCCAACTTCGGCCAGGCGTACTTCGTCGAGGCCGTCATCCTCGTCGTCGGCGTCTGCATCTTCATGCTGCACGCGCTCGAGGGCGCCCTCCACCACGTGGACGGCTACGAGGCGTCGTTCTTCATCTCGTACCCGGTCGTCTCCGCGCTCCGGGACCTGGACCTCTCCGCGCTCCAGAACCTCGTCTACTTCTTCGCCGGCCTGAAGATCGCCACCTCCTTCATCTGGATGATCACGGTCGCCCTGAAGACCGACATGGGCGTCGCCTGGCACCGCTTCCTCGCCTTCCCGAACATCTGGTTCAAGCGCGAGGCGGACGGCGGCACCGCCCTCGGCGCACTCCAGCCCATGACCTCGGGCGGCGAGCCCATCGACTTCACCGACCCGGGCGACGACGACGTCTTCGGCGTCTCCCAGGTCGAGCAGTTCTCCTGGAAGGGCCTGCTGGACTTCTCCACCTGCACCGAGTGCGGCCGCTGCCAGTCGCAGTGCCCCGCCTGGAACACCGGCAAGCCGCTCTCCCCGAAGCTCCTGATCATGTCCCTGCGCGACCACGCGCACGCCAAGGCCCCCTACCTGCTGGCCGGCGGCGGCAAGACCATGGAGGGCGAGGAGAAGGCGTCCGAGGAGCAGCTCAAGGACGTCCCCGCGGCCGCCCTCGCGGAGGCCGAGCGCCCGCTGATCGGCACCGCCGAGGAGAACGGCGTCATCGACCCCGACGTCCTGTGGTCCTGCACCACCTGCGGCGCCTGCGTCGAGCAGTGCCCTGTCGACATCGAGCACGTCGACCACATCGTCGACATGCGCCGCTACCAGGTGATGATCGAGTCCGCGTTCCCGTCCGAGGCGGGCACGATGCTCAAGAACCTGGAGAAGAAGGGCAACCCCTGGGGCCTCGCCAAGAAGCAGCGCCTGGAGTGGACCAAGGAGGTCGACTTCGAGGTCCCGGTCGTCGGCAAGGACATCGAGGACCTCACCGAGGTCGAGTACCTGTACTGGGTCGGCTGCGCCGGCGCCCTCGAGGACCGCGCCAAGAAGACCACCAAGGCCTTCGCGGAGCTGCTGCACATGGCGGGCGTCAAGTTCGCCATCATGGGCGGCGACGAGAAGTGCACCGGTGACTCCGCCCGCCGCCTCGGCAACGAGCCCCTGTTCCAGGAGCTCGGCATGGAGAACGTCATGTCCCTCAACGCCGCCTTCGGCGAGGAGATGGACGACGACGGCAAGGTCGTGCCCGAGTCGGCGAAGCCGAAGTCGGCCAAGAAGATCGTCGCCACCTGCCCGCACTGCCTGAACACCCTCGGCAACGAGTACCCGCAGCTCGGCGGCGACTACGAGGTCATCCACCACACCCAGCTGCTCCAGCACCTGGTGGACGAGGGCAAGCTGATCCCGGTCACCCCGGTCGAGGGCATCATCACCTACCACGACCCGTGCTACCTGGGCCGGCACAACAAGATCTACACGCCGCCGCGCGAGATCATCGCCGCCGTCCCGGGCGTCCGCAACGAGGAGATGCACCGCCACAAGGAGCGCGGCTTCTGCTGCGGCGCCGGCGGCGCGCGGATGTGGATGGAGGAGCGGATCGGCAAGCGCATCAACAACGAGCGCGTCGACGAGGCCCTCAGCGTCAACCCGGACATCGTGTCCACCGCCTGCCCGTTCTGCCTCGTCATGCTGACCGACTCGGTCAACGGCAAGAAGAACGACGGCAAGGCCAAGGAGTCGATCCAGGTCGTCGACGTCGCCCAGCTCCTGCTGGAGTCCGTCAAGACCCCGGCCGACCCGGCCGGCGAGGCGGAGCCCGAGACCGAGCCGACGCCCGAGCCGGTGAAGTAGCCCCACGGCCACCACAGCCGGCCGACGCCCCCGGATCCGCCAGGACCCGGGGGCGTCGCCGTTTCCGGACTGTCCCCCTCACTCGAACACGTGCATCATGACCGGGGCGTTGTTCGGTGATCGGTGATGCGGACGAGGTGAACGGTGCGGGTGCGAAGAAACGCGCGACGAGCGACCGGCGGTGCGGTGGCCCTCGGCTCCCTGCTGCTGCTCGCCGCCTGCGGCCACGGCCCGTCACCCGCCACCGGCGAGGCCACCGCGGACGCCTCCGCCCGCGCCGCCCAGGCACCGGCCCTGCCCGTACCGCACGGCAAGGGCAGCAGGACCGCCGACGACTTCAACGGCGACGGCCACCGCGACCTCGTCCTGAACAACCTCGTCACGGCCGAGAGCCACGCCGACGACGCCGGCATCGGCATCGTCTACGGCTCGCCCCGCGGACTCGTGCCCGACACCCGGCAACTGCTCTCCCCGGCCACGCACGCCGCCCGCACCCAGGACCAGCTGCCGGCCGTCTTCGAGGCGGAGGCCCGCTGCGACCTCGACGGCGACGGCTTCACCGACCTGGTCGTCACCACCGACCCGCCCTACGACGGCCAGGGCAGCCCTCCGGTCCCCCTCCAGCTCCTCTTCGGCTCCCCCGACGGCCTCACCGGCCGCGGAGTGGTCCTGACCGTTCCCGACCGGGCACGGCTCGGCGACGACTGGCCGGACCGGCCGGTCTGCGGCGACTTCGACGGCGACGGCGCCGAGGACCTGGTCCTGCACGCCTCCGCCGGCCACCTCAGCTACCTGCGCGGCCCCTTCACCCGCGCGGGCGCCCCGAAGGCGGCCGGCGCCCCGCTCGCCTCGACGGGCGAGGCCCCCACCGGCCCCGCCGCCGACGTGAACGGCGACGGCTACGACGACCTGATCGTCCGCGCCTCCGCCGACACGGGCACCGCGTCCGTCGTCCTCGGCGGCCCGGACGGCCCCACCCGCACCGGCACCACCCTGCCGTCCGGCACCGACGTGGCCCTCGGCGCCTTCGGCGGGGGCAAGGCCCTGGACGCGGCCGTCGCCACCACGACCGGCACGGCCCTGCGCTACGACCTCCCCACCGCCACCCGGGGCACCCTGGACGTCCCCGGCCCGGTGCTCGACGCCGCCGACTTCGACGGCGACGGCCTCAGCGAACTGGTCACCGGCGGCACCGGCGTCCGCGTCCTCCCGGGCAGCACGGCGGGCCCCACCACCCGCGGCGCCGTCACCGTCACGCCCGCCGCCCGCGGCACCACGCAGATCCTCGACGTCGGCGACTTCGACGGCGACGACCTCGCCGACCTGGTGATCCGGACGTCCCAGGGGGACACCGCCGACTCCGTCGAGGTCCACCGCGGCACCGCCGAGGGGCTGCTGACGGAACGGCCCGCCGTCACGTTCTCGACGTCGCGGTTCCTGGGCCCGTAGGGGTCGGGCTCCCGGACGCAGCAACGCCCGGGAGCGCCTCGGGGGCCTCCCGTAGGGGATGTCACAGCTCGGCCGCAAAGGACCCCCCAAAAGCCCGGCCCCCGCACGTCACTCTCCGGGACCAGGTACGTTCGAAGGCGTGGCTGGATTCAGGAGAGGACGCGGCCGGGACAACGGCGCTCCTCACGCGCGACCGCAACACCCTCCGTACGGGCAGCAGGCGCCGCAGGGACCGTCGTACGGCGCTCCCGCGACGCCGCGGCAGCCGTACCCGCAGCAGCCGTACGGGCCCGGCGGCCCCGGCGGCGGCCAGTGGCCGCAGGCCCACGGCGGCCACGGGGAGCCGGAGTACTTCGGCGACGGCGGCCACCAGGGCGGCCCGCACCACCCGCAGGGCGCACAGGCCCCGTACGACCCGTACGCGGCCAACAACCCCGGCCACACCCAGGCGTTCGCGATCGGCGAGGACCCCTACACCCAGGGCGAGACCTACCGCGCCGGCTCGGCCGCCCCGCCCCCCGGCCCGGTCGGCCCGCGCCTGCACTGGAAGGCACTGCTCAAGGGCATCGTCACCGCCCCCAGCCAGACCTTCCTCCAGATGCGGGACTACACGATGTGGGGCCCCGCCCTCGTCGTCACCTTCCTCTACGGCATGCTGGCGGTCTTCGGCTTCGACGGCGCCCGCCAGGACGCGATCAACGCGACCCTGTCCAACGCGGTCCCGATCGTCCTGACCACGGCCGTCGCCATGGTGCTGAGCGCCTTCGTGCTGGGCGTCGTCACACACACCCTGGCCCGCCAGCTCGGCGGCGACGGCGCCTGGCAGCCCACCGTCGGCCTGTCCATGCTGATCATGTCGATCACCGACGCGCCCCGCCTGATCGTCGCGATGTTCGCCGGCGGCGACGCGCCCTTCGTGCAGATCCTGGGCTGGGCGACGTGGGTCGCGGGCGGCGCCCTGCTCACCGCGATGGTCGGCCGCTCCCACGACCTGCCCTGGCCGAAGGCGCTCGGCGCGTCCGCGATCCAGCTGGTCGCCCTGCTGTCGCTCGTCAAGCTCGGCACGCTCTGACCCGAACACCCGAAAGGGCCCCCGACGCCAAGCGCCGGGGGCCCTTTCCGTGTCCCGCCCGAGCCGCCTCAGGCGTCGAGCACCTGCCCGTCCCGCCGCACGACGGGCGGCTCGATAAAAGCGCTGAATTGACTCGATGAGAGTAGTAGCCTGCTTCAGAAGGCAGGGGAGGCCCGATCTTGGCACGCAGGGTGGGTATCTACACCCGCATCTCGCGGGACGACGAAGGTGACGCCCTCGGTGTCGCCCGGCAGCAGCAGGACTGCGAGCGTCTCGCGGACCTGCGCTCGTGGCAGGCCGTGAAGGTCTACGAGGACAACGACGTGTCCGCGTTCAAGCGCAACGTCGTGCGCGACGAGTTCGAGCTGATGTTGCGGGACCTCCATAGCGGCCTGATCGACGGCATCGTGGCCTACGACCTCGATCGGCTCACCCGACAGCCGAGGGACCTGGAACGCCTCATCGAGATCTACGACGAGCGCTCGCGGCTGGAGTTCGCCACCGTCACCAATGACATCGACATCGGGACGCCGGACGGACGCACCATGGCGCGCGTCATGGTCGCCTTCGCCAACAAGTCCTCGTACGACACATCGCGCCGTATCAAGCGAAAGCACCTGGAGCTGGCCCAGAAAGGCAGGGACAGCGGCGGACCGGCGCCCTACGGATGGCGGAAGGACGACCGGACCAAGGTCGAGCCGGAGGCGGCCCAGGCGATCCGCGAGGCACAGCGTGAGATCCTCGCCGGCGTCCGCATCGGCACCATTCGTACGAGATGGCAGGAACAAGGCCTGGGCAACCCCCGCGAGGGCACCAAGCGCATGGCTCACCACCACGTCGAGCACATCCTGACCAACCCAAGGTTGGTCGGCTACCGGACCTATCACGGCGAAATCCTCAACGGGGAGGACGGTCGACCGGTAATCGGCGAATGGGAGCCGATCAACACGCTCGAAGAGTGGGAAGCCGTGTGCGCAGCGATCGCAGAGCGGAAGCAGCGGCGCCCCGGAATGTCGCTCGCCCGCAAGTACCTCCTGTCCGGGATCGCCCGCTGCGGACTGTGCAAGACCAAGATCCGAGGCCAGATCAACCAGCGCTGGACGCCGGAGTCAAAAGCCGCCAGGTTCACGTACCAGTGCTCTGTGGTGAACGGCGGTTGCGGAAGGGTCGGCCGTACCGGAGAACCCGTCGACCGGCTGATCGCCCAACTCGTGCTGGAGGAGCAGCGTGCCCGAGCGTCGGAGACGGGCATACCGATCGACCGGCGATGGCCGAAGGAGGCCGAGTTGGAGCAGGTCACCCAGGACATTGCCCAACTGGTCGAGGCCGAGCGGACCAAGCAGATCACCGTGGCCACCCTTTTGCAGCTCCTGCCGGCGAAGGAGCGGGCGCGGGACGAGCTGAAGTTGGAGAGAGCCCGCTTCTACAAGGAGCAGAAGCAGGCGGAGGCGAAGGGCCAGACGACGAACCTGACGGTCGAAGAGTTCTTCGGGCTACCGATCGAGCGACAACAGGAGATCGTGCTGCACAGTCTCTCGGCCGTGCTCATCCACCCGGCCGGCCGGGGGCGTCGCAAGTTCGATCCCAGCTTGATCGAGCCGGTCTGGCACTGACGATCAGACTCGTCCTTGCAACACGACTGCTCGGCGCACCCGCTGGGCGGGGAGCTTGGGTAAGTGGTGAGCTGATGTAGCTGTGAGCCGAGGAGGCGACTGCGGCTCAGTACCAGAAGGCCTTGACGACGGCGTGCCCCGTGGGGCCGGTCCGGTTGTAGAAGGCCCGCAGGTCGTTGTGATGGCCGAGGAACCAGCCTTTGACCTCGGCCTCGTCGAAGGCGGAGAAAGGAGGCAGCACCTTCGGCCGGGCCGCCTCCCAGATGTCGTCGAAGGAGACCGCCGCCAGGAAGGAAGCCACCTCGCGCACCTGGACGGGGCGGAGTATCAGAAACGGCGGCCGGCGGTGAGTGGCGTGGTACACGGCACTGCCCCCGAAGACAGCGAGCTCCCAGTCCGGAGAACCCTGCGGAGCGTACGCCGCCCGGTAGACCTCATGGAGGGCGGGGAAGTGGGACTCCACGACTTCGGCGATTCCGTCCCGGCACTCGGCCTGGAAGCGGTCGACGTCCCCAACGTCCCCCATGAACTCGTCAAGCCATGCCCAGTCCTCTCGGATGTCGGACTCCGGCATGGCCCGCAGCTGCATCTCGATGCTCATGCCGCGCATTCTGGCCGAGGCAGGGAGACCGGCCGGCATGGCCGGGTCCCTGTGATCGTCCGTCAGCGGACCGGGCTCACAGCGCCTCCTTGTTCGGCTTCGCCGCCTCTCCCGACTTATGTACCGGAGGCAGGACACTCCACGGAAAGTTGATCCAGTCGTCGGTGCGCTTCCACACGTACTCGCACTTGACGAGCGAGTGGGACTTCTCATAGATCACCGCGCTGCGCACCTCGGCGACCGTGTCGAGGCAGAAGTCCCGCACCAGCTTGAGCGTCTTGCCGGTGTCGGCGACGTCGTCGGTGATGAGGACCTTCTTCCGGGAGAAGTCGATCACGTTGGGCACGGGCGCGAGCATGACCGGCATCTCGAGCGTGGTGCCGACGCCGGTGTAGAACTCGACGTTCACCAGGTGGATGTTCTTGCAGTCCAGCGCGTAGGCCAGCCCGCCGGCCACGAAGACCCCGCCGCGGGCGATGGAGAGCACTATGTCCGGCTCGTACCCGTCGTCGGCGACGGTCTGCGCGAGCTCGCGGACGGCGACGCCGAACTGCTCGTAGGTCAGGTTCTCCCGTACTTCACTCATGCGCGCGTCCTGCTCATACCTGGGTCCGATGGAAGTTGATGAAGGACCGGGAGGCGGTCGGCCCCCGCTGCCCCTGGTACCGCGATCCGTACCGCTCGCTGCCGTACGGATGATCGGCGGGCGAGGTGAGCCGGAACATGCAGAGCTGCCCGATCTTCATCCCGGGCCACAGCTTGATCGGCAGGGTCGCGAGGTTGCTGAGCTCGAGCGTCACGTGCCCGGAGAACCCGGGGTCGATGAACCCGGCGGTGGAGTGCGTGACCAGCCCGAGCCGGCCGAGCGAGCTCTTGCCCTCCAGCCGCGAGGCGAGGTCGTCGGGCAGCGAGACGACCTCGTACGTGCTGGCCAGCACGAACTCGCCCGGGTGCAGGATGAACGGCTCGTCCCCCTCCGGCTCCACGAGCCGGGTCAGATCCACCTGCTCGACGGAGGGGTCGATGTGCGGGTACCGGTGATTCTCGAACACCCGGAAGTAGCGGTCGAGGCGCACGTCGATGCTCGACGGCTGCACCATGGAGTCGTCGAAGGGATCGATACGCACCCGCCCGGAGTCGATCTCGGCCCGGATGTCCTTGTCTGAGAGAAGCACGCACCGAGGATACGCAAGGCGCGCGGAGCAGCGACAACCGCCGCCGCGCCGCGCGCCCGGTACTACTGGTGTCTCCGTGTCCCGAGGCCGGCTACCGCTTCGCCGACACGACCGGCACGGCGCTCCGCAGCCGCGCACACCGCGGACATCGGACGAGCCGGCCGGGGCCGAGTCGCTCGGCCTTCTGCATCGGGAACGTGGCGGTGGTGAACACGTGCCCGTCGGCACAGCGGAGGACGGTGCGATCCATCAAGTCCTTCAAGTCCCTTCCCCAAGAGCCGCGTCTGGCTGGACTACCCTGACGACGAAAGCCACATTACGGGATCAAAGAGACGACTCTCCAGGCGGCACTCCGCCCTCCCGGACGCCCTCGGGAACGGCCCCACGGTACGCCTCAACTCCAGTACCCCGCAGCCGCTTCCCAACCCTGAAACCTCGTCAGGCCCCACGGCGCGAACACCGGGGGCCTGCGATGAGGTAGAGTGAGCGAGCGTCCAGCACCGACTCCGGTCGGCGGACTACGCGGGTGTAGTTTAATGGTAGAACATCAGCTTCCCAAGCTGAGAGCGCGAGTTCGATTCTCGTCACCCGCTCCACGAAGAAGGCCCGGGTCATCGACCCGGGCTTTTTTGCTGTGCGGATTCGCTCAGTCGTCGCGTGCCACATCCGTGCCAGATGCTTGATCATCCGGTTTCCGTGCCACGGCACCACGGGCCCTTCCGCACACTGCGGTCGAGCGCCGACCTGTCGTGTCCGGCGTTGCGGAAGACGTCGGCCTCAGCGCGTCGGCGAGCGTCTGGAACACACCGCCTGTCAGGCGGCAAAGGCACGTCGGACGACGTCGTGGATGTTGTGCTCGGTCAGATCGGATGCGTGCCGGGCGACAGTGCTGTAGTCGGCATCGTCGTGGAGGACGGTCAGGCCGTGGTGGGCGGCAGTGGCTGCGATGACAAGGTCTACTGCCGAGGCACTGCGGTGCTCCCCGGCCTGAGCCATACGGTGTTGCACCGCGCTGATCCAACGCCCTGCGTTCTTCGGCACCGCCGATCCCGATGAGGGGCTGCTCGGTCTGCGACGTTGGGCCCGGCAGGCTCATGCGGATCGTGTGCGGATGCGATCGGGCCTCCGGAACACGGAGGCGTGGGGCCCTTGCGGGGACACCACCGCACCTCTGGTGGGACCGCTGGGCGATGCCGTGCCCACCGCGTGCCCCGCAGAGCGGACAACCACGGTCAACAGGAGTGCGTCCCGAAGTCAAGCGCCGTCGCTTCCCAAGGTGAGAGCGGGAGTTCGACTCTCGTCGTATCAGAGCGGGAGGTCGTCGGGGAGTACCCGGAACGCCTTGTGGTGGCCCAAGGGCCGTACGGCCCGGAAGGCACGTCGGTCGAGGGTGAGGATCGCGTCCGTGTCGTAGTCGGCGGCGAGCGCCACGTTGACCGTGTCAGTGAGGTCGAGGTCCAGCGCACGGTAGCGGACACGGACGGACTGGGCGGCTCCCAGATGGTCCTCCGTGATCTCCGGCATGACGACACGCCCCCGGCTCATCCAGCGCCGGAGGTCGTCGACCGCGCCGAGGGCCGCCACCCTGCCGAGCTCGCGCGTGGCTACGTGATCCAGCTCGGCCAGCAGCAGCGGGGACATGACCAGGAGGCCGGCCGCCATGATCGCTTCGTTCGCCGCCCGGTGTTCCGGATGAGCCGAGTCCAGGGCCGCCAGGAGGCCGGACGTGTCGGCGATGACAATGATCACGCGGCGGTTCCGGGATCCGAGTCGGTCTCACGGCGGACAGCGTCGGCCACCGCGTCACGGACCTCCGCCTTGGAGGACGTGCGACCTGGCCCCTCGAAAGTGCGCGAGAACAGCGGCTCGTCCCAGACCCTGTTCGCCATGGCCGCGAGGTGGATGCCCTGGCGGATGATCTCGGCCTCGCTTATCCCCCGGCGCTTCGCGGCCTCCTTGATGATCGCCAGGTCCTCGGGGTCGGCGTAGACGTTCGTGCGCTTCATGGACATGTACCAAGGGTAGTCCATGTACCGGTTTGACACACGCAGGTACCTCGTCCCTCGCCTCATCGGATGCCGCGAGCGCAGACGACAGAACTGGCCGCGCCCGCCACGGGTGTGCGACATCGAGCTGCGGCACCGCACCGTGCTCGCCGCCCGTTGCGCCAAAGTCCGACGTGGCTGGGACATGCAGGTCGCGCCTGTCCCCGGTCGCATCGGACGCCGACGCCCGGAAGGCCACGTGGCCCCACCGGGAACAGCCGGTGCGTACGGCGCGGTTGCACCGACCGAGGGGCCGGCGCCAGACGGCGGGAGACTTGAGGCCGCAAGGTCCGCCCCACCACGATCCGGGATCCAGGATCGCGGCACGCCCGCCGCGTACTCGGGCCAGGACTTACATCCGCAGGAGGACTGTTTCATGACTGACCGGCCCTTGACGCTCATGGCGGTACACGCCCACCCCGACGACGAGGCCACCGGAACCGGAGGTGTCCTGGCGCGGTACGCGGCGGAAGGCATCCGCACGGTTCTCGTGACGTGTACCGACGGTGGTTGCGGTGACGGGCCGGGGGGCGTCAAGCCGGGCGATCCCGGGCACGACCCGGCGGCGGTCGCCTTGATGCGTCGTCAGGAACTCGAAGCGAGCTGTGACGTCCTGAAGGTCAGCGATCTGGAGATGCTGGACTACGCCGACTCCGGAATGATGGGCTGGCCGAGCAACGACGCCCCCGGGTCCTTCTGGCAGACCCCCGTGGAGGAAGGCGCGGCCCGGCTCGCGGAACTCATGCGGCACTACCGGCCTGATGTGGTCGTCACCTACGACGAGAACGGCTTCTACGGCCACCCCGACCACATCCAAGCCCACCGCATCACGATGGCGGCGCTGGAGATGACCGCGCTGACACCGAAGGTGTACTGGACCACGATGCCCCGCTCGGGGATGCAGCGGTTCGGCGAGATCATGCGCGAGTTCCATCCGGACATGCCGGAGCCGGACCCTGCCGAGGCCGCCGCGATGGCCGAGATCGGCCTACCTGACGACGAGGTCACCACGTGGGTGGACACCACCGCGTTCAGCAGCCAGAAGTTCGACGCGCTGGCCGCGCACGCCAGTCAGGGAGAGAACATCTTCTTCCTCAAGATGGGCAAGGAGCGGTTCGGCGAGTTGATGGGCACGGAGACCTTCGTACGTGTCCAGGACACCACCGGCGCGGCCCTGCCCGAGAATGATCTCTTCGCAGGACTGCGCTGATCTGATCTGAACCACGGCTCGCGCCATGGGCCTGCACCACGCAAGGGTGTCGACGGGAACAGCGCGGCCTTCGCCGCTCGGTCCCCGCCGGCGCTCGCGGCGAAGACGTTCGGCCAGGCGCCGTCCGATCGCCGGGGCTCGAACCGGACGACGCCCTGCCCCCAGGCGCTCGCGGTCTCGGCTGTGAAAATCACTGTCCGGTTGTCGGAACACGGTGATAGAGAGTCCGAGTGACGACGACGACACTCACGTTCCCCGTTCTGTTGCGACTGATCGACGAACGGTCGAGCGCCTTCCGCGCCGCGGTCGCCTCCGCGCCGAGCCTCGACGTGCAGGTGCCGACCTGCCCGGAGTGGACGCTGTTCGATCTGGCGGAGCACATCGGCGAGGGGCGCCGCGCCTGGGCAGCCACCGTCGCCGCGGGGCCCGCTCCGGCCAAGTCCGTACCGGAGGACGCCCCCGCCGCGCCTCGGGAGCGCGAGGCCGTGCCGGCCTGGCTGGCGGAGTCCACGGAGCAACTGCTGGAAGCACTGCGGGAGGCCGGCCCGGATCGCGGTTGCTGGACGTGGTGGGGTGCGTCCCAGTCGCCGCAGACCTGTGGCGCCGTCGCCCGGCACCAGCTCCAGCAGATGGCGGTGCACACCTACGACGCCCAGATCACCGTGGGCGCCCCGGAGCCGCTGCCGGCCGAGGTGGCACTCGACGGCGTCGAGGACTTCCTGTTCACCTGCGTCGCTACGACGAGTGCCTGGCCGCACAAACCCACCGCCTTCGACTTCCACGCCACCGAGGGCCACTCCTGGCGCCTCACGGTCGACGGCGACGGCGCGCGCTCCACCCGTATCCCCGCACCTGGCACGACGCCTGTCGCCGCTGCCGGCGAGGGCCCGGACGCGGCCGGCGTCTCCGTTCACGGAACGGCCAGTGAGCTGGTTCTCTTCGTGTACGACCGTATCCCGGCGGACTCCCTGCGGATCGAGGGGGACGCGGGTCTGTTCGACCTGCTCCGCGCGTGGGAACCGGAGGAGTAGGACGGGTGCTGCGGAGCGGCGAAGGGTCGGTGGATCGCCAGGGCGGGCCTGGGCGCGGTTCCCCGCGAGGTGGGTGAGGAAGGCCGCGGCCGTCCGTGAGCGTGCCCCGTCACGCTCTGCTCGGGAGCGGCACTGCTCACGAAGCGGCTCGGGCCGGCGCGGAGCTGTCAGGCAGAGGCTCGCCCATGGGGCGGGTCAGGATGCTCGCCAGCCGGTCGGTCGTCTCCGGGACCAGCCAGTAGTGGACCCAGGTGCCGCGCCGTTCGCAGTCGACGAGACCGGCCTGCCGCAGCAGCTTCAGGTGATGCGAGATCGTCGGCTGGGACAGGTCGAAGGCCGGGGTCAGGTCACGGACGCACACCTCACCGCCCGCCCGTGAGGCGATCATCGACAGCAGGCGCAGCCGCGCCGGGTCACCCAGCGCCTTGAACACCTTCGCCGGCTCCGCGGCCTGGTCCTCGTCCAGCGGAGCGGTCAGCACCCGGGGCAGCAGGCCCCGGACTCGTCGGTCCGGCCGGGCACGACCGATTCTTGTTTCGACATGCCTCTATGTTGACGTCCTTCGATTCAGCGCGCACTGTTGTATTGACGGACATCGAAACAACTGGATGGGAGTCCTGCCATGTCCCGCGCTCAGCTGGCCCTGCGTGTCCCTGACCTGGAAGCGTCGATCACCTTCTACTCGAAGCTGTTCGGCACCGGCCCGGCCAAGCGGCGCGAGGGCTACGCCAACTTCGCCGTCACCGAGCCCCCGCTCAAGCTCGTCCTCATCGAGGGCGAGCCCGGCGAGGACACCCGGCTGGACCACCTCGGCATCGAGGTCGAGGCCACCGACCAGGTCACCGCGGCCACGACCCGGCTCAAGGAGGCCGGCCTGGCCACCTTCGAGGAGAACGACACGTCCTGCTGCTACGCCCTCCAGGACAAGGTGTGGGTGCACGGCCCCGGCAAGGAGCCCTGGGAGGTCTACGTCGTGAAGGCCGACACCGACACGCTCGGCAGGAGCGCCGACCCCCACGCCACCGGCGACGGCTGCTGCACCGGCCGGACCGCCGAGGAGGCCCCGACCGCCGCGGGATGCGCCTGCGGCTAGGAAGTACGAGGAGCGAGTGAAGGCGGGCCCCGGCTGCGGGCGGGGCCCGCGTCGGCGCGCCCTGCGAACAGTCGCGGGGCGCTCCTGGGGTTTTCCCCAGGGCGGGTGTCCACCGACCGGTGGACGTCAAGTTCAACCGAGTACCTCTGTCCGGCAACTGCCCTGTTCAGCAACGCTTTTGGGCATGAAGTCATTCTCTGTGCGCATGGCGCGGTGGAGCGCTCGGCACCCCTGGCGGGCGATCGCCGGCTGGCTGGTGTTCGTGGCGCTCTGCCTTGGCGCCGGCAGTGCTGTCGGTACGAACAGCGCGAAGACGGCGGACTACCGGGTCGGCGAGGCGGGCCGCGCCGAGGCCCTTGCCGCCGAAGGGCATCTGGAACGCAGGTCCGCCGAGCAGGTGCTGATCTCCGCGAGGTCCGGCGCCCTCGACCGGCGCACGGCCGAGGCCGCCGCCGCGGATCTCACCGCCCGGATGAAGCGGCTGCCCGACGTCGCGGGCGTGGCCGACCCGCTGCTCTCCGGCGACCGTACGGTCCTCATGGTCGAGGTGGCGCTGAAGGGCGAGGAGCGGGACGCCAAGGACAAGGTCGACGCGCTCGTGGAGCAGACCGCGGCGGTGCAGAGGGACCACCCCGGCCTTCTCCTCCAGGAGACCGGGAGCCCGTCCATCAGCAAGGGCGTCGATCAGCAGCGCGGGGACGACCTGGCGCTCTCGGAGGCGATCACGCTTCCGGTCACGCTCGTCACCCTGCTGGTCGTGTTCGGGTCGGTCACCATGGCCGGGGTGCCGCTGCTGCTGGCGCTGTCGTCGATCGCGGCGGCGATCGGGCTCTCCATGGCCGCCTCGCACCTCTCCCCCGACGCCGGGGTCGGCACGAACGTCATCCTCATGATCGGCCTGGCGGTCGGCGTCGACTACACGCTCTTCTACCTCAAGCGCGAGCGCGAGGAGCGGGCCCGCTCCGGCGGACGTCTCGGCTCCGCGGCACTGGTCGAGCTGGCGGCCGCGACCTCGGGCCGGGCGGTCGTGGTCTCCGGGCTCGCGGTCGTCGCCTCCACGGCGACGCTGTACCTGGCCTCCGACGTGATCTTCTCCTCGCTGGCGACGGGCACCATCATCGTCGTCCTGGTCGCGGTGGCGAGTTCGCTGACGGCTCTGCCCGCGCTCCTGGTCAAGCTCGGGCAGCGGGCGGAGCGCAGGGAACTGCGACGGGCACGGGGCGGGAAGCCCGCGCGCCGGGTGCGGGGCCGGGGAGGCGACGGCCGGGTGTGGGCGGCCCTGCTGCGGCCCGCGGCCCGGCATCCCCTGGCCACCCTGTGCTGTTCGGTCCTCGGCCTCCTCGCGCTCGTCGCTCCGCTGGCCGGACTGAGGATCACGGAGATGAGCCGGGACACGCACTCCCGCGACAACCCCGCGATGCGGGTGTACGACCGGCTCAACGAGGCGTTCCCCGAGCAGCGGGTGACCCACCAGGTCGTGGTGCGCGCCGACGCCCCGCACGCCGCGGAGGTCGCCTCGGCCCTGCGTGAGGTGGCCCGGCGGGCCGGGGACGACGCCCTGTTCACCGGCGCCTCGCGGATACGGACGTCGGCCGACCACCGGACCAGTGTCCTCGAGCTGAAGGTGCCGTACCTGGGCAACTCCGACCAGGCGTACGACTCCCTCGACCGGCTGCGGGACGACTACCTGCCCGCCACGGTGGGCCGGATCGACGGCGCCGAGTTCGGGGTGAGCGGTGACGTCGCCCGCTACACCGACTATCCCGCCCACCAGAACGGCAAACTCCCGCTGGTACTGGGGGCGTTGCTCCTGGTGACGTTCGCGATGACCGTGTACGCCTTCCGGTCGGTCGTCCTCGGCCTGATCGGCGTCGCGCTGAACCTGCTGTCCGCGGCGGCGGCGCTCGGACTGCTCGTCCTGGTCTTCCAGGGGACCTGGGCCGAGGGGCTGCTGGACTTCGACTCCACGGGGTCGATCGGGTCCCGCGTGCCGCTCTTCCTCTTCGTGATCCTCTTCGGGCTGTCGATGGACTACCAGGTGTTCGTGGTGAGCCGGATCAGGGAGGCCGTGCTCGCCGGCGTCCCGACGCGGCAGGCGGTGCTCGACGGGATCCGCTCCTCGGCGAGCGTGGTGACCAGTGCCGCGGTCGTGATGACGACCGTCTTCGCCAGCTTCGTGTTCCTGCACATCATCGAGATGAAGCAGATCGGCTTCGTGCTGGCGGCGGCCGTGCTGATCGACGCCGTCGTCGTCCGGGTCCTGGTGCTGCCGTCGGCCATGCTCCTGCTCGGCGAGGCCAGTTGGTGGCCCGGGCGGGGAGCGCGGGGTGCGGCGGCCGGTGTGGGGAAAAGGGAGCCGGTGCGGGCGGCGGTCGACGTACGTTGATCGGCATGACCACTCTCGCCGGGCCCGCCGCCGACGCCTTCTGGGCCACCTCGCTGCGCCGGTGGAACGCGGTGTGCTGGGCGCTGTTCGCCCTGATGGCCGTGGGACTCGTCGCCATGGACCGGCCCGGCGGGAGCAAGTACGCCGCGCTCGCGCTGCTGGGCGGCGTGGTGCTGTGCTACGCGGTCCTGCACCGGTTCCCGGACCACCCCGTCGTACGGCCCCACGTCTACCTCTCGGTGCTGGTGGTCGCGCTGGGCGGGCTCGCGTACCTGCGCGGCAACTACGCGGCGCTGTTCATGGTGACCCTGCCGCACTACTGGATGTTCGGCCGGACACCGAGGGCCTCGATGGCCTTTCTGGGACTGGCCACGGCCGGCACCCTGATCGGAAGCGTCCTGCGGCAGGACGGCTGGACGGTGGAGTTCTTCAGCGAGACGCTCGTGTCCACGCTGATCGTCGTCGCGGTGGGGGTGCTGATCGGGCTGTGGGCGCATTCGGTGGTCGCACAGAGCGAGGAACGGGCGCGGCTCATCGACGAGTTGGAGCGGACGCAGGCGGAGCTGTCCGAGGCCCATCAGCGGCAGGGGGCGGCGGACGAACGGGAGCGGATGGCGCGGGACATCCACGACACGCTCGCGCAGGGATTCGCCTCGATCATCGTGCTCGCGGAGGCGGCCCGCGCGGGGCTGGACTCCGGTACCGCGCGCAGCGCGCAGCAGTTGCGGTCGATCGAGTCGACCGCGCGGGAGAACCTCGCGGAGGCGCGGGAGCTGGTCGGTTCCGCGCGGGGGCCGGGACCGGGCCAGGTCGCGGCCGGTTCGGTGGCGCAGACGCTGCGCCGGACCGTGGACCGCTTCGCGGAGGACACCGGGCTCACCGTGGACGCCGACCTGGAGGACCTGGAGTGCGACCAGCAGACCCGGATCGCGCTGCTGCGCTGCACCCAGGAGTCCCTGGCCAACGTACGCAAGCACGCGGACGCCTCCACGGTCGGTGTGGTCCTGACCCGGCAGGCGTACGGGGTGGAGCTGGAGATCACCGACGACGGGACCGGTTTCGTGGTGGGGGAGTCGGCGGGCTTCGGCCTGGACGGGATGCGCAAGCGGCTGGCGGAGCTGGGAGGGAGGCTGACGGTGACGAGTTCGGTGGGTGACGGTACGCGTGTACTGGCGTCGATACCCCTGGCTTCCCCGGCACCGGGAGAGAGCGGGGCCGGGGCATGACGGGCGGAGGGATTCGCATCGTCGTGGTGGACGACCACACCGTGATGCGGGCCGGAGTGGTGGCTCTCCTCTCGTCCGAGACGAGCGTCGAGATCGTCGGCGAGGCGGGCGACGGCCGCGAGGCCCTCGAACTCGTCGAGCGGTACGAGCCCGACGTCGCGCTGGTCGACCTGCGCATGCCGGTGCTCGACGGAGTGGCCACCACGACCGAGATCGTGGCCCGCTTTCCCCGTACCCGCGTGCTGATCCTGACGACGTACGACACCGACGCGGACATCGAGCGCGGAGTGGAGGCCGGGGCCATCGGCTACCTGCTCAAGGACACCACCCGTGAGCAGCTGGTCGACGCGATCCACGCCGCCTCCCGGGGGGAGACGGTGCTGGCGCCCCGGGTGGCCGAGCGGCTGGTCGCCCGGATGCGGCAGCCCGCCCAGGTCCCGCTCACGGCCCGCGAGGCGGACGTCCTGCGTGCGGTGGCGGACGGTCTGACCAACGCCGAGATCGGGCGGCGGCTCGTCATCGCCGAGGCGACGGTGAAGACCCACCTGCTCCGCCTGTTCGCCAAGCTCGACGTGAACGACCGGACGAGGGCGGTGGTGGTGGCGATGGAGAGGGGACTGCTGCGCGGGGCTTCCGGCACGGGGAACTCCCCGTGACGTCCCTGCGTGACGGTCCCGGCCGTCGTCCCCGGCCCGCTCGCTCGGCGAGCACCGTCTCCGCGCACCGTCTCCGCGCTCCGTCTCCGCGCACGGGCCTCCGGGCCGATGGCAGGGCGTTCAAGGGCGTTCCCCGTGCTGCAGGAGGCCGGCGAGGGTGAAGCAGGACGCGCCGGTGAGGGTGGCCCAGTTGGCCAGGCCGGCGTTGACGAGGCTGCCGGTGGCGGGGCGGGTGTAGGCGGCGATCGCCGAGACCATGAAGAGGACGGAGCCGAGCTGGTTCACGGCCACGATCCACCAGCCCAGGTCGCGGCGCCGGAGACAGGGCCGGCCGCGGTGGCAGATCTCGGTGAAGCCCAGGTGGCCGGAGATCAGGAAGAGCAGGCAGCCGATCACGTCCGGGGCCCAGACCAGCCGGTTGACCTGCTGGACGGAGAGTCCCTGGAGGAAGGAGTCCAGCAGGTCCACGGCGAACACCAGGGTGCCGGCGAACAGGACGAACGCGCCCAGCCAGTCCGCCCGCCCCGGCTCGTAGCTCCACCAGCGCCAGCCGTGGGTGACCAGACGGCCCTCGCCGCCGGGTTCGTGACGGGGGGCGTTGACGACCTGGAGCAGCGAGACGTAGCCGCCGGTGTTGAAGAAGAGGCCGCCGGCGAAGTAGACCGAGGCGCACGTGGTGGCGTCGCCGGAGCCGAACTGGGCGATGCCGGCGCCGATCGCGAAGAGCGCGCCGCCGATGACGAACGCGGTCGCGGCGACGGCGTTGAGCCTGCGCAGCCGCGCCAGTCCGGCCTCGTCGGCGCGGGCGTGCCGGACGGTGGGCGCGCCGGGCCGGCGGACGGCGATGACTCCGCGCCGCCGGGCGGGCCGTGACTCCCAGACGGCGGTGCCGCCGCCCGGAGGGTGCCAGGTGAGCCGGGTGGCGAACGGTCCCGCACCCTCGGCGTGCTGCTCGGGCTGTCCCACGGGCCGAGACTAGACCGCGCGCCGAGGCCTTCCGCGAGCGAAACGCCACCCGTGGGCGGTGCGCGGAGCCTCGTTCTCCGTCGTCACGCCCGGGTGGAGTACGTCCGGTGTCGGGGGCGCGGGGCCGCCCATAGCCTCCGAGAGACACGGCAGGACGACGCGAAAGGCGCACCCGTGGCTCTGCACAACGCCAAGGAGACGGCCGCCGATCCGGCCGCCGACATCTTCACGTCACCGATCAGCGAGAAGCCCCTCTCCAAGCGGCTGATGCCGGAGCTGCCGGCGCCCCCGCACGTCGTCTACGAGCTGCTGCGCAACGAACTGCTCCTGGACGGCAACGCCGCCCAGAACCTGGCCACGTTCTGCACCACCTGGACGGACGACGAGGTCCGCCGGCTGATGGACCTGTGCCTCGACAAGAACATCGTGGACAAGGACGAGTATCCGCAGACCGCGGAGATCGAGTCCCGGTGCGTCAACATCATCGCCCACCTGTGGCACGCGCCCGGCGGCGGGACGGCACCGGCCGTGGGGTGCTCCACCACCGGCTCCAGCGAGGCCGCCATGCTCTGCGGGCTCGCGCTGAAGTGGCGGTGGCGCGACCGGCGGCGCGCGGCCGGCCTGCCCACCGACCGGCCGAACCTGGTGTGCGGGCCGGTGCAGGTCTGCTGGGAGAAGTTCGCCCGCTACTTCGACGTGGAGCTGCGCCAGGTGCCGGTGGAGCCGGGGGCGACCGGTCTCCAGCCGCACCAGCTCCGGCAGTACGTCGACGAGAACACCATCGGCGTCGTGGCGATCCTCGGGGTGACCTACACCTGCACCTACGAGCCGGTGGCGGAGATCGCGGCCGAACTCGACCGGATCCAGGCGGAGACCGGGGTCGACGTCCCCCTGCACGTCGACGCGGCGTCCGGCGGGTTCATCGCCCCCTTCCTCCACCCCGACCTGGAGTGGGACTTCCGCCTGCCGCGGGTCGCCTCGGTCAACGCCTCCGGCCACAAGTACGGCATGGCGCCGCTCGGGGTGGGCTGGGCCCTGTGGCGCGACAAGGAGGCCCTGCCGGGGGACCTGGTCTTCCACGTCGACTACCTCGGCGGCGACATGCCCACCCTCGCGCTGAACTTCTCCCGGCCCGGCGGCCAGGTCGTCGCGCAGTACTACATGTTCCTGCGGCTGGGCACCGAGGGATACCGGCGCGTCTACCAGGCGTGCGCCGACACCGCGCAGCACCTCGCCCGGCAGGTCGCCGACATGGGTCCCTTCACGCTGCTCTACGACGGAACCGACGCGCTTCCGGCCGCCTCCTGGACCCTGACCGACCCGGCCTCGGTCGGCTGGAGCCTGTACGACCTGTCCGACCTGCTCCGCATGCGCGGCTGGCAGGTGCCGTCGTATCCGCTGCCGCCCGACCGCCAGGAGACCGTGATCCAGCGCGTGCTCGTCCGGCACGGCGTCGACCGGGACGCGATCGAACTCCTCGCCGAGGACATGCGCAGGGCGATCAGGCGCCTCGAGCAGGGACGCCCCCACGACGAGGCCCGCGTCGGCTTCCACCACTGAGCAGGCTCGGCCGCCGCCCCGGAGACGGGTCCCGACGGGTGAATCCGGCCGTCCGCCGACAGGCGGGCGACCCGGCGGCGGGAAGGCATCCCACCCAGCACACGCGAAGGCACGGAGCGTCCCTATGCCGAAGTTCCTCATCCAGGCCACCTACACGTCCGAGGGTGCGAAGGGCCTCCTCAAGGACGGCGCGAGCGGCCGCCGCGCCGCCGTCGAGCAGGTCGTCACCGGCCTCGGCGGGACGGTCGAGGCCATGTACTTCGCCTTCGGGGAGGACGACACCGTGATCGTCGTCGACTTCCCCGACGCGGTCTCCATGGCCGCCGTCAGTCTCGCGGTCAAGGCGAGCGGCGGCCTGCGGACCCGGGCCACACCGCTGCTCACCCTCGACGAGGTCGACGAGGCCGCCCGCCGGCAGGTCGCCTACCGGGCCCCCGGCGCGAAGGCGTAGAGGCCGTCCGGCGCCGTCACGCACCGTCGCACGGTGGTTCCGGCGGGGTGCCGGGCGGGAGGTGTTCGCGTTCCTCGGCGGTGAAGGCGCGGTCCGCGCGGGCGCAGAGGTCGTGGAACCAGGTGCCGGGGTCCAGGGCGTAGGCCGTGCGCCGGCCCGCGTCCTCCACGACCAGCTCGGTGCCCCGCAGGACCGCCGTGGAGTACGGCCCGCTCGGGATCGTGCCGATGCGGACGCCGGCGAGGTCCCACAGCCCGTATCCGACGCCCGCCTGGGATGTGATCAGCATCCCGCCGTCGGTGACCGCCAGGACTTCTACGGCCACGGAGACGGGGACGGGTGTGCCCACAGGGGCCTTCTTCTCCAGGTCCCACCGGTGCACCCTGCCGTCGTTGTGGGCCGCGGCCAGGTACCGGCCGTCCGGGGAGAACACCAGGTCGTCGGAGCCGATCCCTTCGAAGGCCCAGCCGACCTCGTCGCCCTTCAGCGGCGCCAGCCGGGTCCGGGTGCGCAGGTCCCAGAGCTGGATCGTGCCCTCGTCCGCGTCGTCGGGCGTCACCACGGCCACCTGCTCCGGGTGGCCCGGGCGGCTCACGATCCGGCTCCGGAGCGGAGGGAAGCCCCGGTTGCGCGGCGAGGGGTCCACCGCCAGCGGTTCGCCCGTCCGCACGCCGCGCTCCGGGTCCACCCGGAGCAGGGTGCCGGCCCGGGTCAGGGCGACCACGTCGCCGTCGGGCAGGGGCTCGACGGCGCCGGTGAACGTCCGCTCCTCCGTGGTCGCCGGGCCCTCGCCCGCCGGCACGTCGGTGCGGTGGGACGGCGCGTCGGCGTCGTACACGTGCAGGCGCGAACCGTCCTCCTCGACGAGCACGAGGTACCTGCCGTCCTGGGTCCAGACGAGGTTCGACCCGTACGACTCGAAACCGGCCGGCAGTGCGCCGGCCGTGGATCCCCCGTGCACGAGGTCCACCACCCGCACCTCGTCCTCCGCCAGCCGCGCGCTCCGGTCGCCGTCCGGCGACAGGACCGACGCCTCGTCTCTCTCCGAGGAGTCGGGCCGGGGCACGGCGGGCGCGTGGGCCACCACCAGGGTGTCCCCGACCGGGGAGAGCACGGTCAGCCCGCCCTCCTCCCGCCGCGCGACGGTGAGCGTCGTGTCCTGGTAGCCCGGCTCGTCGTCCAGGGGCAGCCGGGTGACGTACGTGTCGTCCGTGCCGCGTCGGCCGAGGGTCAGGTCGGCGTAACCGGCGTCGTCGTTCTCCGCCGTGTCGAAGCCGTAGGCGCCCGTGGCGTCGGAGCTCACCCACTCGCCGGGGGCACCGGCGGCCGGGATCTTCCGCAGCACGCGGCCCGTGCGCAGGTCGCGCAGCACGGTGCCGTCGGGGGTTCCGGCGTCCTCGGAGTCGGTGGTCGTGACCTCGACGGTGCCGGTGTCCTCGCCGAAACGCACGGTCTGGTCCCCGGCGGTCGACACCACGGTGTCCGCCACCGGGAGCGGCTTCAGGTCCGCGAGGTTCCAGGCGCCGAGCAGGGCCCGCGGCTCCACTCGTTCGTCGGCGGGGGTGTGGATGTCGAGCCACCGCAGCAGCCGGGTGCCGTCCGCGCTGAAGTCCAGTCCGGCCGAGACGATGTCGCCCTCGGCCGTGTGCCGTCCGCCGAGTTTCGCCGGCCCGCCGCCCTGTCCGTCCAGCCGCCACAGCCACACCGTGCCGTCGGGCATGGCGGCGGCGTAGTGCCGTCCGTCGGGGCTGATCGCGGAGTGCTGCTGGGTGGCGGGGACGCCGTCGAGCAGGTGGTGCCGCGGTGTGCCGTCGAGTACGCCGGTGACGACGGACACCTCGTACGGGTCCTTGCCGTCGGGCTTGGAGCGCACCGCGAGGGTGCCGCCGTCCGGGGTGGCGACCAGGTCTTGGACGCGGCCCCGCCACAGGCCGGTGTGCAGGCCGCGGACGTACCGGGTGCGGGCGTACTGCGCGAGCAGGGCCTCCCGCGCCCGCGGTGCGGTCCGGTCGGCGTGCCAGGCGGCGAGCGCCCACTGCACGGCCCTGCCCGGCTGCCGGGCCTGCACGCTGCCGGACTCCTCCGCGAGCGCGCGGGCCGCGAGGGTGCGCAGCTGGGTCCGGAGCTCGCTGCCGGTGTTCCATGCGACCGTGCCCAGCGTGCCGGCCACCAGCAGCAGTGCCGTCAGCAGCGCGCCTCCCGCCAGCAGCCTGCGGACCGTCCGCCGCGCGTAACGGCGGCCCGCCTCGATGTAGGCGCGCTCGTCCGCGGTCACGTCCTCGGGCAGCCGCTGGAGCCATTCCTCGGCCTCGGCGAGGGTCCGGCCGCGCTGGAGGGCGCCCGTCTCGCGGCCCTTCTCCTCCCAGCGCGCCAGGTCCGTGCGCAGCTGCTCCTGCCACTGCCGGAAGTTCCTGCTGTCGTCCAGCCAGGCGCGCAGCCGGGGCCACAGCCGGGTGAGGGCTTCGTGCGTGAGGTCGACGATCTCCGTGCCGTCGGCCGTCTCGCCGAGGACGACCAGCTTGCCCCGGGCGAGGCGGCGGGCGAGCGCCGCGGCGGCCGGGTCGAGCCCGGCGGCGGGTACGGCGCGGCGGATGTAGCCGCCCCGGTCGTCGGGGCGGGCCAGCTGCACGAACAGCCTACGGGCCAGGCCCTCGTCGGCATCGGGCACGTGCGTCCGGTAGGCGTCGTCCGCGTAGCCCACCAGCGTCCCGGTGACGCCGCCGAGTTCGTCGTAGGCGGCGTGGGTGAGCATGGAGCGTTCGCGCCGCTCCCAGAGCCGGGTGAGGGTGAACTCCACCAGCGGCATCCGGCCGGGCTCGTCCGCGGCGTCCTCGACGACGCGCTCGGCGAGGCCGGGCTCCAGCCACAGCCCCGGTACGGCGTCGACGGGGCCGGTGACCGCGCGGTGCAGGTTCTCCGCGTCGAGCGGGGCGAGGAAGAGGACCGCGTCGCTCAGGGAGCGGGACGTTCGGGAGGTCAGCAGGACGTCGAGGGACTCCTGACGTGCGGTGGCCACGACGCGCAGCCCGCGCCCCGCGCCCGGGTCCTCGGTCAGCGCGAGGAGGAGGCGGAGCAGGGTGCGCGCGGCCGCCGGTTCGGCGCCCGCGTACTCCTCGAGCTGGTCGACGACGATCAGGTGACCGGCCCGGCCGGCCCGCTCCTCGAGCGAGGCGCGCAGGGCGGCGACGGCGGGCGGGACGCCTTCGCCGTCCGCTCCGGCCGGGCCCGCGTACCCGCCGGACTCGCCGGACTCGCCGGACTCGCCGTCCAGCATGCGCGCCAGTCCCTCCGCCGCGCCGATCCGGTCGATCTCCCCGCGGTCCGGCTCCAGGACGGGTGCGAGCGCGTGCGCCAGCAGTGCCCCGGGCGGGCTGCCGGGCACGGGGCGCAGCACGGTCACCCCCGTGCCGTCCGCGCGCAGCCGCGGCAGCAGACCGGCGCGGATCAGCGAGGACTTGCCGCATCCCGAGGGGCCGACGACCACGGTGAGGGGACGCCCGGTGATCGACGCGAGGAGCCGCTCCACGTCGTCCTCGCGCCCGTGGAAGAACGCGCTGTCCTCCTCCTCGAACACGTCGAGGCCGCGGAACGGGCACGTGGGGCGCAGCACCTCCTCGTCCACGAGCGCGGCGGAAGGGACGAGGAACGCGGTGCCCGCCAGATCGCCGCGACCGGCCGCCACGGCCAGCCCGACGACCCCGCCCTGCACGTCGTCCCACACCGCCGCGCCGCTGTAGCCGTTGGTCACCCGCGGGCCACCGGGGCCGGTGTCCATCTGCACCCAGCCCGCGCCCTGGACGCTCCGCAGCGTGCCGGCCGCCCACACCCCGTGGTCGGCGCCGCCCGGGAACCCGTAGGCGCGGAAGGAGTGCCCCCACACGGACGTCCCGTCCACCAGGGGCACCGGCCGGGCGCCGGAGACGGGTGCGTCGAGGCGCAGCAGGGCCACGTCACCGGTGTCGTCGCCCAGCAGCGGCTGCCAGGACACGACCCGGGCGTGACGGGCCGGGACGCTTCCCCCCGCGTCCCGCGCGAGCGGGAACTCCACCCGTACGGTCCCGGAGGGCGGGGCCGCGGTGTCCCGCGGCAGCCCCAGCGCGTCCGCGACGACATGGGCGCAGGTGCAGACGACGTCGGCCGCCACGAGGAACCCCGCCCCCGCGATCCCGTCGGCGCCCTGTACGCGGGCGAGGCCCGACTCCAGCGCCGCTTCCCCCCGGAACGCTGACATGTACCCGATTATCCGGGGTCCCGGTTGTCCCATTCCAGGTGTACGGCGAAGTTGGCCTCGCTCGCCGCCCTGGCCACCACGACGCCCGCTTCCGCGGACAGTTTGATGCCGAACTCCACGCTCACCGTGTCGGGCCGGTTCGCCAGGCCCCGGACACTGTCGGCCACCGCCTCGACCGCGGGCCTGATGTGCGCGAGCGCCTCCTGGAGGGTGTGGGCCGAGTCCCGGACGACGGCCGACCCCCGGCCCACCCGGTCGACACCGCTCTCGTCCCGCCCGTCGACCTCGACCCGCACCGCGGTCCCGTCACCGAGCCGCATCTCCCCGATCCGCACCACGCGGCCCTCCGCACTCGACACCGTCACGCACCCGCACCGCATCAACTGGGCCAGTTTATAAGCCTTTTCACGGGTCGCACAGGTGCGGACGCCCAGGGTCGGCGCTCCCGCGATCCGGCGGAGCGAGGAAGTCAGTCGCGTCGCGCCCCGCCCGCCGAAATCCGCTGTCGCCCTCGCCCGCCGCGTGGTCGACTGGGGCCGCCCTCGTCCCGCCGGTCCCCTCGGAGCACCCCTTGTCCCTCCGCGTCACCGCCCTCGCCGATCCCGAACGCACCTCGTCCGGCCACCGCCTCGCGTGGCTGGCCGCCCGGGACGACGGCGAGCCCCTCGGGTCCGCGTTCCTGCGGGTGTTCACCCGGGAGGGACAGGAACACCTGGCGGAGCTCCAGGTGAACGTGCACAGCGCGGAGCGGCGCCGACGGGTCGGTTCGCGGCTGCTCGAGGCGGCGGTGGCCGCCGCGCGGGAGGCCGGCCGGAGGTCGGTGCTGGCCCAGGCCGACGCGGGGACGCCGGGCGATCACTTCCTCGCCGCACACGGCTTCCGCAGGGTGCTGGCGCTGACGTACGCGCGGCTCCCGCTGCAGGGGTGGGACAGCGACAGGGCGGGCGGGATCGACGCGGCGGCCCGGCGGCCGCACCCCGGCTACCGTCTCGTGTCGTGGCGCGGCACCGTCCCCGGGGAACTGGCCGAGAGCTTCGCCGCGTCGCGCCGCGCCATGGACGACATGCCCATGGACGACACCGACTACGGCGTCGTCGCCTGGGACGTCGAGCGGGTCCTGGCCGCCGCCCGGGCCGTCGCCGACCGCGGGGACCTGCTCACCACGGTGGCCGCCGTAGACGAGTCGGACGGCTCGGTCGTCGGCTTCTCCGAACTCGTCGTGCCGGGCGGCGGCGAGGGCGACGGGCTGCACTACGGCACCGGCGTGCTGCCCGAGCACCGCGGCCACGGCCTCGGCCACTGGATGAAGGCCGAGTCGATCCGCCTCGCCCGTGCCGACCACCCCGCACTCGCCGGCCTGGTCACCGACACGGCGGACAGCAACACCCACATGCGGGCCGTCAACGACGCCCTGGGCTACGTCCCCACGCACCGGGCCCTGGAGTACCAGCTCGACCTGTGACGCCGGGGCCACGATCCGCCCCCGCCCGCCGAGTTGTTCACGAATCCCCCCGGAATTGTCCGTGATCGGTAACGGACGCATCCCCCGGCCGCCGTTCGTCGTCATGCCAGGTGGACTCGAGGTGACCGAGACGGGCAACGGCGTGGAAGCGGGGCGGACATGGCACGGCACAGTGGCGGACGGGGCTGGTACGGCAAGGTCGTCGGGGCGGCGCTCGGGGTGACGATGCTCGCCGTCGGCGCCTCGGTGTGGACCGCGCAGGCCGACTCCGTGGGCGCCTCCTCGCCGGAGGCGACCGCGTCGGCCACCCCGGGCGAGGACGCCGGACACGTCGCCGTGACCATCGCGCACGCCTCGGACGCGGGGGCGAGCGGCGTGAACATCACCATCGACGACGGCCCCGACCCCGCCTGGACCCCCCAAGTGCTCGACGTGCTGCGGGAGTACGAGGTGAAGGCCACCTTCTGCATGACGGGCATCCAGGCGCAGGCCCACCCGGACCTCGTGAAGGACGTGGTCGAGGCCGGGCACAAGCTGTGCAACCACTCCGTCTCGCACGACACCTCCATGGACAAGAAGTCCGAGGCGTACCAGGCCAAGGAGATCCTCGACGCCGAGCGCATGATCACCGAGGCGTCCGGGGGCGTCCGCCCGGTGTACTACCGGGCACCGGGCGGCGCCTTCACCCCGTACAGCCGCAAGCTGGCCGCCTCCCACGGCATGCGCCCGCTGGGCTGGAACGTGGACACCAAGGACTTCGAGCGGCCGGGCACGGACGCCATCGTCGCCACCGTGGAGCGGGAACTGCCCAACGGGCCGACGCTGCTCTTCCACGACGCCGGCGGCGACCGCTCCCAGACCGTCGAGGCCCTGCGCCGCATCCTGCCCTGGCTCAGGGAGCAGGACCGCGCCTTCGGCTTCCCGGTGCGCTGAACCTCCCGGCCGACGACCGCCCGGCCCGCCCGACGGCGGGCGGAACCGCGCGAATCCGACCCGTCGTCCCGGAATCGCCGGGTGCCAGGCAGACTTTGCGTAGTAGTTACCTGACGGAGGAGGACGCGCGCATGATCACGCTCACCAAGGAAGACGGCCCGGCGGACCTGGACGGAGTGACCCACCTGTCCATCGGCGTCTCCTGGGACCCGACCGCCGGAAGCAGCGGCGGAGTGCTCGGCAAGCTGCGCCGCAAGTCCGGCACCGACCTGGACCTGATCGCCATCGCCATGCAGGGCGGGGACCCGGTGCGCCTCGCCGGGATCGACTCGCTCGACCCGATGGGCAACGGTTCGCTGCTCCACAGCGGCGACAACCAGACGGGGCACGGGGACGGGGACGACGAGACGGTGACCGTCGAGTTCGCGCGGCTCCCGGCGGTGATCACGTCGATCGTCTTCGTCGCCGCCGCCTACAAGAAGGGCAGCTCCTTCCAGAAGGCCCGCAACGTCAGCTTCAAGGTCTACGACGCGACCGGCGGCAGCACCCAGCAGGTCGCCGACATCTGGCCCAGCATGCTCAGCCAGGACAACGGCTGCGCCGTGGCCAAGGCCGTGCGGGTAGGCGGTTCCTGGAAGCTGGAAGTGATCAACGAGACGGGGAAGATCAAGCAGGGGGACGAGCACGCCCTGATGCGTTTCGCCGTCAGCAAGTAGTGCCGGCGCGGCGGGCGTTGCCCTCGGGCGGGGCGCGGCGGGGCGGATCCGGGGTGCGGGGGCCGCTGGGAGTGCCCGCGCCGGGGGCGCTCCCGCCCCGCCCGTCCGCCCGGTCCCGGGCGGACGGGCGACGTCAGTCCTCCTCCGCGGCCCGCGCGTCGCCCAGCAGGTCGCGCAGCAGCCGTTCGTCGGCCGGGTCGAGGCCCGTCACGAAGCTCGCCAGCACCGCCCCGCGGTCGCTCTCGGCGTCCAGCACCCCGCGCATCCGGCGCGCGGCCAGACCGGCCTGGTCCGCGGCAGGCGTCCAGGCGAAGGACCGGCCCGCGCGCTCCCGGCTCACCGCGCCCTTGTCCAGCAGGCGGGTCAGGATCGTGACCACGGTCGTGTAGGCCAGGTCCCCGCCCAGGCGCTCCTGCACCCAGCCGGCCGTCGCCGGACCCTCCGCCCCGCGCAGCACCGAGAGCACCAGCGCCTCCAGCTCGCCCTGCCCCCGTCGCCGGGGACGCCGGTCATCCGCCACGCCCGCACTCCCTTCTCTCCGCCGCCGCCCGTTTCCGGGCGGACATCGTATAGACGCCCCGTGCCGGGCGGACCGCCCGCCCGACATCTTCTACATTGCTGTAGATTCGAGACCGTGTCCGCGCCGTGGACCACGACCGCACTCGCCGAGAAGGAGTACGCAGTGGGAGTTTCCCTGGCCAAGGGTGGCAACGTCTCGCTCAGCAAGGAGGCGCCGGGCCTGACCGCCGTCCTGGTCGGCCTCGGCTGGGACGTGCGCACCACGACCGGCACCGACTACGACCTCGACGCCTCCGCGCTGCTCCTGGACGCCTCGGGCCGGGTGCCCACGGACGGGCACTTCGTCTTCTACAACAATCTCACCAGCCCGGACGGATCGGTCGAGCACACCGGCGACAACCTCACCGGCGAGGGCGAGGGCGACGACGAGAGCGTCAAGGTTGACCTCGCCGCCGTCCCGGCCGGCATCGAGCGGATCGTCTTCCCGGTCTCCATCCACGACGCGGAGAACCGCGGCCAGAGCTTCGGCCAGGTCCGCAACGCCTTCATCCGGGTCGTCAACCAGGCCGGCAACCAGGAGATCGCCCGCTACGACCTCTCCGAGGACGCCTCCACCGAGACCGCGATGGTCTTCGGCGAGCTCTACCGCCACGGCACCGAGTGGAAGTTCCGCGCCGTCGGCCAGGGCTACGCCTCCGGGCTGGCCGGCATCGCCGCCGACTTCGGCGTCAACGTCTGACGGCGGGCGCCGCTCCCCTCCGGACTGCACGCGCTTCGAACGGGCATCCGTAAGGACGAGATAAAACCACCCGAGGGGCAAGCATGGAGATATCAGGCATCATCAGCGCCGTCGTGATCGGCATCGTCATCGGCGTCCTGGGCCGGCTCGTCGTTCCCGGACGTCAGCGCATCGGCATCCTGTGGACCATCGCGGTCGGCATCGTCGCCGCCCTCATCGGATCGGCCCTCGCCGCGGCCTTCGGCGTCGCCGACACCAACGGCGTCGACTGGGTCGAGTGGCTCATCCAGATCGTCCTCGCGGCGCTCGGTGTCGCCGCCCTCGACCGGGCCAAGGCCCGCCGCTGACGGGCTCCGCCTCACTCTCGCGGCCGGTGTGCTCCTTGTCTCGGCACGGGACGGCGACGACGCCCGCGGCGTCTCCCGTGCCGAGACGGACACCGGTGCCCCGTGACGCCGTCGGCGGAGGTCAGGGCGCCGCGAGGGACGAGGACGCCGGCGGACCCTGCGTTCGGGGCGGAGCAATATCTGTGACCATGACGGGAGATACCGGCGTCACGCGCCGGGAATATTCCCCTCCCGGCCCTCCGGGGCGGGATTATCCCCAGCGCCCGGCCGATCACGGCGTGCTACTGTCGATGGAAGTTGCAGTAGTGGTTGCCTGAAGGTTTTTCCGACGGGGTGATCATCGCGGCGACCGGGGCGCGCACAGGGCGGGCTCCGAGCACCGTTTCCGAAGGAGATTCAAATGGCTACCGGTACCGTGAAGTGGTTCAACGCCGAAAAGGGCTTCGGCTTCATCGAGCAGGACGGCGGCGGCCCCGACGTCTTCGCCCACTACTCGAACATCAACGCCCAGGGCTTCCGCGAGCTGCTGGAAGGCCAGAAGGTGTCGTTCGACGTGGCGCAGGGCCAGAAGGGCCCGACGGCCGAGAACATCGTTCCCGCCTGACGCTCACACACACTTCGCAGCTGGGGCCCGCACCTGAAGGGTGCGGGCCCCAGCTCGCGGCGTTTCAGGGCGTGAATCCGAATTCCCGCGATTTACTCCGTCCCTGACCATTCCATTCTTTTCGATTCACCCGATTCTCCCGGTCCCACGGCCCACTCGCGCCGAATCCGACCGGGGCCGGCTCGTTCTTGCGATTCCCTGCGCTGCTCCAACGCTGCGGGACTCCCTCGATACGTGCCGTATCAAGGAAGGTTCCGCATGAACCGCACACGCACGAACACCCGATCCACCCGTACGCGCAACGGGGCCCCGGCCTCCGGCAAGGGCGGCGGCCGGTACTCCGAAGGGGCCGGGCGGTCCGGCGGCCCGCGCCGCTCCCAGGGTTCCTCCGGGCGCCGGCCGGCCGCTCCCCAGGGCGAGTTCGCGCTGCCGAAGACGATCACCCCGGCGCTGCCGGCCGTGGAGGCCTTCGCCGACCTCGCCATGCCGCCGGCCCTGCTGGCCGCGCTCGGCCGCGAGGGCGTGACCGAGCCGTTCCCGATCCAGGCGGCGACCCTGCCCAACTCGCTGGCCGGCCGTGACGTGCTCGGCCGCGGCCGTACCGGGTCGGGCAAGACCCTCGCCTTCGGCCTCGCCCTGCTGGCCCGTACGGCGGGACGCCGTGCCGAGCCGCGGCAGCCGCTCGCCCTCGTGCTCGTCCCCACCCGTGAACTCGCCCAGCAGGTCACCGACGCGCTCACCCCGTACGCCCGCGCCGTGGGACTGCGGTCGGCGACCGTCGTCGGCGGCATGTCGATCGGCAAGCAGGCCGGCGCCCTGCGGGCGGGGGCCGAGGTCCTCGTCGCGACGCCCGGACGCCTCAAGGACCTCATCGACCGGGGCGACTGCCGGCTGGACGACGTCGAGATCACCGTCCTGGACGAGGCCGACCAGATGACCGACATGGGCTTCATGCCCCAGGTCACCGCCCTGCTCGACCAGGTGCGCCCGGACGGGCAGCGGCTGCTCTTCTCCGCCACCCTCGACCGCAACGTCGACCGGCTGGTGAAGCGCTACCTGACGGACCCCGTGGTCCACTCCGTCGACCCGTCGGCCGGCGCGGTCACCACGATGGAGCACCACGTGCTGCACGTGCACGAGGCGGACAAGCACCGCACGACCACCGAGATCGCGGCGCGCGACGGCCGGGTCATCATGTTCCTCGACACCAAGCACGCCGTGGACCGGCTGGTGAAGCACCTGCTGAGCAGCGGCGTCCGCGCGGCGGGCCTGCACGGCGGCAAGTCCCAGCCGCAGCGCACGCGCACCCTCGCCCAGTTCAAGGACGGACAGGTCACCGCGCTGGTGGCGACCAACGTGGCGGCCCGCGGCATCCACGTCGACAACCTGGACCTGGTCGTCAACGTCGACCCGCCCAGCGACCACAAGGACTACCTGCACCGGGGCGGCCGTACCGCCCGCGCGGGCGAGTCCGGCAGCGTCGTCACCCTGGTCACCCCCAACCAGCGGCGCGACTTCAGCCGGCTGATGGTGTCGGCCGGCATCACCCCGCAGATCACCCCCGTCCGGTCGGGCGAGGAGGAACTGACCCGCATCACCGGCGCGCAGGCACCGTCCGGCGTTCCCGTGGTCATCGCCGCGCCGGTCGTGGAGCGTCCCCGGCGCGCCGCGTCCGGGGGCTCCTCGTCCCGTGGCCGCCGTGGCCGCGGCGGCGGCGCGGGCCGCGGCGCGCAGGGCGGCGGCACCGGCCAGGGCCGCGCGGGGCAGGGCCGGTCCGTGCAGGGCGGCTCCGGCCAGGGGCGGCCCGCCGGCGACGCTCCCCGGCGCCGGCCGCGGCGGCAGTCGACCGGCGACTCGGCGGCCTGAGTCCGGCGGCGCGACCGGGGCCCGGCACCGGGTCCCGCCGCGCGGCTCTCCCCCACCCGGGGGCCCGCCCGGTCCGGCCGCACGGCCGCCAAGAACGCCACACCCCCTCCCGATCCCTCTCCGCTCCCCTGTGAGGCCTCATGCGCTGCGTCATCGCCCGGTACCCGTTCGACCTGACCAAGGACGGGGTGATCAGCTCGATGAAGGGCATCACCCCCGAGCCCATCACGGGTGAGTCCGTGACCATCGGCCGCCGCCGCTACCCCGTCAAGCAGGTGGGCGCGGTCGTCACCCGCCAGGACCGCCGCGACTTCACCGGCGGCGAGGTCACCCGGGCCATGGCCCGGCTCGGCTTCACCTGCCACCCCGACCCCGCGGCCGTGCCCGCGCCCGCGCCCGCCGCCACCGCGGTGGAGACCGCGTCGGCACTGCTCGGCGGCGCCTCCGAACAGGACGGCTGAGCGGCACCGGCACGCGGAACGGACGAGGGCCCCGGCGTCAGCCGGCGGCGGCCAGACCGGCCGCCCGGCCCTCGTCGTCCCACCGGACCTCCAGGATCCGCACGACGGCGTCCCGGTCGACCGGGCCGAACACGTGCGGGAACAGGGTGCCCTCGGCCACCCCGGGCGGCGGGGCGGGAGCCGCCGCCTCCCACACGCACGGCACGGTGAGCCGCTCCTCGTCCACGACCAGGGCGAGCAGCGGCCGGGGAGCCGTGCGGTAGAAGGCGTCGACGACGGCGAGGGTCGTCGCCTCGTCCGGGGAGCAGTGGACGAACCCCTCCGCGGCGAGGGACGCGGGCGCGTACGGCCGGCCGGGATCGGCGTCCCAGTCGGCGAGCGGTACGACGTGATAGATCATCGTCCGATTGTCCCAGCGGCACGCCCGCGACGGCTCACTCCGAGGGCGTGGCGGCGGTGCTCGGGCGGGCCGTCGGCGTCGCCCCGGCCGGGGAGGAGGTCTCCGGTGCCGGCCGGCCCACGGCCGGTGACGTGCTCGGAGTGGCGAACGGCGCGGCGGGCACGGACGTACTGGGGGCCGCCCGGCCCGGGCCCTGGGGCGGGACGTCGGACGGGGACGGCGTGGGCGCGGACGTCGGGGACGGGGACGACGACGGCGAGGGCACGGCCGGGGACGGCGGGGCCAGCGGAACGGCCGGGCGGGGCGGCGGTGTCGGTTGCGTCCACTGGAGGGGCAGCGTGAACAGGGCGGCAGCGGCGGCACAGGTCGCGGCGGCCCCGGCGGCGGCGCGCAGCAGGCGGCGCCGGGACGCCGCCCGGCGGATCGCCTCGTAGTGGCCCGGCGGCGGGCCCAGGAAGTCCGGTCCCGGGCGCAGGACGACCAGCAGCGGATCGTGCGGATCGTCGTGGACGGACTCCGGACCGTCCGGATCGCCCTCAAAGCGTGTGGTCAAGGCTTCTCCTCAGATGGACGCGGAGCAGTTCGCGGGCCGCGTGGAGGTCGGCCTTGACGGTTCCTTCCTTGCGCCCGGTCAGCACGGACACCTCCCGGATCGGCATGTCAGCGTAGTAGTGGAGAAGGATCGGCACGCGCAGTCGCTCCGGCAGGGACTGCACGAGCAGGCGTACCGACGGGTCGGCCTGCTGGTCGTGCGGGCGGACGGCGACCTCCGCGGTGACCCGGCGCACGGCCCGGCGTTCGCGCTCCAGCCTGCGCCAGTGGTCCCGGACGAGGTTGGCGGCGGTGACGTAGAGGAAACCGCGGGGCTCGTCCACGGACGTCCAGCGGGCCCACAGCCGGGTGAAGGCCTCGGAGGCGATCTCGTGGGCCGTCCCGTCGTCGTCGACGAGACGGCGGCACCAGCCGGCCAGGCGGGGGTAGAGGGCGGCGAACAGCTCGGACGCCGCCCTCTCACGGGACCGTTTCAACGCTCTCCATGGTCGTGTGGGGGGCAGGGGGAAGACGCCGGAGCGGACGTCCGCGTTCCCGTGGTCACGACGGCGCGGAGGCCGTCGGCGCGGTGGCGGTCAGCTCGGCGAAGGCGATGACGTTGTCCCGGTAGCCCTCGCCGTCGTGCGGGCCGCCGCACGTGATGAGCCGCAGCTCCGGCCGGTCCACGTCCCCGTACACGTCCTGCGTGGGGAACTCCGCCTTCGCCACCGTCCGCAGGGACGTGACGGTGAACACCGCGACCGTGCCGTTCTCCAGGCGCGCCTCGATCCGGTCGCCCCGGCGCAGCCGCTCCAGGTGGCGGAAGACGCCGTCCCCGTGGGTGCCGACCGTGACGTGGCCGAGGACGACCGACGGCCCCACCTGTCCCGGCGTGGGCGAGTGCCGGTACCAGCCCGCGCGGTCGTGGTCCGTGACGGGCGGCACCTGCACGGTGCCGTCCGGTCGCAGGCCCAGGGCCATCACCGGGGTGTCGACCCCGATGGCCGGGATGCGCAGGCCGACCGGGGCCGACCGCTCCAGGGGCCGCGCCGGCCCGGCGTCGGACCGCGCGGGCGGCGCCGTACGCGCGGCCGGCGCGGTCGTCCCGGCTCCCTCGGACCCGGGCCCGCCGCCGCAGCCCACCAGCAGCGAGGCCAGGGCGAGGCCGGCCAGGGCGCGCCTGGAGAACGGGGTCATGCCCCGGTCGCCCGGCGGCGGCGCACGACGAAGGCGACCGCGCCGCCCGCGGCGAGGAGCGTGCCGGCGCCCGCGCCGACGAGGGCACCGCCGCCCCCGGCGGACTCGGAGGCCGTCACCCCGGTGTCGGGCGCGCCCGCGGGCACGGCGGAGACCTGACCGCCGGACGCCGGGCTGCTCGGCTCGGCGGCCGGGGCGGGGGAACTGACGGACGGCGTCGGCACCGGCGTCGACCCCTGGTTCGGCTCGGAACCCTCCGCCGGGGAACTGACGGACGGCACGGGCGTCGGCACCTGGCTCGCCTCGGGAACCGGGCTCGGGGTGGCGGCCGCCGGGGGGTTGCTGGGGGTCGCGGTCGGGCCGTCGGCGAACGCGGGGGCGGTGCTCGCCAGGACGGCGGTGCACGCGAGTGCCAGGGCACTGAGGATGGTGCGGCGCATCGGGTCGCTCTCTCTCTGCGGTCGGTCCGCCCGCCCGTGGTCGGTGGGCGGGAACGCGTGGTCGCGTGGTCGCGGATCGAGCGGAGAGACGACGCGGCGGCGGAGCAGGTTGTAAAGAGATGGCAAAGTCACCGGTCCGTCGTTCCCGCACCCACCTCGCGGACCCGTGACGTGCCGGGGCCAGGCACCACCGGGCCCCGGTGCCCTCGCGGACCTAGCGTGGCCGTATGCGCGTACTGGTCACCGGCGGTGCCGGGTTCATCGGGTCCCACGTCGTGGAGGCCCTGCGGGCACACGGGCACGAACCCGTCGGCTTCGACGTCCGGGAGGACCCCCGGGCCGACGTGCGCGACCCGGAGGCCGTCGCCCGTGCGCTGGCCGGGGTGGACGCCGTGTGCCACCAGGCGGCGATGGTGGGACTGGGCGACGGATTCGCCGACGCGGCGGAGTACGTCTCGCGCAACGACCTGGGCACCGCCGTCCTGCTCACGGCCATGGCGGAGGCGGGCGTACGGCGGCTGGTCCTCGCCGGGTCGATGGTCGTGTACGGGGAGGGCCGGTACGCGTGCGGCCGGCACGGTGCGGTGCGGCCCGGGCCGCGCGCCGTCGCCGACCTGGACGCGGGCCGGTTCGAACCCGCGTGCCCGGTCTGCGGCGCGGACCTCTCCGCCGGACTGGTCGGTGAGGACACCCCGGCCGACCCGCGCAACGTGTACGCCACCACCAAGCTGGCCCAGGAACACCTGGCCGTCGCGTGGACCCGGACGACCGGCGCGACGGCGGTGTCGCTGCGCTACCACAACGTGTACGGGCCGCGGATGCCCCGCGACACCCCCTACGCGGGTGTCGCGTCCTTCTTCCGCTCCGCGCTCGCCCGCGGCGAGGCCCCGCGCGTCTTCGAGGACGGCCGCCAGCGCCGCGACTTCGTGCACGTCCGGGACGTGGCGGCGGCGAACGTCTCGGCGCTGGAGGCCGATCCGCCGTCCGGGACGCTCACGGTCTACAACACCGGCAGCGGCACCCCGCACACGGTGGGCGAGATGGCGACCGCCCTGTCCGTCGCCCACGGCGGGCCCGAGCCCGTCGTCACCGGTGAGTACCGCCTCGGCGACGTACGCCACATCACCGCCGACTCCGCACGGCTGCGGACGGAACTGGGCTGGCGGCCACGAGTCGGGTTCACGGAGGGGATGCGGGAGTTCGCGCGGGCGGACCTGCGCGGGGAATGACGCGATGTGTCCCGTTCGGCTTCGTAGGGTGAAGGCCGTGACCACCTCGCCCCCCGCGGATGTCGACGTCGTACTCCCCTGCCTGAACGAGGCCGGTGCCCTCCCCTGGGTCCTGGCCCGCATCCCCGACGGCTGGCGCGCGCTCGTCGTCGACAACGGCTCCACCGACGGCTCGGCGGACCTCGCCCGCGCCCTCGGCGCGACCGTCGTGTCCGAGCCGCGTCGCGGCTTCGGCGCCGCCTGCCACGCCGGACTGGAGGCCGCCACCGCCGAGGTCGTCTGCTTCTGCGACTGCGACGCCTCCCTCGACCCGGCCCTGCTGACGCCCTTCGTGGACGAGGTCCGCGCCGGCACGGCCGACCTGGTGCTCGGCCGCAGGCGCCCACAGGGCCGGGGCGCGTGGCCCGCGCACGCCCGCGCGGGCAACCTCGCCCTCGCCCGGATGCTGCGCCGCCGCACCGGCCTGGGCCTGCACGACCTCGGCCCGCTGCGCGCCGCCCGGCGCGAGCCGCTGCTCGCCCTCGGTCTCACCGACCGGCGCAGCGGCTACCCCCTCCAGATGGTGGTGCGTGCCGCCGACGCGGGCTGGCGGATCACCGAGCACGACGTCCCCTACCTGCCCCGCACCGGCGCCTCGAAGGTGACGGGGACCTGGCGCGGCACCTGGCACGCGGTGCGGGACATGCGACGGGTGCTGTCCGAGGAACCGGTGCGCCCCGTCCCGTGTGACCCGGCCCGCGAGGGGAAGTCGGGGTGAGCATGGCGGCCACCCTCCTCGTCATCGCCAAGGAACCGCGGCCCGGACGGGTCAAGACCCGCCTCACCCCGCCGTTCACCCCGGCCCAGGCGGCGGCGCTCGCCGAAGCGGCCCTCGCCGACACCCTGCACGCCGTCGCCGCGACCCCCGCGCGGCGCCGGGTGCTGGTGCTCGACGGTTCCCCGGGGCCCTGGCTGCCGGCCGGCTTCGACGTCGTACCGCAGTGCGCGGGCGGGCTCGACGAACGGCTCGCGGAGGCCTTCGCGGGGTGCGCCGGGCCGGCCCTGCTCATCGGGATGGACACGCCGCAGGTGACGCCGGAGCTGCTCACCGTGGACTTCGCCGGTTGTGACGCGTACGTCGGCCCGGCCGAGGACGGCGGTTTCTGGGCCCTGGGGCTGGCCCGCCCGGACCCGGCCCTGCTGCGGGGCGTGCCCATGTCGACGCCGGTGACGGGGGCGGTGCAGCGCGAGCGGCTCGTCGCGGCCGGCCTGCGGGTGCGCGACCTGCCGCCCCTGCGCGACGTCGACACCGCCGCCGACGCGCGGGCGGTCGCCGCGCTGGCCCCGCACGGCCGCTTCGCGGCCCGCCTGGCCGCGTGCCCGGCGTTCACGGCCCGGCCGGCGGACCGGTGAGCGGCTCGGTGAACGGACCGGCGGGCCGCCGCTCAGTGGACGTCCGGCGCGCGCCGCTTCGTCGGACTGCGCGGCGCCCGCAGCGCCAGGAGCAGAGCCGAGACACCGAACAGCGCGGCCGTGATCAGCAGCCAGCGGGACAGGAAGCCCTCCGCCGAGAGCCCGGCGACCGACCGGTAGCGCCGGTCCACCCGGCCACTGATCAGCGGGAACCACACGAGCAGCAGCAGCCCGGAGAACGCGGCCGGCACCCGCACGTACAGGACCCACGCACGACGTCCGGCCGCGCCCAGCCCCCGGACCACCACCCGGTCGGCGACCGTGTACAGGGGCAGCAGCACGAGGTCGTGCACCAACGCCGCCCCCACGAACCACAGCGCCACGCCGAGCCAGTCGCCGGCGAGCAGCCGCACGCCCGCGTAACCGGCGAGCGCGAACGAGCAGAGAAGCAGAAGGAGGGAGAAGGGACCGCCGATCGCGGACCGCAGCCCGCCCTCGCGGTCCCGCACCCGCTTCGTCACGGCCCTCATCCCAGGTCCCCGAACGTCAACCGCGTCACCCACTTGGTGTTCAGCACGCCGGGCGCGGCGGGCACGATGATCCGCGCCGGATACCCGTGGTCCAGGCTCAGCGTCTCCCCGTTGACGGACAGCGCGAGCAGGGAGCGGCCCTCGGCCACCTGGTTGGCGCGCAGTGCCCCGCTGCGGAAGGCACCGTGCCGCTGGAGGGACTCGACGAACACGTCCGGCGGGTCCTCCCCGAAGCCCACGCGCGCGGCGAGGTCCCGCAGCCGCACCCCGCGCCACCACTGGTCGGACGTGGACCAGCCCTCCACGCAGGCGATCGGCAGCGCGGCGCTGTGCTGCTCCATGTCCAGCAGTTCGGCCCGGCCGAGCCGGACGGTCCCCGTGCGCCCGACGACGACGAGCCGCCAGACGTCGTCGCGCGTCCCGGCCGGGTCGATGCCCAGGTAGGCGGCCGTCTTGTTGATCTGGAAACCGTTGGGGCCGTTGCCGGGTTCGGGCCCGCCGTGCGGCGAGAGCACGGCCGTCTCCCGCAGCGGTGCGTCGAAGCTGCGGCCGGCGTTGGTGGCGAACATCAGCAGCGATCCGCCGCCGACCAGCCACAGCGCCCCGCGCCGCGAGACGGTGGGCGGGTCGGGCCGGGGTGCGGCCAGGTCGTCGCCGCGCTCGTCGCGCGGCCCCCTGAGCGCGCGCAGCGCCATCGGCGCCTTGAGCACGACGTGCGCGACGAACGCGGCGAAGAACACCCAGGCACCGTAGAAGTGGAGCGGGTAGAAGGAGCCGGGGAACACGTAGTCCAGCTGGGCGTTGAGCACACCGGTCACGAACTGGAAGAGCCCGCCGCCGACCAGCAGCAGTAGCGAGACCCGCTCCAGCCCGTGGGCGAGCGAGCGGACCGGCGGCAGCGTGAACAGCCTCGGCACGACCGACCACAGCTTGGCCAGCAGCACCGGGATCAGGGTGAGACCGAGGGTGACGTGGACGCCCTGGCTGAGGCGGTACAGCCAGTCCGGCCCGGCCGGCCACGGGAAGAGGTAGAAGCCGAGGATCCCCTTGTCCGGGGTCTTGTCGTTGACCGGGTCCAGACCGGGGTTGTAGGCGGCGTACGACAGCAGGCCCGTCACGAACAGCACGGTGATGCCAGCGAGCAGGACGAGGCCGAGCACCGCCGTGAACCGGCGGCCCCGCACCGGGCTGCGCCAGAAGCCGGGGGAGGTCGGAAGCCGTGAGGCGAGGTCGCGCATGTCCCGACCGTAGGACGGGCCCGGCCCCGGGAAGGGGCCGCGACCCGTGGCGAAACGCCGACGTCCGCCGCGTGCACCAGCGCGGGACGATCTTCCGGCCTACGGTGCCCGTGTGACCCGCCACCGCCCCGGCCTCCGCGACCTGTACGCCGTCGTGCCCGCCGTGCTCCTCGTGGTGGCGGCCGTACTGGTAGGCCGGCACATCCAGGCCACCGACCACTCCCTGCTGGTCGGCTGGCCGCCCCTGACTGGCCGCTGGGACCCGCACCCGGGCCCCGGCACGCCCGCGGCCGTCCTGCTGGCGGTGGCGACCGTGGCGTACGGCCCGTCCCTCGCCGCCCGGCTGCCGTGGCGCGCCGTGCTCGCCGCGTCCTGGGGCACGGCGACGGCCTGGATCTGGTCCCTCGCCCTGATCGACGGCTGGCACCGGGGCATCGTGGTCCGGCTCACCACCCGTTTCGAGTACCTCCAGGCCATCGACCGCTGGAACGACATCCCGGCGACCCTGCGCGACTTCACCCGGCACATCCTGATCGGCTCCCCCGACAACTGGCCCGCCCACGTCGCCGGTCACCCTCCGGCGGCCACGCTCACCTTCGTGCTGCTGGACCGGGCCGGGCTGCGGGGCGGGGGCTGGGCCGGGGCCTGGTGCATCACCGTGGGTGCCACGGCGTGCGTGGCGGTGCTGGTGGCGGTGCGGGCGCTGGCCGGCCAGCGGCTCGCCCGGCGGGCGGCGCCCTTCCTGGTGACGGCGCCGGCCGCGGTGTGGACGGGCACGTCGGCCGACGGGTACTTCGCGGCGGTCGCGGCGTGGTCCGTGGCTCTGCTGGCCCTCGCGGTGACCGGACGCTCGCCGTGGTGGGCGGCGGGCTCGGGGCTGCTGTTCGGCCTGGCCTGTTATCTGTCGTACGGACTGACGCTGTTCGCGGTGATCGGCGCGGCGGTGCTGTGGCTCGGCCGGCGCGGGGTGCGGGAGCGCCCGGTGCTGCTCGTGCCGCTGGTCGCGGGGGCGGCGGTCGTGCCGGTGGCGTTCACCGCGGCCGGGTTCGACTGGTGGGAGGCGTACCGCCTGCTGGTGGAGCGGTACTACCAGGGTGCGGCCGGCGTACGCCCCTACGGCTACTGGGTGTGGGCCAACCTCGCCTGCACGGTGCTCGTCACCGGCCTGGCGACGGTGGCGGGGCTGCGGCGGGCCGGGGGCGTGCTCCTGGCCCGGCGGGGCGGCGGGACCGCGGCCCCCGAGGACACCCGGGCGGCCGTTCTCGTGGCCGCTGCGCTCCTCGCCCTGCTGGTCGCCGACCTGTCCGGCATGAGCAAGGCGGAGACGGAACGCATCTGGCTGCCCTTCGCCCTGTGGCTGCTGCCGGCCTGCGCCTTCCTCGGCCGCCCGCGTGCCTGGCTGGCGGCGCAGGCCCTGCTGGCGCTGCTCCTCAACCACCTGCTCGCGACCGGCTGGTGAGCGGACCGCCGGGCACACGCAGGAGGGCCCGCACCGTACGGTGCGGGCCCTCCTGTGCGGTTCGCGCGTTGTTACGCGGGAACGATGTTCTCCGCCTGCGGGCCCTTCTGGCCCTGCGTGACGTCGAAGTTCACCCGCTGGCCCTCCTGGAGCTCACGGAAGCCCTGGGTGGCGATGTTCGAGTAGTGGGCGAAGACGTCGGCGCCGCCGCCGTCCTGCGCGATGAAACCGAAGCCCTTTTCGGCGTTGAACCACTTCACGGTACCGGAAGCCATTTTTACTCCTAGGCAGTGTCTGGAGACCCGCACCGCGCGGGTCTTCTCATCGCTGCGATGATCACCTGCCCGGAAACCCGGTAACGCAAATGGCAACCACAACTGCAACTGATGTCGAGCCTAGCACGGAAAGCACCGTCCGCCCGGGCAACAAATGACGGCGAATATCACCGCGAGAATGGGAATGCGGTTATCTTCTCGCCCACCCGCGAATATCTGTTTCGCCGGGGTCAGATTTTCACCCGCCGCCGCGTCCGCCACCGCCGGGCCGCCCGGCGGTGCGGCGCAGTTCCTCGTTGGCGCGCAGCGCCTCCTCCAGCTCGTCCTCGAGCCGGACGATGCGGCAGGCGGCCTCGATCGGCGTTCCCTGGTCGACCAGCTCGCGGGCCCGGGCGGCACGGCGCAGTTGCCGGCGCGAATACCGGCGGTGGCCGCCTTCCGACCGCATCGGGCTGATCAGTTCCGCCTCGCCGAGCGCGCGGAGAAATCCGGGCGTGGCACCGATCAGCGCGGCCGCCCTGCCCATGGTGTACGCCGGGTAATGATCGTCGTCGAGCCGGTCGGCGGCCTGCGCCCGACCTTCGGCGTCCAGCCTGCTCTCCGAGGGCATGCATACCTTCCCGCGGACCGCAGAGGACACGGCCCGCCGCGGGGAATCCGGTTCCCCCACACCTGAACTCTAGTCGCGCCGGTCGGATACCTGCCGCGGCGAACACACATCCGGCCCTTGCGGACCACGCCGACCACGCCGGACGCGGAAGGGGCGGGCGGACCGAAGTCCGCCCGCCCCGTGCCGCCGCGTCCCGTCACCTCACGGAGGACGGGACGCGGGGCCGGGTCACGACGCCACCGGCGCCGGCCCCACCAGCTCCGTCAGGACGTCCTCCATCGTCACGAAGCCCAGGACGGTGCCCGTCTCGCCGGTGACCGCGGCCAGGTGGCTGTCCTCGGCGCGCAGGGCGGTGAGGGTGTCGTCGAGGGGGGTGTCGATGCGGACCCGCGTGACCCGGTGCAGCGCGGTTCGGGGGAAGGGGCGGTCACGGTCGGTGATGCCCAGGGTGTCCTTGATGTGCAGGTAGCCGAGCACGGTGCCGCCGGGGCCGGTGACCGGGAAGCGGGAGTAGCCCGCCTCGGCGGCGAGGCGTTCCAGCTCGGCCGGGGTGACGGTGTGCGGGGCGGTGCGCATCTTGGGGGTGGGCACGAGGATCTCGCCGACCGGGCGGGTGCCCAGTTCCAGCGCGTCGCGCAGGCGCTCGCCGTCGGCCGGGGTCAGCAGCCCGGCCTCGCTGGCGTCCACGACCATGCGGGCCAGCTGGTCGTCGGTGAAGACGGCCTCGACCTCGTCCTTCGGCTCCACCCGCAGCAGTCTGAGCAGCGTGTTGGCGAAGGCGTTGATGCCGAAGACGACCGGCTTCAGGGCCCGGGTGAGGGCGACCAGCGGCGGGCCGAGGATCAGCGCGGTGGCGGCCGGGGCGGCCAGCGCGATGTTCTTCGGGATCATCTCGCCGATCAGCATGTGCAGATAGGTCGCCAGGGCCAGGGCAATGGCGAAGGCCACGGGGTGGACCAGCGCGCCCGGCATGTGGACGGCCTCGAAGACCGGCTCCATCAGGTGGGCGATGGCCGGTTCCGCGACCGCGCCGAGCACCAGGGAGGACACCGTGATGCCGAGCTGGGCCGTCGCCATCATGGCCGAGAGGTGTTCCAGGCCCCACAGGGTCATCCGGGCCCGCTTGTCGCCCGCCTTGGCGCGCGGCTCGATCTGGCTGCGGCGCACGGAGATCAGGGCGAACTCGCCGCCGACGAAGAACGCGTTGGTCAGCAGCGTCAGGGCGCCGATGAGGAGCTGTACGGCGGTCATCGGGCGACCTCCGGCTCCCGCTGGGACGACCGGCCGGCGGCCACCGGCTCGGCCGGCTCCCCGGCCGGCTCCCCGGCCGGCTCCCCGGCCGGCTCCGCCGGAGCGGGCGCGGCGACGCGCAGGCGGTCGGCGCGGTGGTGGTCGATGTCCAGGACCTCCAGGCGCCAGCCGTCCAGGTCGACGACGTCGCCCTCGGCGGGGATGCGCGTCAGATGGGTGGCGACGAGACCGGCCAGGGTCTCGTAGGGGCCGTCGGGGGCGGTGAAGCCGATCCCGGCGAGCCGGTCCAGGCGGAGCGATCCGTCCGCCTCCCAGGCCGTGCGGCCGTCCGCCCCGGTGGGGACGGGCAGCAGGTCGGGCACCTCGACGGGGTCGTGCTCGTCGCGCACCTCGCCGACGACCTCTTCGACGATGTCCTCGACGGTCGCCACGCCCGCCGTGCCGCCGTACTCGTCGATGACGACGGCCATGGTGCGGGTCCGGCGCATGCGCTCCAGGAGGCGGTCGGCGGGCAGGCTGTCCGGCACCAGGAGCGGCGCGGTGGCCAGCTCGGTGACCGGGGTGGCCGCGCGCCGCTCCGGCTCCAGGGCCAGCACGTCGCGGATGTGGACGGTGCCGACGACCTCGTCCAGGCTGGCCCGGTAGACCGGGAAGCGGGACAGGCCGGTGGCGTGGCTGAGGTTGGCCGCGTCGGCCGCGGTGGCGTGGGCCTCCAGGGCCTTGACGTCCACGCGCGGGGTCATGACGTTCTCCGCGGTCAGCTCGCTCAGGTGCAGGGTGCGCACGAACAGCTCGGCGGAGTCCGCCTCCAGGGCGCCCTCGGCGGCCGAGTGCTGGGCGAGGGCGACCAGTTCCTCGGGGCTGCGGGCGGAGGCGAGCTCCTCGGCCGGTTCCAGGCCGAAGCGGCGGACGAAGTGGTTCGCCGTGTTGTTCAGGTGCCGGATGAAGGGGCCGAAGGCGGCGGTGAAGCCGCGCTGCGGACCGGCGACGACCTTGGCGACCGCCAGCGGGCTGGAGATCGCCCAGTTCTTGGGGACCAGCTCGCCGACGACCATCAGGACGACGGTGGAGAGGGCCACGCCGAGGATGGTCGCCACCGTGGGGGCGGCGCCGCCCAGGCCGATCGCCGTGAGCGGGCCGCGCAGCAGCGCCGCGAGCGACGGCTCGGCCAGCATGCCGATGACCAGCGAGGTCACCGTGATGCCGAGCTGGGCGCCGGAGAGCTGGAGGGTCAGGCCGCGCACGGCCTTCAGGGCGCCGTCGGCGCCGCGCTCGCCGGACTCGGCGGCACGCTCCAGGTCACCGCGCTCGACGGTGGTGAGAGAGAACTCGGCCGCGACGAAGACCGCGCAGGCCAGGGTGAGGAGGAGGGCCAGCAGGAGCAGCAGGACCTCGGTCACCGTGCCACCCCGCTTCCCTCACGCGCATGCAGGGGCACTGGCGGGCCGTCCGTGGCACGGCCGGTACTGGGAGGCTCCATTACGGAACGGGACTCCTTAACGGGGTCGGTGGGCGCCGCTCGGCGGGCGCCCGAGGTTTTCCCTCTCATGGTAAAGGACGAGCAAAGAGATCGGGAGTCCGTGGACCCCTATGCTTCTACTCGCCTGTAGAGAACGGCGGGACGGTTCCGGTTGTTCCCGCACGACATGTTTCCCCGCACGAACGTGAAGGAGTGAACGCCTCGATGGTGTTCAAGCGGCTGCTCGGTTCCCTCGGCGTGGGCGGGCCCACGGTGGACACGGTCCTCGACCCGGGCGCGGCCCGGCCGGGCGGCGTGCTGTCGGGCCGGGTCGACCTCGTCGGCGGCACCACCGGATTCGACGTCGAGCACATCGCGCTGGAGCTGGTGGCCCGGGTCGAGGCCGAGCACGCGGACGGGGAGAGCGAGGGCGTCGTCGCCTTCGGCCGGTTCACCGTCGGCGGCGGCTTCCGGCTCGACGCCGGGGAACGGCACGGCCTGCCCTTCTCGGTGACGCTGCCCTGGGAGACCCCGGTCACCGAGCTGTACGGGCAGCCGCTGGGCGTCGTCCTCGGCGTGCGGACCGAGCTGGCGGTCGCCGGCGCCCGGGACAAGGGCGACCTGGACCCGCTGGCCGTGGCACCGCTGCCCGCGCAGGAGGCCGTCCTGGAGGCCCTCGGGCAGCTGGGCTTCGGCTTCCGCTCGGCCGACCTGGAGTACGGCCGCATCGGCGGCACCGGGCAGCAGCTGCCCTTCTACCAGGAGATCGAGCTCACCCCGGCGCCGCGGTACGCGCACCAGGTCAACGAGATCGAGCTGACCTTCTTGGCCGCGCCCGGCGGCCTGGAGGTGGTCCTGGAGGCGGACAAGCGCGGGGGGCTGCTCGGGGACGGCCACGACGCCCTGAGCCGCTTCACCGTGCCGCACGAGGGGGCCGCGGCGCAGGACTGGGGCGCCCTCGTCGACGGCTGGATCCGCGAGCTCGTCGAGCACCGGGCCTCCTACGGCTCCCACGCCGTGTACGGGCACGCGGGCGGCCACGGACACGAGCCGGCGCACCACTCCGGCCCCGGCGTCGGCACCGCCGTCGCGGCGGGCGCGGCCGGGCTCGCGGTGGGCGTCGCCGGCGGCCTGGTGGCGGCCGAGATCGTCGACGAGGTCGGGGACTTCCTGGAGGGCGACGAGGACGGGGGCGAGGACGAGGAGGGCGGGGGAGACGAGGAGTGAGCGGCGGGCCGGCCTGGTAACTTCTACACGGCTGTAGATACCAGGCCGCAGACCACCTCTCGACCGTACGGAGTTCTCATGGCCCTGTGGGACCGCGTCAAGGAGTCCGCGTCGCAGATGCAGACGCAGCTCGTGGCGAAGAAGAACGACCTCAGGAGCGGTGCCTTCCGCGACGCGAGCATGGCGATGTGCGCCCTGGTCGCCGCCGCCGACGGCACCGTCGACCCGTCCGAGCGTCAGCGCGTCGCCCAGCTCATCGCCACCAACGACGTGCTGCGGAACTTCCCCGCCGACGACCTGCGCCGCCGGTTCGAGGACAACCTGGACAAGCTGGCCGCCGACTTCGCCTTCGGCAGGGTCAGCGTGCTCCAGGAGATCGCCAAGGCCAAGAAGAAGCCCGCCGAGGCACGTGCCGTCATCCAGATCGGCATCGTCATCGGCGGCGCGGACGGCGAATTCGACAAGGACGAGCGGGCCGTCGTCCGCGACGCCTGCTTCGCCCTCGACCTGCCGCCGCACGAGTTCGACCTCTGACCGGTGCCCGGCCGGCACCGGTCGACCCGAGTCCCTTCCTGCCGTAGATTCCGACCGGGCCCGTGTCACGGGCCCGGACCGCATGCCATCTGGGGAGCGCCGTGTTCGGACTGAGCGAGCTCGCGATCATTCTCGTCGTCGTCATAGCCGTCCTGGCCGCCAAGAGGCTCCCCGACCTGGCCCGTTCCGCGGGCAAGTCGGCGCGCATCCTCAAGGCGGAGGCCCGGGCGGCGAAGGACGAGCAGGCGCCGGCGCAGGACCCGGGGACCCCGCGCGTGATCCCCGGCGAGGCGGTCCGGCACGAGGACACCGGGGACACCGGCACCGGTGCGGCCCGGGGCGGCGCCCAGGCCTGAGGGCCGGGGGCCGTCCGGCACGGCAGGGGCGCCTCACCGGCCGGCGGCGAAGAAGTCGAGGACCGTGCCGGTGGCGTCCAGGGCGCCGCTGGTGCGGCCGAAGCCCGTGGGCGGGGTGAGGGACGAGCCCGGCCAGGTGTGCCCGGCGTCGTGGACGACGAGGAGCTGCACGGTGCCCGCCGGATCACCGCCCAGGCGCCAGACGGTGCGGTCGTAGCCCCGCTCCCGTTCGGTCACCGGGCGCCCGGCGCGCCCCGCCGCGGCGAAGGCCTCCGCGCTGTCCCGGGCCGACCTGGTCGGCAGGATCGGCTCCTCGGGGTCCGGCGGCGGGGACGGCCATCCCGCGAGGGGGCGTACGGGGTCGTCGGCGCCGTAGACGACCATGACGGGCACCGGGCCGGTGGGTTCGACGGCGGCGGCGCCCGAGGGCAGCTGGCCGGAGACCGAGGCCGCTCCCGCGACCAGGCCGGGGCGCTCGGCCGCGACGCGCAGCGCCATCGAGCCGCCGTTGGAGAACCCGGCGACGTAGACCCGCTCGGGGTCGGCCAGCCCGGTGCGCACCAGGTGCCCGACCAGCGCCTCGGTGAACCGCACGTCGAGGCCGGGGTCCGGGCGCCGCTTCGTCTTCCACGTGCCGGCGCCCCAGCCCCGGCCGAGGCCCTCCGGGTAGGCGACGAGCATGCCGCGCGCCGCGGCGGCCTTCTCCAGCCGGGTTTGCTCCCGCAGCCCGGCGGCGTCCGAGCCCCGGCCGTGGAAGGCGACGACCAGGGGCCGCGGGCCGGCGCCGGCGGGCCGGTGCAGGAGGTAGTCGCGGGTGCGGCCGTCCACGCGGATCCGTTCGCGGGTGCCCGGCCCCGCGGTGGCCGTGGCGCCCGCGGCGGTCGGGCTGCTCGCCGGCGGGGTGGCGCCGGGTCGTCCGGGGTCGGCGGCGCAGCCGGCCAGGGGGAGCGCGAGGGCGAGGAGGAGCGCGCCGGGCCGTCGGCGCGGGTTCGGGGCGAGGTCGCGGAGGGAGCGCATGTCCCGAGGAGACCAACGCCACCGGGTCCGTGTCCACGACCGACGGCACCCCCTTGGATTCGGACATAGCGTGCGCTTTATCTCAATCCGGGGTACATAATCAGAACATGAGTACGGCAACGTATGAACTGCTGGCCGCTTCGAACGCGCTCAACATGTTCGCGGCCTTCATCGGCGGGCTGGTGGTCGCCGGCATGCTGATCCTGGCCGTGCGCATCGGCATGAGGGCCATGGAGCAGGAGTCGACCCGTCCGCGCGCCGAGGAACAGCCCCACCTCCCCGCCTCCGGTCCCGTCTACGAGGAACGGGAGATGCGGGAGCCGGACGAGATCCCGCTGAACACCGACGGGAGCCCACGGCTGATGCCGTACCAGCTCCACCACGCGGGCAGCCGACGCGGCGCGGACCAGAACCGGCGGCGCTGGCTGCCGGGATCGAGCGGGTCCTTCGGCAGCGGCAGCCCGGGACGCATCTGACCCCCGGCACCGCACGCCCCCGTCCTCGACGGCCCCCGGGGCCGCCGGGGACGGCCCCGTTCGGACCAGCACCGGAGTGCGGCGCGGTGCCGGCGCGCCTTGACTGGCAGGGACCCCGCGTGTCCGCGCGGGAGCGGGCGCGTGCGAGGTCCCTGGAGGCGACATGGGCGGTCACCGGGCACACCGGGCGGCGGCGGTGACGGTACTGGCGGCCGCCGTGCTGGCGGGCTGCTCCGACGGCGGCGACGGCGGTGGCGGCGGCACGCCCACGGACTCCGCGAGCGCGGCGGTCAGCCGGGCCGCGTCGGCCGCGTCCTCGCTCGCATCCGAGGGCTCGGACGCCCTGGCCTCGGCGACGGCGGAGGCCGGGCGGTGGCTGGAGGACATCACGTCGGGCGCCGACGTCAAGGCGGACGTGAAGGCGGGGGCGCCGGAAACGGACAGCGGCGGACGCACCACGGCCGCGATCACGGTCCGCAACACCGCGGAGGACACCAAGTCCTTCGCGGTGCAGGTCAACTTCACCGACACCGGCAACACCCTGCTCGACACGGTCGTCGTCACCGTCGACGACGTCCCCGCCGGCCGCTCCGGCAGCGCCACCGCCCGCAGCAGCCACGACCTGTCCGGGGACGTGCGCGCGGTGGTGGCCCGCGCGGTGCGCTACTGAGGGCCGACGCGGTCCGCGCGAGGCGGGCCGCGTGGCACGCGCCGCCGCTACCTCACCAGCCACGCCGTGGTGTCCGGCCCCAGCCTGCCGTCCTCCAGGGGCACGCTGGTCAGCACCACCTCGCCCGCCGGCAGGCCGACCGGCGCGTCCGAGAGGTTGGTGACGCAGCGCCAGCCGTCCGAGCGGTCGAACTGGAGCACCCCGGGCGGCACGTCGTCCGCCCAGGTCAGCGACTCGCCGTCGAGAAGCTTGCGGCGCAGGCGCAGGGCCGTGCGGTACAGCTCCAGGGTCGAGCCCGCCACCCCGTCCTGGGCCTGGACGGAGTACTCCCCGAAGCCCGGCGGCTGCGGCAGCCAGGCCGCGCCCGCGCCGAAGCCGTACGACGGCCCGCTCGTCGTCCAGGGCAGCGGCACCCGGCACCCGTCGCGGCCCTTGCGGACGTGCCCGGTCTGCTCCCAGATCGGGTCCTGGAGCACCTCGGTGGGCAGGTCGGCCACCTCGGGCAGGCCCAGCTCCTCGCCCTGGTAGAGGTACGCCGAGCCGGGCAGCGCCAGCATCAGCAGCGTCGCCGCGCGGGCCCGGCGCAGGCCCGCCCTCCCGTCGACCGCCGGGGCGTGGCCGCCGGACAGCAGCCAGGCGTCCGTGTCGGTGCCGGGCGGCAGGACCAGCCGGGAGGCGTGGCGGACCACGTCGTGGTTGGACAGCACCCAGGTCGCGGAGGCGCCGGCGGCGTGCGCGTCCGCCAGCGAGCCGGCGATGATCTCGCGCAGCTCCGCCGCGTCCCAGCCGCCCTGGAGGTACTCGAAGTTGAAGGCCTGGCCCAGCTCGTCCGGGCGGGCGTAGAGCGCGCGCCGGGCGCCCGGGACCCAGGCCTCGGCCACCGCCATCCTCGGCGGGCTGTAGGCGTCGAGGATCTTGCGCCAGTCGCGGTAGACCTCGTGCACGTCGTCGCGGTCGTAGAAGGGGTGGGTGCCGGGGGCGAACTCCGCGAGCGCGGCCTCGCTGCTCAGCTCGGGGGCGCCGAGGTCGCGCAGCGGCTCCGTGAGGTCCTTGACCAGCGCGTGGGCGACGTCGATCCGGAAGCCGTCGACACCGCGGTCGCACCAGAACTTCAGCGTGGTGCGGAAGTCGGCGCGGACCTGCTCGTTCTCCCAGTTCAGGTCGGGCTGCTGGGGGGCGAAGAGGTGCAGGTACCACTGGCCGTCCGGCACCCGCTTCCAGGCGCTGCCGCCGAAGACGGACTGCCAGTCGGTGGGCGGCAGCTCGCCGTGCTCGCCCCGGCCCTCCCGGAAGACGTACCGGTCGCGGGCGGCCGAGCCGGGACCGGCGTCCAGGGCCTCGCGGAACCAGGCGTGACGGTGGGAGGAGTGGTTGGGGACCAGGTCGACGATCACCTTCAGGCCGAGCCGGTGGGCCTCGGCGGCCAGGGCGTCGAAGTCGTCCAGGGTGCCCAGGCGCGGGTCGACGTCGCGGTAGTCCTCGACGTCGTAGCCGCCGTCGGCCAGCTCGGAGGGGTAGAACGGGCTGAGCCACAGGGCGTCGACGCCCAGGGCGGCCAGGTGGGTCAGGCGCTGGGTGATGCCGCGCAGGTCCCCGAGCCCGTCGCCGTCTGCGTCGGCGAAGCTGCGCGGGTAGATCTGGTAGATGACGGCCTGCCGCCACCAGTTGGGGTCCTTGGACGACAGGTCGGGCGTGCTGGTGGTGCTGCGGACGGTCACGCGGTCTCCTTCGCGATGCGTGCGGGCGACACGAACAGATCTGTCCACATCACCCCAAAAGTGAACGCGCGGGAGGCGGGACGCGCCGGTGACCGGAAGCTGTCCTCGCTCTCCCGGGTGTCCTGGTGTTCGACCGCGCTCGGGGACGGGTCCGGGCACCGGGTCGCGCCGGCGGCCAACGCCACGTCCGCCGGGGGCCGTTCGCGTGTGCCGCAGCGGCTCCCGGACCCGCCGGGGCGGGTGACTCCGGCGGGGGCCCGGCTCACTCGGGTGGACCCCGTGCGGTGGTGGGGCGGGTGGGGTGGTGGTGCCGTGGGGGTGTGACCGATCGTGCGGGGCGCCGGCCGGCCGGAAGGCGGCCCCGAGACCTCGTCCGCGTGCTCGCGATCCCGGCCGCCCTGGCCCTGTGCGCGGCCGCCTGCTCCACCGCCCGCCCGGACGGGACCGGCCCGGCGGCACCGCGGTCCCCGGCCGCGCTCCCGTCGGCCGCCGCCCCGCCGGCGCTCACCCCGGCCCAGGCGAACGCGGCGCTGATCACGGAGGCCGACCTGGGGGAGACCTGGGGGCCGACGCTCGGCGCCGCGACCTGGCGGGACGACCTGCTCAAGGCCACCGCCGACGACCCGGACTGCCGCCGGCTGCTGGACGTCCTCTACACCGAGGAGCTCTTCGGCACGACCGCCCCGGCCCCTCGGGCCACGGCCGCCCTGGACGACTACGCCGGCGGAGCCCAGCTGCACTACCGGATCACCTCCCACCGCGCGGCCGACATCGACCGGACGCTGTCCTGGCTGGGGACGCTGCCCGACACGTGCGGGCACTTCACCGCCGAGGCCGCCCACGGGCCCGCCCGGGACCTCCGGGTCACCGGCGTGACACCGCCCGAGGCGGGGGACGCCCGGCAGGGGCTGCGGGTGACGGTGGCCGGCACGACGGCCGACGCCGGGGCCGTGGTCCTCACCGTGGACCTCGTCGCCGTACGCGTCGGCGACGACGCGATCCTGGTGACCGACGGCGGCCTGGGCGAGCCGGCGGAGGACGCCGCCCCGACGGCCGCGGCGGTCGGCGCGGGACGGCTGACCGAGGTCCGGCGGCAGGGGCGGGCCCTGGTGTGAGCCGGCCGGGTGCCGGTCCGCTAACCGTCGCGGTCGAAGCGCTGCCGGTGGGCGAGGACGTCACGGGCGACGTCGTACGCGGTGCGGCCCCCGGCGAAGGCGGAGCCGCGCAGCCGGGCCAGGGCCTCGTCGGCGCCGACACCGAGCTGGACCATGATCATGCCGATGGCCTGGTGTACCTCGTCGTGTTCACCGGCCAGCCCGCTCAGCCAGGTGCCCTCCTCCCCGTCGTCGAACCGCTCCTCGTCCGTCAGCGCCATCAGGGCCGTGGTCATGATCCCGGCCAGGAGCCGGGCCGTGTTCAGCTCGGCCCCGGTGAGTCCGCCCGCGGTGTCGCGGTAGAGGTCGAGGGTGCCGACGCACTGGGTGTCGCTGCCCAGCGGCAGCGCGTAGACGGCGCGCACGCCGACGGCCGTCGCCTGCTGGGCGAAGACCGGCCAGCGGTCGGCGTCCGCACCCGACCGCAGGTCGCGGACGAGCACCGGGGCGCCCGTCTCGGCGGCGCGGACGCACGGCCCGTCGCCCAGAGTGGCCTGGATCTCCGCGAGGTAGGAGGCACGGTCGCCGCTGGCGCAGAACCGGACCGGGAGACCGCCCTCGCCGCGCAGCGACGCGCTCGCGCCGCTCACGGGGAGCAGCCTGACCGCTATCGCGCAGAGACGGTCCGGCACCTCGCCGGGCGGGACGTCACGCACCCCGTCGGCGGCGGGTTCCCCTTCCGGGGGCCCTCGGCGGTCGTCGCTGGGCCGCATGTCCACCGCCTCCTTCGCTCACGCGGCCGGAGGCCCCGACTACCCGTGACGGCCCCCCGGAAACCGACAGGCCCGAGCCGTCACAGCGGCGGCTGTGCGGGCGCCGGGCCCAGCGTGGTGGTGCCGGGAGCCGTGCGGTGCCCGAGGCCGGTGCGGTAGGCGTCCAGGGCCGCCTCCACCCGCCCGGTGCGGCGCAGCAGATCGCCCAGCAGCCGGCACAGGTCGGCCAGGTCACCGGCCGCGCCCGCCCGCTCCAGCAGGCTGAGCGCGCGCACGTAGTGCTCCTCGGCGGCGTCGGTGTCGCCGGCGTCCTCGGCGATGATGCCGAGCAGCCGGTGCGCGCCCGCCGCGTGCACGGCGCCGCGTTCGGAGGACAGGTCGTCCAGCACCCCGCGCAGCAGCTCGGAGGCCTCCGCGGACTTGCCGCGCCGGTGCAGCACGTCGGCCAGCTCGACGGCGACCTGGCTGCTGTAGAGGGCGGCGCGGGTGGCGGACAGCATGTCCAGGGCCTGCCGCATCTCCTCCTCGGCGCGGCGGAGTTCGCCGTTCTGCGCGCAGACGTAGCCGCGCATCCAGTGGCAGTTGGCCAGCTCGGTGCGCAGTTGCAGCGTCCGGTACAGCTCGGCCGCCTTGGCCAGGGAGGCGTCCGCCTCGGCGAGGCGGCCCTCGGCGAGCAGCGTGCGGGCGACGGAGCGGTGCATGCGGGCCACCAGCGCCGGGTCGCCGGCCCGGGGCGCGAGGGCCAGGGCCAGTTCGGCGGCCTGGGCGGCCCGCGCGTGCGCGCCCATGTCCATGTAGGGACCGATGACGCTGGCGTAGAGCAGCAGCAGCGCGTCGGGGTCGTGCAGGCCGCCGCGGTTCAGCTCGTCGAGGGTGGACTCCAGGAGGTAGACGGCGTACCGGAGTTCACCGGCGAGGTAATGGGTCAGGGCCCGTCCCCGCAGGGCCGGCACCCGGGCCGGCAGCGGTGCGCCGGCCTCGGCCAGGCACTCCTCCGCCCGCTCGAAGTACCGGCGGCCGTCCGCCAGCTCGCCGGTCTCCACCGCGCACTCCCCGAGCCCCAGCAGCGCCGCGGCCCGCTCCTCGGTCAGCTCGTAGGCCTCGGCCTCGGCGAGCAGCCCGCCGTACTGCCCGGCCGCCTGCTCGGCACCGCCGGTGGCGAGCGTGCGCCGGGCCTCGGTGAGCCGCAGCCGCAGGTCGGTGGCGAGCCGGGCCGGGCGGCCGGTGACCAGTTCCTCGTAGCCGACGCCGAGCCGTTCGGCGAGGTGCCGCAGCGCCTCGTCCGAGGGGCGGACGCGGCCGGCCTCCAGGGTGGAGATGTAGGCGGGCGTGTACGCCGGTTCGGCGAGCTGCCGCTGGGTCATCCCGCGCTCGGCCCGCAGCCGCTGCACCCGGCGTCCGATGGTTACCCGATCTTCACGGTCGCCCACTGCCAACTCCCCCTGCGCCCCTTGCCGTTCGGCTTCGACGGCCCTAGGTTAAATTGCGGATTAAGCGTGTTTAACTGCACTCGACAGCCTCCCACACCTTCCCCCAGAGGACGCCGTGCCCGACCGCACACGCACTGCCGAACGGTACGCCAGGGGCGTCGCCGCCGCCGTCGCGGCCGTGGCCGCCCTGGTTCTGGCCGCCAACGCGAGCCCGGCCCAGTCGGCGGAGCACCGGGTGGGGGAGGTGACCGGATCACTCGCGCCGGACGCCCGGCCCGGCGAGCACGCCCCGGCGCCCCTGCCCGGCGCCCGCTGAGGCCCGGACGGGCGCGGCCCGCCGGAGCGCGCCGAGGCCGGGCGGGCGCGGTCGGCCCGGAGCGCGCGCCGCCCGCTCAGTCCGGCAGCGCCTCGCGCAGCGCCGCGTCGAGGCGTGCCGCCAGCTCCGCGTCGCCCGGCGGGTCGTCGGCGAAGAGGGCGCCGAGCTGGGCGGTGAAGGTCTGGGTGAAGGCGCCGTACAGCGGGGTGCGGGGCCGGTGGACCGCCCGCTGAAGGGCCGGGAGCAGGGTGTCGCGGGCGTAGGCCGGGCGGCCCGCCGGGTCGCGGGGCATGGCGTCCGCGCCCTCGCCGGTCGGCGCCGCCGAGGGCGTCGCGGCGGTCACCGCGCACGTCACGCCGTCGTCCGTGTACGCCGAGGTGCGGGTGGCCGCGAACCCGGCGTCCAGCAGGCAGCGTTCGCTCTCCTTGCCGGTGAGGTACCTGATCAGGTCGGCCGCCTTGGCGGACCGCTGGGACGCCGAGGTGACGGCGAGGTTCTGGCCGCCGAGCACGGCCCGGCCCGGCAGCGCGGTCACGCCCAGCCGGTCGCCGGGGAAGGCCTGGGACAGGGCCGGGTAGACGTACGGCCACTGCCGCAGGAAGGTGGTGCGCCCGGCGGCGAAGTCGCCGAGGGAGGCCGTCTCGTCGGAGTGGGCGGCGTCGGGGAGGATGTACGACGCCTCGGTGCGGTCGCGCAGTTCGGCGATGCCCCTCGTCAGCTCCTCGACGGTGGCGTCGTAGCGGCCGTCCTCGTCGGTGAGCGTGCCGCCGGGCACCGCCGAGGCGAAGGCCTCGACGGCGTTGACCGTGCGGCCCTCGTACGCGGCGAGCTGGGTCGTCCAGCCCTTCTCGTAACCGGCGGGCTTGTGGTCGTTGAGGGTCTCGATCAGCTTCCTGAGCCGCTTCCAGTCGACGCCGCCGGACAGTTCCGTGTGCTGGACGCCGGCCTGCCGCAGATGGTCGCGCCGGTAGTAGAGCAGGCCGACGTCGCTGTTGAAGGGCACGGCGTACACCTCTCCCTTCCAGCGGGCCGTGCTCGCCACGGGGGCGATGACGTCGTCGTCGAGCAGCGACTGCGGCAGCGGCCCGATCAGCCGCGCGGCGGCGAACTCCGGGACCCAGGTGACGTCGAGGTTGACCACGTCGTAGGCGGCGCTGCCGGACTGGAGGGCGCCGAGGAGCTGGCTGCGCTGCTCGTCGGCGTTGCCGGGCAGCTCGACCAGCCGGGCGCGGTACCCGGTACCGGCCTTCTCCTGCCGGGCGTTCCAGGCGTCTATGAGCCGCTGCCGGACGCCGTTCTTGCCGGTGACGTCCCGGCCGCTGGCGACCACGATGTCGCCGGGCACGTCGGCGGACGGCGTCACCGCCGGGCCGCCGCCGGTGCCCCCGTCGCCGGTGCAGGCGGTCGGCAGGAGCAGGGCCAGCGCGGCCGGCAGGGCCCACCGGGCCGCGCGCCGACGCCGTGAGAGCCGTCGCGGCATCAGTCCTCCCCCGTTCCGGTGCGGGCGACCTCGTCGTGCAGGGCGGCACCGAGGTCGTCGTCGGCGTCCAGGCACCGGCCGCCGCTCGCCTCCGAGACCCGGGCGTCCGGTTTCCCCGGGTCGCAGGCGCCGCCGGTGAGCGAGACCGTCGTGACCGGCACCCGCACCGCACGCGCGAGGGCGAGGACGTCGTCCAGACGGTCGCCGCCGAGCCGGGACACGTCCTCGTCGTCGGTGACGTGGACGATCAGGCCGGGCCGCTCGTCGCCCGCGCCGCGCCGCCCCATGTCGTCGAGGGCGGCGCGCAGCGCCCGGTACGGATCGGCCTCGGCGTCCCTGACCCCGGCCGTCCGGTCGATGGTGCGCTCGGCGTCCTTGCGGGCGTGCCGGCCGAACGGCAGCAGGGTGTCGTACGGGTCCCCGTCCGTGCCGTACACCGCCCACACCCCGTACTCGTCCCGTGCGCCGAGCCCGCCGAGCGACTGCTTCAGCAGCCCGGGTCCGCCGCTGGGCCCTTCCCACCGGCCGGCCATCGAGCCGGAGCTGTCGAGCAGGAAGAGCACCCGGCCGGGTCCGCCGGCCCCCCGGTAGCCCTCCAGGGACGCCTCCATCGCGTCCCGTCCGGCCGACTCGGTCAGCGGCGACGGCGCACGCAGCACCGAGCCGACGACGTCCGCGGTGTCCAGCAGGGCGCGGCTGCCGGTGGCCGCCCGGAACCCGTCGCGGGCGAACGCCTCGCGCCCGCGCTCACCGGTGAGCCAGGTGCGGAACCGGCCGGCCGCGTCGTCCCGGGCCGCCCGGTCGCGGTCGGCGCCCTGCCAGCGGACGCGGACGAAGACGGGCTCCAGGCCGGGCACGTCGCCGGGGTACTGGGCCATGCGCGGGGTGCGGCGGGCGCTGTCGCAGCCGACGCCGCTCTTCATCAGGAACTCGGGGACGAGGGCGGCGGTGCGGTCGTCCACGGCGTCGTCGTCGGGCAGCGTGCACAGCAGGTCGGCGGCGGTCGGGGAGGGCGGCCCGGGCTGGGCGACGCGGCTCTCGGCGCGACGGGGGTCGGCGGTGCCGGCGCCGGTGGCGTGCAGGCCGACGGTGGCGAGCAGGCCGGTGTCGGTGAACTCCGGGTCGGGGCGGCGCACCTCGGCGTCGGCGCGCCGGGCGAGCAGGTCGTCGATCATCCGGTTGAGCGGGCGCCCGACGCGCTCGTCCAGCAGCTCGGCGGCGATGCCCTGCGGGACGGCGAGCACGACCGGGGAGTACGCGAACGCCTCGCCGTCCGGCTCCAGGACGGCCACGGCGTCGGTGTCCTGGCCCTCGGCCACGCGGGCGACGTCGGCACGGGAGCCGGGTATCCAGACGTCGGGCTGCGGGCCGACGTCGCGCTGCGGGTTGGTGTCGTCGTCCCGGGGCTCCTGCCAGGCGCCGGTGCGCTTGCGCAGGACGGTGACCACGTCGGCGGCGCCCGCGCCGTAGACGGTGATGCCGCTGCGCCGGCAGCCGTCGCCGGTGGTGTTCTCCTCCGACGTCAGGTACGCGTCCGCGGCGGTCCGGACGGTCGTCTCCAGGTCGGGGTCGGTCAGGACGCGCAGTTCCAGGGGCGGTGGGCAGGAGGCCGGCGGGTCACCGTCCGCCACGACGAGCCGGTACGAGCCGAAGCCGACGACGGCCAGGAACGCCAGGAGGAGAACGCCGGTGCCCAGCCGCCCCGGCCACCGCCGGGACGGGCGGGACACCCCGGCCGCACGCGCGTCGGTCCCCCGGCCGTCCCCTTCCTCCGAGCGCCCCTTCCGCCCCGGCCGGCCGAGCACCCACCCCGATCCGGCCCCACGTCCCGAGCCGTTCACACGCCCCGAGCCAGGCCCTCGCCCCGGGCCGGCCCCTCGCCCCGAGCCGTTCACACGCCCGGATCGGCCCCCTCCCCCCGACCCGTTCCCCGGTCCCGGTCCCGGACCGCCCTCGTGCGCCGACCCGTTCTCCGATCCGCCCTCGTGCGCCGAGCCGTCCCCGCGCCCCGAGCCGCCTCCGTGCGCCGGCCCGCCCCCGCTCTCCGACCCGTCCCCGCCGTCCCGGCCCGCGTCCGACCCGTCGTCCGGCGCCGCACCCTCACCGGCGTCCGCCCCACGCCCCGCGGCCGTACCCCCGCCGGCCTCCGGCCCATGCTCGGGCACCGCACCCGACTCCGCGTCGCGGCCCGCGTCCCCGCCGGCTCCGGGCGCCGGGTCCTCACCGGGCCCTCGCCGCGGCTCCGGCCCGGTGCCCGGAACCGGCCCGTGCCCGCCGCCGGCGCCGGGTCGCGGCGGACGCACCCCGCCTTCCCGCCGGCCGCGTCCGCCGCCGCCGGAGGCGGCACCGTTGCCGGCCGAGAGGAGGACGTCCTCCTCGGGCTCGGTGCGGCTCTGCGGTTCCCACAGGTCGCCGCGCACGGTGCGGTGGCCGCCGCCGGTCATCCGGGCCCGCACCGCGTCCGCGAGTCCGCGGAACCACACCTCCTTGTCGCTGCCGTCCAGCAGCGTCACGAGTTCGTCGGTGAAGGGCGTCGGGGTGCGCGGATCGCCCGCGTCCGTGCGGTGGTTGGCCTGCACGCTCATCAGCAGCAGGACCCGCCGCTTGTCGCGGAAGGTCTCCCAGATCCACGCGGCGTTCCCCGCGAAGCAGCAGTCGAGGACGACCACGATCCGCCGCGCCTCGCTCGCCGCGAGCACCGTCAGCACGGTGGTGAACATCTCCGCGCCGGGGAAGACCGCCGCCCCGCCCGCGACCACGCTCGCGTTGCGCGTCTGAAGGAACAGCTCGTCACCCGCGCTCGGTATCGCCCCGTGCCCGGCGAAGTACAGCAGCAGGACACCCCTGGCCTCGTCGGCGGCCGTCCGCAGCGCCCGGCCGAAGGCGACCTGGTCCGGCGAGCGGCGCACCTTGATCTCCCGCTCGCGGAACACCCCGCCGCGCAGCAGCGCGTCCCGCAGCCGGTCCACGTTGTGCCGGACCGCGGGAAGGTCGCCGGGCACCCCGTACGGCGGCTCCGTGAGGTCGTACTTGGCCACCCCGACCAGCAGCGCCCTGTTCACCTGCCCCCGAGGGTCGTAACCGGTCACCGCCCGCCTACCTGCCGTCGAGGTTCACCGGCTCGACGTGCTCCTCGGGCGGCTCGCCGTCCTCCACCTCGCTGCGGTTGGCCTTCCAGGCCCGCACGGCCCCCTTGACCTGGTCCAGCACCTCCTGGACCACCACGGCCGCGCCGCCCCCGACGAACGCCACGACGATCTCCATGCCGATGCCCATCGGGGCGCCGGTCTCGTCGGCCCGGCGCCGCTGGTCGATGCGCAGTTCGCCGGCCCGGACCAGCTCGTCGAGCGGCTTCTCCCGTTCCAGCCACTTGAGCAGCGCCCCGATGTCGCTCTCGCTCGCGGTGCCGTCCAGCCGGACGCGGATACCGCGCGTCACCACTCCGTCCCCCTCAGCCATGACTCACCATCATGGCACCGCTGTCGCGCACAGGGGAGGGTTCGTACGCCACCGTCGCGATGCGCACGCGGGCGCACGCGCCGGCCGTGGGCCCGGGCGGGCGTCAGCCCTGGGTCCCCAACCGGCTCAGCTCCCGCTGCACATGGTCCAGCGCTCCCTCGCGCCGCCCCGGGACCCGGCCGCGCAACGCGGCGAGCGCGGCGCCCAGTTCGCGCGCCCGTCCGGCGTCCCGGATCCGGCCCCACTGGTGGTGGGCCCGGTCCACGGCCGCCTCCACGGCGGGCGTCCCCGGTTCCTGCCCGGCTCCCAGCCGCGCCTCGGCCACCGCCAGCCAGGCCCGGCAGCTGCGCGCCGGGTCCCCGGCGAACATCGCCAGGTCGGCCCGGACCTCCGCCCAGTGCAGCGCGTCCTCGGAGGCGGGCCCCAGCGCCAGGGCCGCGGCCCGTTCGTGACGCGCGGCGAGCGCGTCGGCGTCCCCGTGCCGCCCGGTCCGCACAGCGGCGGCGATCACCGCGTGCGGGTCCCCCGCCACCGGCCCCGGCGCCGCCAGCACCAGGTCCGCGCCGCTCACGCCGCCGTCGGCCGCGCCGCGGGCCAGGGCCTGCTGGTGCAGCTGGTCCGGCGGCGGCCGGTGCCCGCTGCGCAGGATCGTCGCGACGCCGCGCATGTACGCGGGGGCGGCCACGGTCCGCCGCGAGGGCGGCGGCGCGATGCGCCCGTAGACGGCGTTGTTGCGCCCCGAGTCCAGCGGGTGGGTCCGCAGCCACTCCCAGGTCTCCTGGTCGGCGTGCAGGTCCAGCAGCAGCGTCGTCGCACCGCTCGGCCGCAGCCGGAGCTCCTCGCGGAGCCAGTGCCAGGGCAGGGCGGTGTAGCGGACCGTGGAGGGCGTCGTACGGGCCAGCGCCAGATGGGGCAGGCGCTCGCGCCGGTCCAGTTGGAGCTGACCGGTGACGTACACCGTCAGCGGGCCGGGGGCGGCGGCGGCCGCGCGGAGCCGGGTGAGCACGGCCTGCGGCTCGAGCGGGTCGGCGAGTTCGACGACGTTCGCGGTGTCCGTCCCGGCCAGCACGGCGGGCGGCACGGCGGCGAGCACGGGGAGCACCGACGCGGCGTCCACCAGGCACCCCCGGCCCACGGGCGACGCCGCGAGCAGCAGCACGGTTCCGGGCATGTCCCCTCCCCCTGTCGATCACGTACGGCAGCACGTTAACGGTTGCGACCGCACAGCGGGGCACTCAGCCGCTCACCCGCCGCACCGCGAACACGGTGGTGTCGTCGACCAGCCGCGCCCTGCTGTGCCGCAGCGTGCCGTCCCTGACGAGGGCGACCAGCCGCCGCGGCGCCGCGACGCGCGGATCGGCGGCGACGGCGCGGGCCACGTCGTCCGCGGGCCGGTAGAAGCGTCCCGCGGAGTCACGGGCCTCGGTCACCCCGTCGGTGACGAGCAGCAGCGTCTCGTCCCGGGCGAGGGCCAGCCGGTGCACCGACACCGACGGCCCGGGCACGAGGTCGCCCATGCCCAGCGGCAGCCCGCCGACGGCCGGCAGGCGCCGTACGCCGTCCGGTCCGACCGCCAGCGGGGGCTCGTGGCCGAAGACGACGGCGTCCACGGTGTCGGGCAGGTCGTCGGTGAACTCGATCAGCACGGCGGTGGCGAAGCGGTCGCCGCCGGGCTGGCCGGCGGCCGTGCTGTGTCTGCGGTGGCGCAGGATGCGGGTCTCCAGGCGTTCGGCGACCGTCGCGAGCTCCGCCTCGTGGTAGCCGGCCTCGCGGAACGTGCTGAGCAGCGCGGCCGCCGTCTCCACCGCGCCCAGCCCCTTGCCCTGCACGTCGCCGACGAGGACCCGGGTGCCGTGCGGGCCGGGCTGGACGTCGTAGAAGTCGCCGCCGACGCGGGCCTCGGTGTCCGCGGAGAGGTAGACGGCGGCGATCTCCAGGCCGCCGAACACCTCCGGGAGCGGGCGGAGCACGGTGCGGCGGGTGGTGTCGGCGATGTCGCGCATGTGCAGCATGCGCCGCTCGCCGCCCACCCGGACGGCGGCGGCGGCCACCGCGATGAGGCCGCCGAGGACGACGAGGACCAGGCCCGACAGCCCGGTGCGCTCGTGGTGCTGCCATACGGTGTCGGCGAGGACGTAGACGACGGCCGCGAGCACCGCGAGGGCCGCCGTGCCCGGCACCCCGCAGATCGCGGCCGCGACGCCGGGCACGAGCACGGTCCAGGAGATGATCTGGAAGGCGCTGGTGGTGACGTCGGCCACGGCGATGCCGGCGAGCAGCGCCAGCGGGAAGATCCAGGCGACGCTCCGGCCGCGCACGCTCAGCAGTTCGTGCCGGGACACGACGTCCCCCCGGCCGGCGGCCCGGACGAGTCCCTCGAGGAGCCGCCACCGGCCGCGTACCGGCCCTCCGGAACGACCTCCCGCACGACCCCTCACAGGCCTCAGCGAAGCACGGGCCCCCACGGCCCGCATCCTGACTTGCCGCCCGCCCCCGCCCGGTGTGCCCTGGTAGGGGGCGAGGAGAGAGGAGTGCTCCATGGCTCACGCGGTAGACACGCCCAGGAAGTCCATCGACCGGGCCGGCCGCGACACGACGACCGACGTCTTCGGCCCGCGGACGCACCTGGTGGCGAAGTGGGCGGTGCCCGTCGCGGCCGGGCTGGTCTACGGCTTCTGGGCCGCGGCCAACCGCCGCTACGGCGGCCCCATCACCGGCTGGAACCTGCTGTTCGGCTTCCTGACCGCGCTCGCGTTCGTCGTGCTGTACGCCGTGGTCCGGGCGGTCGCGGAGCGGTTGCCCCGCGAGGGACACGCGGTGCTGTGGGGCGCGTTCGCGGGCAGCGCGCTGGGGTTCCTGTACGCGCAGAGCGGCGTGGCCATGTTCACGTGCATCCTCGCGTCCCTGCTCCTGGCGGCCGCCGTGACGGCCTCGTTGTTCTACGTCTACTACTCGCGCGAGGACGCGACGGGCCACCGCACGCCCTGACCCGCGCCGCCCGTCATCCCGGGCGGCGGTGAAACGGGCCCCGGCCACCCGGCCGGGGCCCGCCCGTGCGCGCCGGCGGCGCCGGGCCGGTTTCGGCCGTTCGGAGCGTCCGGCGGGCCCGTACGGGTCACCCCGGTCGCCCGGCGTGTCCGGCGGGCCTTGCCTGGAAGGGTGCACCCCCGTCTTCGGAGCGCCCTGTCGGCCGGCCTGATCGCCCTCGCCTGCCTGCTCACGCCGTGCGGCACGCTGGCGGCCTGGGGTGCGTACGGGCTCACCGACACCGGCCGGTACGCCGCCGCCATGGCGCCGCTCGCCGCCGACCCGGACGTGCGGGACGCGGTCGCGGACACGGTGGGCGACGGGGTCATGAACGAGGTGGGTGCCGGCCCCCTGCGCTCGACCGTGCGCCTCTACGTGGAGGACGCGGCCCGCTCCTTCACCCGCACCGAGGCCTTCCGCGCGGGCTGGGACGCGGCCAACCGGGCCGTCCACGCCGCCGTGCTGCGCGCCCTGCGCGACGAGGGGGCCGCCGGGCGCCCCGTCACCGTCGACCTGGCCCCCGTCACCGCCCGGGTCCGCGGCCGGCTCCTCCAGGACAACGTGCCGATCGCGCGGCGGATCCCGGTCCGCCACACCGAGGTCACCGTGCTCCCGGCCCGCGAGGTGGACCGGCTCAGGAAGGGCTACCAGGTGCTCGACGTCGCCGCCTTCTGGCTGCCGCTCGCGGCCGTCGCCTTCGCCGTCGCTGGGATCGCCCTGGCCGCCTGCCGCCGGCGCGCGCTCACGGCCACCGGCGTCGGCACGGCCGTCGGCGGGGTGCTGCTCGCCCTCGCCGTCCTCCTCGGCCGCCGGCTCACCCTGGCGGAGCTGCCCGGCGCGGTGGACGGCCCGGCCGCCGGCGCCGTCTACGACGCCCTCACCGCGACCCTGCGCACGGCGTCCTGGCTGCTGGTCGGCCTCGGCCTGACGGTCGCCGCGGCCTCCTGGCTCACCGGCCGGTACGGACACCTGCTGCGCCGCCGCCGGCCCACCGCGGGCGCCGCCGCCGAGGCACCACCGTCCTCGACACGGGCCCGGCTCTGACACCCGCCACGGAAACCCCTGGTCCCATGGACACCCGCCCGGCTACCGTCCCCACCCATGCGCGAGACGACGACCCTGTGGCGCCCCACGGGCCCCGAGGAGCTGGCCCTCGTCGAGGCGTCCGGCTGGACGGCCTGGCCGCCCCGGCTGCCCGATCAGCCGATCTTCTATCCGGTCCTCAACGAGGACTACGCCGTCCGCATCGCCCGCGACTGGAACGTCCCCGCGTCCGGCTCCGGGTACGTCACGCGGTTCGAGGCGGACACGGAGTTCCTCGCGCGCTACCCGGTACGGCAGGCGGGCGGCGAGACGATCCTGGAACTGTGGGTCCCGGCGGAGGAGCTGGAGGAGTTCAACCGGCACATCGTGGGCCGCATCGAGGTCGTGCGGGAGTTCCACGCGGACGCGTAGCCGGTGGGCAACTTCACGCCCTCGTCCGCCGTCCTTGAGGGAGGATCCGGACGACGCACCCGCGAGCGGAGGGCCGGCACGTGGACATCGGCACGGCGAGGGGCGCGCGGGCGGACGCGCACGGCGGCCCGGCGGCCCGCGGGGCCGGACGACGGTTCGGCGCGTGGTGCGCCGGGCTGCTGTTCGCCGGGGTCTCCGCGGTCGCCGGCTGCCGGACTGCCGACACCGACGGCATCACGCCCGTTCCGCAGCTGCTCGCCTTCCTGCCCTGGCTGCTGGTGCCGACCGGGGCCGGGCTGCTGCTGACACTGCTCGCCCGCTGGTGGACGGGTGCGGTGTGGGGCGTGGCGCTGCTCGGGCTGCTGGCGTGGTTCATCGAGCCGTACGGCAGGGCCGGTGAGCCGGCCGGGCCGCCGGTCGCCGTACTGCGGGTGCTGACGTCGAACGTCGAGTTCGGACAGGGCACCGAGGCGCTGATCGGCGCGGTGCGGCGGGAGAAGCCCGACCTCCTGTTCGTACAGGAGTGCGAATACACGTGCGACGCGGCCCTGCGGCGGGAACTGGGGGCCGGCTACCCGCACCGGCGGGCCGTCGAGGGCGGCGGCTCCGAGGGGTCGGTCATCCTGAGCCGCTTCCCGCTCGCCCCCGCCCCCGGCGTCCCCGGCACCATGGGCATGCCCGGCGCCGTCGCCGACGTGCGCGGCCACGCCGTACGCCTCCAGCTCGCCCACCCCATGCCGCCGCTGCCGGAGCAGCTCGGCCTGTGGCGCACGGAGCTGGGCCGGCTGCGCGACGCCGCCGCCGAGGCCGGCGGGACCCCCACCGTCCTCGCCGGCGACTTCAACGCCTCCCAGGACCACGCCGCCTTCCGGCGCGTCCTCGACACCGGACTGCACGACGCGGCCCGCCTGGCCGGCCAGGACCGCACGCCCACCTGGCCGGCCCGGACGATGCCGGTGTTCGGCGCGCAGATCGACCACGTGCTGGTGACACCGGACTTCGCCGCGCGCCGCGCCCGCTTCCTGGACCTGGCCGGCACCGACCACCGCGCACTGGTCGTCGACCTCACCCTGCACGCGGGCCGCTGACCTCCGGGAGCGGGTGCGCTCAGACGCCGATGTCGCGGCCGTCCGCGCGCCACACCGCCACGACCGCCGGGCGGACGATCTTCCCGGGCCCGTCGGGCCAGGTGCTGGCGGGCTGCTCCACCGAGGCGCCGTCGACCTCGCCCGGGTGCTGCACCGCTACCAGCACGCGCCGGTCCTGGACGAGCGGGCCGCAGGTCTCGGCGCCGGTCGGCACGGTCAGGAACTGCTTCAGCTCACCGCGCCGGTCGCCCTTCGTCGCGACGCCGAAGAGGCCGTCGTGGGTGCCGAGCGCGTTGCCGTCGGTGGAGATCCACAGGTTGCCGTGGCCGTCGAAGGCCACGTTGTCCGGGCAGGAGATCGGGCTGACGGCGTCCTTGGGGAAGCCCGCGAAGTACGTCGCCGGGTCCTCCGGGTCGCCGGCCACCAGGAAGAGCGACCAGGCGAAGCTCGTCGCGTCGGCCCGGTTCCGGCGCTCGGTGAGCTCCAGGACGTGGCCGTGCTTGTTGGCGACGCGCGGGTTGGCCTCGTCGGGGCCCGCGGAGCCGGCCTTGCCGCGGTTGGAGTTGTTGGTGAGGGCGACGTACACCTTGCCGGTCCGCGGGGACGGCTCGATGTCCTCGGGCCGGTCCATCTTCGTCGCGCCGACCTTGTCGCCCGCGAGCCGGGTGAAGACGCAGACCTCCTCCGCCGTCATGCCCTCGACGTGCGAGACGGCGCCGTGGGCGGTGGCGGTGACCAGGGGGATCCAGCGGCCGCTGCCGTCGAACTCGCCGTCGCGCGGCAGCTTCCCGGTGCCGTCGATGTCCTCGGCCGGGGAGTCGCCGGTGAGCTTGGCGACGTACAGGGTGCCCTCGTCGAGCAGCGTCAGGTTGTGCTCGCGCGCGTCGCGGCCGGTGCCGTGCCGCATCCGCTTGCTGCCGACGAACTTGTAGAAGTAGTCGAACCGCTCGTCGTCGCCGGTGTAGACGACCGGGCGCCCGTCGGAGGTCAGCCGCACGGTCGCCGCCTCGTGCTTGAAGCGGCCGAGCGCGGTGTGCTTGCGGGGCGTGGAGTCCGGGTCGTAGGGGTCGAGTTCGACGACGTACCCGAAGCGGTGCACCTCGTTGGGCTCCTGGGCGACGTCGAAGCGCTTGTCGAACCGCTCCCACTTGCGCTCGGTGGCGCCGGTGCCGATCCCGTAGCGCTTGTCGGTGGCCCGGCCGCCGTTGGCGAAGTACTGGTTGAAGTTCTCCTCGCCGTGCAGCGTCGTGCCCCACGGGGTGGTGCCGCCGGAGCAGTTGTTGAGGGTGCCGAGCACCTTGCGGCCGGTCCGGTCGGCGGAGGTCCGCACCAGGTCGGACCCGGCGGCGGGGCCGGTGAGCCGGAACTCGGTGGTGGCGGTGACGCGCCGGTTGAGGTGATGCCGGGGCACCGGCGTCAGCCGGCCGCTCCCGCGGTCCTCCTCGACGACGACGGCGGACAGCCCGTGCGCGGCCCAGGCGATCTCGACCTGCTCGCGGGTCGGGTTCTCGGGGTCGTAGCCCCGGAACATCAGCACCTCGTCGGTGTACTCGTGGTTGGCGACGAGGAGCTGCCGGCCGCGCTCGCCCTTCAGCGGCAGCAGCGCGAGGAAGTCGTTGTTGTACCCGAACTGCCCGGCCTGGGCCTTCGCCGTCTGCTTCTCGGGGTCGAAGGCGGGCGCACCGCGCAGGATGGGCTCGCCCCACCGGATGACGACGCCCTGCCGGTAGCCCTCCGGTACGACCACGGCGTCCTCGGTGTTGGGGGCCACCGGGGTGAACCGCAGTCCGCGGGCACCCTGCGGCTTCGGCCGGTTCCCGTGCCCCGCTCCCTTCCCGGCGGCCGGCGCGGCCTGTGCGGAGGGTGCCCCCGCGACGCCCACGGCACCGGCGCCCGCCGCGGCGACGGTGACGACGGCCGCGGCGCGCATCATGGAACGGCGGCTGAGCGCACCCGCGATGACGTCGCCGACGTACTCGTTGGAGCTGGTGTTGGGCACCTCGTGGAAGCAGGCGTCACCACACCGGAAACGGCAGGTCATGGCGGACCGGCCGCCGGGATGCGAACCGGACGGCGTTCCGATCAACGGCAGCAGCTTGCGCACTTCGTTCTCCCTGGGATGCCTTGGTGTCAGCGCGACCGTAGGTGCACATACGTGCGGGAGACGGGCGCCGCGATGAACGCCGGGTGAACCCGTGGCAGCCGGAAGGGAATTGCCCCGCGGCCGGATCCGGCCCTTGACGCGCCGGTGGCCGCGTGCCAAACCCTGCGCAAGATCACAAGACGGGGCCGCTAACCTTACGTGTCCGTCCTGGCCAGGGATTGACGGGCATCAACTCACGCGAAGGGTTGCGCACATGGGCATTCTCACTCTCCTGCGGAACGCGTTCGGCCGGTCACGCAAAGCACGGGCCGCCCAGGTGGAGGGTGCGACGCAGGAGGCGACGGCACCGGCCGCCGCCCCGGAGCCGAAGCTCCCGTCCCAGCCCACCGCACCCGAGAAGCAGGCCGAGGAGACCGCCCAGGTCCCCGAGCCCCGCACCGGGACCGACGAGCACGAACTCGTCAGGGCCGCGTTCACCAACATCACGGTCCCCAAACCGACCGACTCCCCGGAAGACGACCTCCCCCCTTCCCAGAAGGCGGAGCCGGAGCCCGATCCTGTGCCCGAGGCCAAGACCGAGGCCGCGGCGGAGCCCGAGGCCAAGGCGGAGGCCGCTGCGGAGCCCGAGGCCGAGGTCGCCGCGGAGCCGGAGCCGGAGACTGAGGCCAAGGCGGAGCCCGAGCCTGTGACCGAGACGGAGGCTGAGACCCAGCCCGAGCCCGAGTCCGAGGCCAAGGCGGAGCCCGAGGCCAAGGCGGAGCCCGAGACCGAGACGGAGGCTGAGACCCAGCCCGAGCCCGAGTCCGAGGCCAAGGCGGAGCCCGAGGCCAAGGCCGAGCCCGAGCCTGTGACCGAGACGGAAGCTGAGACCCAGCCCGAGTCCGAGGCCGAGGCGGAGCCTGTGACCGAGGCCGAGGCCGAACCTGAGGCCAAGCCCGCGCCCGAGGCTGGCGCCACGGCCGAGCCTGAGCCCGAGGCCGAGCCTGAGCCCGAGCCCGAGGCTAAGACCGAGTCCGAGGCAAAGACCGAGGCTGAGCCCGAGACCAGAGCCGACGTCCAGCCTGAACCCGAGGCCCCGGCCAAGGCCGACACCGAGCCCGAGGTCGTCCCCGCACCGGCATCCGAGGCCGAGGCCGCCCCGGAAGCGGACGCCCGCCCGGAACCGACTCCGGAGGACGAGGCCGAGCCCACCCCGAAGGCCGACGCCGAGCCGGAGGCCGCCGCCCCCGAGCCCGCGGCCGCCGACGGCGAGGAAGCCCCACAGGGGCCACCCGCACCCGACAACGAAACTGTCACGGGTGGTGCGGGTGGGAACCCCGAGGCCGACGGCGAAGCCGAGGCCTCCGAACCCCCGACCGGCGACACCGGCACCGACGAGGCCCCGCAGGCCCCTCAGGACCCGCAGGACCCCGCCCCCGGCCTCTCCACCGCCTACAAGGCCGCCGGCACCGCCCTGAAGCGGCACGACCTCACCGGCACCCGCGCCAAGGTCTACCTCGTCCTCGACCGCTCCGCCTCCATGCGCCCGTACTACAAGGACGGCTCCGCCCAGGCCCTCGCCGAGCAGACCCTCGCCCTCGCCGCGCACCTCGACCCCGAGCCCACCCTCCACGTCACGTTCTTCTCCACGGAGGTGGACGGCACCGGCGAGCTGACCCTCGCCGACCACGAGAACAAGATCGACGAGCTGCACGGCGCCCTCGGCCGCATGGGCCGCACCAGCTATCACGCCGCCGTGGAGGCCGTCCTGGCCCGGCACGACAAGGAGACCGCCGGCACCCCCGCCCTGGTGGTCTTCCAGACCGACGGCGCCCCGGACGCCAAGACCCCAGCCACCCGTGCCCTCACGGACGCCGCGGCGAGCCACCCGCACGTCCACTTCTCCTTCGTCGCCTTCGGTGACCCGGAGAACAAGGCGTTCGACTACCTCCGCAAGCTCAAGACGGGCAACGCGTCCCACTTCCTGGCCGGCGAGACCCCCCTTGAGCTGACGGACAAGGAGCTCTACGAGGGCGTACTGGCCGACTGGCGCCCGTAGGTCACCGGGCGCACCGGGAGCGTCACTCCGGGGGGCGGACCGGGGGCGGGCAGCCTGGCCCGCCCCTGTCCGCCCCCCGGAACGCGTGTGAGCCGATCTCCGTCGGGCCAGTAGGATTTCGACCATGGCGGCCACTGGAACCGAGAAGCAGGGTGGCAAGGCGTTCTACGTCAGCACCCCCATCTACTACGTCAACGACGCTCCTCACCTGGGCCACGCCTATACGACCGTCGCAGGCGACGTGCTCACCCGCTGGCACCGCCAGCGCGGCGAGAAGGTGTGGTACCTCACCGGCACGGACGAGCACGGTCAGAAGATCATGCGCACCGCGGAGGCGAACGGCGTCAGCCCGCAGCAGTGGGCCGACAAGCTCGTCACCGAGGCGTGGAAGCCTCTCTGGGAGCACCTGGAGATCGCGAACGACGACTTCATCCGCACCACGCAGAAGCGGCACACCGACCGCGTCCAGGAGTTCGTGCAGGACCTGTACGACCGGGGCGAGATCTACAAGGGCGGCTACGAGGGCCCGTACTGCGTGGGCTGCGAGGAGTACAAGCTCCCCGGCGAGCTGCTCGACGGCGAGGGCGAGTACGCGGGCCAGAAGCTGTGCCCGATCCACAAGAAGCCGGTGGAGATCCTCAGCGAGGAGAACTACTTCTTCAAGCTCAGCGAGTACAGCGAGAAGCTGCTCGCCCACTACGAGGCCAACCCGGGCTTCATCCAGCCCGAGTCCGCGCGCAACGAGGTCGTGAACTTCGTCCGCCAGGGGCTCCAGGACCTCTCCATCTCCCGTTCGACGTTCGACTGGGGCGTGCCGGTCCCCTGGGACGACAAGCACGTCATCTACGTGTGGGTCGACGCCCTGCTGAACTACGCCACCGCGGTCGGGTACAACGAGAACCCGGAGAAGTTCGAGTCGACCTTCCCGGCCGACGTGCACCTGGTCGGCAAGGACATCCTCCGCTTCCACGCGATCATCTGGCCGGCGATGCTGATGGCGCAGGGCCTGCCCCTGCCGGGGAAGATCGCCGCGAACGGCTGGCTGATGGTCGGCGGCGAGAAGATGAGCAAGTCCAACCTGACCGGCATCAAGCCGCAGGACCTGACCTCGCACTTCGGCGTGGACGCGTACCGCTGGTACTTCCTGCGCGCGATCGCGTTCGGCCAGGACGGCTCGTTCTCCTGGGAGGACTTCTCCGCCCGCTACACCAGCGAGCTGGCCAACGACTACGGCAACCTCGCGTCCCGTGTCGCGGCCATGGTCGGCAAGTACTTCGGCGGCGCGCTGCCGGAGGCCACAGCCGACGGGGAGGCCGAGAAGGCGGTCCAGGACGGTCTGGCCAAGGCCGTGGCGCTCGCCGACCGGAAGATCGGCGAGGAGCTGGACTTCCAGGGCGGCATCCTGGCCGTCTTCGACTTCGTCAAGCAGGTCAACGGCTACATCACCGAGCAGGAGCCCTGGAAGGTCGCGAAGGACGACTCGCCGGAGGGCAAGGCCCGCCTGGCGACGATCCTCTACACGGCCGCGGAGTCCCTGCGCGCGGTGGCGGTCCTGCTCAACCCGGTCATGCCGGAGACGTCCCAGAAGCTCTGGGACTCCCTCGGCGCGGAGGCCGGCCTCGGCGCGCTCGCCGACCAGAAGGTCCAGGAGGCCGGCACCTGGGGCGTCCTGCCCGCCGGCTCGACGGTCACCAAGGGCGCGGTCCTCTTCCCGCGTCTCGAGGAGAAGCCGACCGCGTAACGCGTCTGCCACAAGCGGGGGCCGTGGAGAACAAGATCTTCTCCCCGGCCCCCCGCTCTGCGAGGATCCCGTAAGACGGCCGGGCGGCCGTCACCACTCACGTGGGGGGACTGTTCCATGGCACTGTTCGGCAACGCGCACAGCATCGACCCGGCCCAGGCGCAGCAGGAGTACGCGCGCCTGCTCGGTCAGGGGGAGCAGGTGCATGCCGCCTACCTGCTGATCCGCGACACCATCCTGTTCACCGACCGGCGCCTGCTGCTGGTCGACAAGCAGGGCATCACCGGCAAGAAGACCGAGTACCACTCCATCCCGTACCGCAGCATCACGCACTTCGCGGTGGAGACGGCCGGCCACTTCGACCTCGACGCCGAGCTGAAGATCTGGCTCTCGGGCAGCGCGGCCCCGATCCAGAAGACCTTCACCAAGGGCGTCGACATCTACGAGGTCCAGGCGATCCTGACCCAGTTCGTGGCCCGCTAGACGTCACGCGGAAGAGCCGTACGGCACGTGCCCTCACCCGGCGGGGACCGGGTGGGGGCACGTGCCGTCGAGGGGTCAGCTTCCGGACGCGTACGTCACGAAGTCCGCCCACGCCTCCCGGCCGAGGGCGAGACGAGGGCTCGCGTCCCGGTACTTGGAGTCGCGGACGTGGATGGTGCCGGGAGCTGTCGCGACCTCGACGCAGGAGTCACCTTCGTTGCCGTCGCTGTAGCTGCTCTTGAACCACGCCAGTTCGAGTGCGTCCCCGGCTGAGGCCTTGCGGATCATGTCTCTCCCAGCAGTTGCTCGATGAAGGCCAGCGACTCCCCCGGCGGGAGGGCTTGCGCCCGGATGGTGCCATACCGCAGTTCGAGAATGCGGAGCTGCCTCGGGTCGGAGATCGGACGCCCGCTGAACGCACCATCGGAGCGTCCCACGGCCGTTCCGTCCTCGAACTTCAGCAACTCGATCCTGCCGTCCAGGCCTGGGTGGGTCTCGCGGTGCGTCGGCATCACCTGGAGGGTGACGTTGCGCAACCGCCCCACCTCCAACAGACGTTCGAGCTGCTGCCGCCACACCATTGTGCCCCCGAGCGGCCGTCGGATCGGCGCCTCTTCCAGGACGAAGCCGAGTACCGGGGCAGGGTCCTGACCGAAGATCGCCTGCCGGGCCATGCGTGCGGCGAGCATCCGCTCGATCTCCTCCTGCGAGTAAGGAGGCTGCCGTGACTCGAAAGCCGCCCTGGCATGCCCGGGCGTCTGCAACAGCCCGCTGATGCTGTGGCACACGTACACCCCGATCTCGACCGCACGCGCCTCCATCTGGGCCAGATCCCGCACCTTCTTCGGGTACCGGACCCTCGCCACGTCCTCCTTCATCGCGGCGAGCAACCCGCCCGCCCCCAGCACCTCGTCCGCCCGCTCCAGGTACTCCGGCCGAGGAATCCGCTTCCCGCCCTCGATCTTGTAGACGAGATCCTCGCCGTATCCCACGGCCTTGCCGAAGTCGCCGGCCCGGATCCCCACCGCCTCGCGCCGCAGCTTCAACTGCCGTCCCACGGTGGCGATCACCGCCACGCCCCACTCGTCGTCCGGGTCCACCTCCCACCCCGGCTCGTCGGCCTCGGTCCTGAGCTGCCGAACCTCGTCGTCCACCGACATGCGCGCCCCTCCGTCGTACCGCCTCGTACCAGCCACGCCCTACCCGCGGGCGCCACCCCGGCAGGCCCGGACACCACCGGACAAGGACCGGACAGTCACCACGTGCGACCAGAGCGTCACCATCACGGTAGGCACATCGAGCCCCGCCGAGTGCGCCGATCCGCCCTCTCCACCCCGCAACCACCGGCACTCGACGCCCCACGCTCCGGTCCGACCTGCGCTCCCCATGCACTACTCACCAGGGAGAAAGGACCCCGCCAAGCCCCACCCCTCCCTCCCGCCGGGCAGGCTCACTCCCGCGAGTGAATATGCCAAGTGGGCTGGTTTAGTGACCGGTTGCCTGCTTTACGCTCATCGCGAGCAGTGCACGACGACCCCCAGACATGCGACGGCCCTCGCCGGGACTGGCATCCCAGTGCGAGGGCCTGACCACCGAGGAAGCAGGACCTTCCCGATGGATACCGAAAACCCTAGCGCGCCCTCACGCGCCCGGTCCCGTATCGCGCGTAAGAACCACCCCGACGGGAAACCGTTCGCCGGCGTCACCCACGACCACGTCCGCCACACCGAGAACTTCACGGTGATCGGCAACGACCTGATTCAGCACCGGGAGCTGTCCGGGCTCGCCATCGGGCTCGCGTGCTACATCCAGTCCGTGCGCCCGGGCACCGCCGTCGACATCAAGACGCTCGCCGCCCGCTTCCCGGAGGGCCCCACCCGCATCGCCGCCGCCCTGAACGAACTCGAGGCACACGGCTACCTGGTCCGCAGCCGCGAGCGCACCGCCACCGGCCGGATCGTCACGCGCACGGTCTCCCGCAACAGGCCCGGCCACCGCGCCGCCCGGGAGACGGCCCCCCGCAGGACCGCCCGGCGCACGACCCCCGACGAGTCCGCGCCACGCAAGCGCCTCCCGGCCGTTCCCCAGCCGTCGCGCCCCTGGCCCGCGCCCCTCCAGACAGCCCTCGAGGTCCTCACCGGCCTGCGCCGACACGACCCCCGCCTGCTCCTGTCCGCCACCGACGCCGAACACCTCGCCCCTGGCGTCGCCGCCTGGCTGGAACGCGAGGTCACCCCCACCGCCGTACGCCACGCCCTGACCGCGAACCTGCCGGACGAGCCTCTGACCCGGCCGGCCGCCCTCCTCGCCCACCGCCTGGCCGCCCAGCTGCCGCCTCCACCGCCGTTCCGGCCCGCGGCCTCACCGGCGGCTGAGCGCCGCCACCCCCTCCAGACCTGCGAGGGCTGCGACCGCGCCTTCCGGGCTCCTCAACCGGGCCGATGCCGCGACTGCCGCCCCGGCCCGTCCACGGATGCCGCCTAGCATGAGAGCGACGATCCTTCCCCCTGGGCACAGACGACGAGGAGCGAGCGCCATGACCATCGCCCCGGACGACGCGCGGCAGGGCGCCTCCCACCTGTACCGGGCCATGCGCGACTTCGTGGAGTCCACGGACGGCACCCTCCCCGGCAAGTTCGAGATCACCAAAGAAGGAATCGTCCTCGACATGATGTCGCCCGTGCGACCGCACGAACTCACCGCGCTCCGGCTCCGGAAACGCCTGGAGAAGGTCATGCCCGAGGAGATCGTGGCCCACACGGGCGAGCCCGACGTCGAGATGGAGCCGGAGGGCATCATGCGCCGCCCCGACGTCATGGTGATCGCCGAGGCGGACATGGAAGGAGAGGGCGCCTTCGATCCCCGTACGGTCATCGCCGCCGTCGAGATCGTCTCCCGCTCCAACCCGGACAACGACTGGGTCGCCAAACTGCGCGACTACCCTCTTCTCGGCATCCCGGTCTACGCGATCTTCGACCCTCGCACCGGAAGCGGCGCCGTCCTCACCGACATCCACGCCACCCCCGACGGCCCCCGCTACGCCACCCGCAAGGACTTCGTCTACGGCGAGGACGTCACCATCGGTGACTGGACCATCTCCACCGACGGCCTGCCCCGCTACGAAGAGGGAGCCGACGCCTGACGGCACCGCCAGGCGGCGTGCGTGACGGGCACCGGCGGCACCGGGGTGTCGTGACGACGAAGGGCCCGCCGGCGGAGTCGCTCCGCCGGCGGGCCCTTCGGCCGTCCGCCTACTTCGGCTGCGGCTTGCGCACCGTCAGGTGCAGCTCCTTCAGCCGGGCCTCCTCCAGCTCCGTCGGCGCGCCCATCATCAGGTCCTGGGCGTTGCCGTTGAGCGGGAAGGCGATGGTCTCGCGGATGTTGGGCTCGTCGGCGAGGAGCATGACGATGCGGTCGACGCCGGGCGCGATGCCGCCGTGCGGCGGGGCGCCGAAGCGGAACGCGCGGAGCATGCCGGCGAATTTCTCCTCGACCGTCTCACGGTCGTAACCCGCGATCTCGAACGCCTTGAGCATGATCTCCGGCTCGTGGTTCCGGATCGCGCCCGAGGACAGCTCGACGCCGTTGCAGACGATGTCGTACTGCCAGCCCAGGATGTCCAGCGGGTCCTGGGTCTCCAGGGCCTCCAGGCCGCCCTGCGGCATCGAGAAGGGGTTGTGCGAGAAGTCGATCGCGCCGGTCTCCTCGTCCTTCTCGTACATCGGGAAGTCGACGATCCAGCAGAAGCGGAAGACGTCCTCCTCGAAGTGGCCGGCGCGCTTGGCGGCCTCGACCCGCACCGCGCCCATGATCTTCGAGACCTCGTCGAACTCGCCCGCGCCGAAGAACACCGCGTGCCCGGCGGCCAGCGACAGGCGCTTGGTCAGCTCGGCGACGTTCTCCTCGGTCAGGAACTTCGCGATCGGGCCGGACAGCGAGCCGTCCTCGCCGACGCGGACCCAGGCCAGGCCCTTGGCTCCCTGCGAGACGGCGTAGTCACCCAGCTGGTCGAAGAACTTCCGCGGCTGGCCGGAGACGTCCGGCACCGCCAGAGCCCGCACGTGCTTGCCGGCGAAGGCCTTGAACTCCGAGCCCTCGAAGACGTCGGTGATGTCGACGAGCTCCAGCTTGGCCCGCAGGTCCGGCTTGTCGGAGCCGTACTTCAGCATCGCCTCGCGGAACGGGATCCGCGGGAACGGCGACGTCACGTGACGGCCGTTGCCGAACTCCTCGAACAGCTCGGTCATGAGCTTCTCGATCGGCTGGAAGACGTCCTCCTGCTCGACGAAGCTCATCTCCACGTCGAGCTGGTAGAACTCGCCCGGCGAGCGGTCCGCGCGGGCGTCCTCGTCGCGGAAGCAGGGCGCGATCTGGAAGTAGCGGTCGAAGCCGGAGATCATCAGCAGCTGCTTGAACTGCTGCGGGGCCTGCGGCAGCGCGTAGAACTTGCCGGGGTTCAGACGGGACGGGACCACGAAGTCACGGGCGCCCTCCGGGGAGGTGGCGCTCAGGATCGGCGTCGCCATCTCGTTGAAGCCCAGCGCCGTCATCTTGTGGCGGATCGCCGAGATGACCGACGTGCGCAGCATGATGTTGCGGTGCATGCGCTCGCGGCGCAGGTCCAGGAAGCGGTACTCCAGGCGCCGCTCCTCGTTGACCCCGTCCTCGGCGTTGATGGTGAACGGCAGCGGCTGGGCCGCGCCGAGCAGCTCGACCTCGCCCACCTCGACCTCGACCTCACCGGTGGGCAGGTCGGGGTTGACGTTCTCGGCACCGCGGGAGACGACCTTGCCGTCGACCCGAACGGTCGATTCCTTGGTCAGCTTGTCCAGCGCCTCGTACGCCTCGGTACCGGGCCGGGCGACGAGCTGCGTGATGCCGTAGTGATCGCGCAGATCGATGAAGAGGATGCCGCCCAGGTCGCGCCGATTGTGCAGCCAGCCACTCAGTCGGACGTCGGTGCCGACGTCAGAGGAGCGGAGCTCGCCGCAGGTGTGGGACCTGTACCGATGCATCGTCGTTCATCCAGTCTTCGCGGATCGGGGGGCCGTGTCCCACGGATCTCACGGGGCTCACCTGGCGTGGTCTCGCGGTCCGTGTTTCACGTGAAACAACCCCCAGCGTACCGGGGACCCACGGCTCGATTCCTCACCAATACCGCCGGGGCGCGCGGTGGCAGCCTTCGATCACCTCTTCTTACAGTGGGGCAATGCGCACTGGCGAGTCCCTGCCCGAGGTGGGGGAGGTCCTCACCGCCCTCGCGACCGGCCTCTGGCACTGGGACACCGCCGCCGGAGAGGTCACGGTCGACGCGGAGGCCGCCCGGCTGCTCGGGCTGCCCGCCCGGGCGGGCAGGCTTCCCGAGGCCCGGGTGCGGGCGCGGATGCACCCGGTGGACTGGAACGAGGTCACCGAGGTGGTCCAGCGGGCCGTCGTCGACAACACGCTCGCCGAGGTGCGTATCCGGATCATGGACGAGCGCGGCCGCCACGTCCGGGTGGTGCGCAGCCGTTCCAAACCGTCCTACGACCGCGCGCGCAAGGCCTACGAGCTGATCGGCACGCTCCAGGAGGTCGCCGAGCCGACCCCCGGCACGCCCGCCGGACGCAGCGCGGTGATCGGCGACTGGCGCCGCTCGCGGGAGGCGTTCCTGCTGGACGCGGGCCGGGCGCTGGCCGAGGCACGTTCCACCGAAGAGGTGCTGCGGGTGGCCGCGGGCCTGGCGATGCCCGGGTTCTCGCCGGACGGCCTCGCGGTGTTCGGGGTGTCGGGCGACCGCCTGACGGTCATCGGCCACCACGGCCAGCCGCAGAACGACATGGACCCGTTCGTGGCCATGCCGCTGGACACCGACTACCCGGCCGCCGAGGTGGTCCGCACCGGCCGTGCCGTCTACCTCTCCTCCCCCGAGCAGTACCGCTCCCGCTACCCGATCACCTGGCCGCTCGCCGAGCGCTTCGGCCGCAGCTCCTGGGCCTTCCTGCCGCTGGTCGCCGGGGGGAGGACCATGGGCGCCTGGATGGCCGCGTTCACCTACCCCGTCGCCTTCACCCCGGACGAGCGGTCGGTGCTGACCACCGTGGCCCGGATGCTGGCCCAGGCGCTGTCCCGGGCCGGCGCCGCCGACACCCAGCGGGAGCTGACCGACGGACTGCAGCGCACCATGCTGCCCGCGCTGGGACCGCAGATCCCCGGCGTGAACCTCGCCGCCCGCTACGTCCCCACCGGGGGCGGGCTCCAGGTCGGCGGCGACTGGTACGACATGATCCCGCTGCCCCGGGGGCGCTTCGCCCTGGTCATCGGCGACGTCCAGGGGCACGACGTGCGGGCCGCCGGGCTGATGGGCCAGCTCCGCATCGCCCTGCGCGCCTACGCGTCGGAGGGCCACCGCCCCGACGCGGTGCTCTCCCGGGCCTCCCACTTCTTCCACAGCCTGGTCGACTCCGCCGAGGACTCCGACGACCCCCGCTTCGCGACCTGCTTCTACGCGGAGGTGGACCCGGCCACCGGCGTCGTGGAGAGCGCCCGCGCGGGCCACCTGGAGCCCGTGGTGCGGATGACCGACGGCACGGCGCTGATCCTCGCCACCGAGGGCGGGCTGCCGCTCGGTGTCGACCCGGACTCCGACTACCCGACCTCCCGGCTCGCCCTGGAACCGGGCGACACCCTGATGCTGTGCACGGACGGACTGGTCGAGACGGGCGGCCACGACCTCCAGACGGGCTGGCACCGCCTGCGGGTCGTCCTGGAGGAGCACGAGGGCGACCTGGAGGAGATGGCCGACGCACTCGTCCAGGCGGTGCACGGGCCGTCGTCGCACCACACCACCGGTCCCCTGATCGACCGGCGGGAGGACGACATCGCCCTGGTGCTGCTGTGCTGGCAGGACGAGAGCTGCGGGCCCGGCGTCAGCACGGTCGCCCGGCCTCCCGTGCGGCGCACGATGCTGACGGTCGAGCAGGCCGAGCCCGAGCGGATCGCCGTCGCCCGGCAGCATCTGCGGGACCTGCTCCACGACTGGCCCGACGAGGAGCAGCGGGACGCGGCCGTCCTGCTGCTGTCCGAGGTGCTGACGAACGTCCTCGTCCACACCGACGCCGACGCGCTGCTGGTCGCCGAGGTCGGCGGGAGGCCGGGCGAGCGGTACATCCGGGTGGAGGTCACCGACAGCGGCGACGACCTGCCGCACAAGCGCCGGCCGGGGGAGATGGCGTCCTCGGGACGCGGCCTGATGCTGATCGAGCTGCTCTCGGGCGCGTGGGGCGTCGCCCCCCGCGGCGAGGGGAAGAGCATCTGGTTCGAGTTCTACGAGTCCCCGGACGGCGGCGGATCCGGGGAGGAGCCGGGCCCCGCCTTCGGGTTCATGGAGGCCTCGGAGGCCGGGTAGCGGCTCTGGAGCTCGTGGACGACCCCGACCGCCGCGGCGGTGAGCGGGACGGCCAGCAGCATGCCGAGGATGCCCGCCACCGACGCCCCCGCGGTCAGGGCCAGCAGCACGACCGCCGGGTGCATCTGCACGGTCCGGCTCTGGATCATCGGCTGGAGCACGTGCCCCTCCAGCACCTGCACGGCCAGCACCACCCCGAGGGCCCACAGCGCGATGACGAACCCGCGGTCGGCGAGCGCGACCAGCACGGCGACCGTGCCGGAGATGAAGGCGCCGAGGTAGGGGATGTAGGCGCCGACGAAGACCAGCGCGCCGAGCCCGATCGCGCCGGGCACGCGGAGCACCAGCAGCCCCACGGTGATGCAGACGGCGTCGATGAGGGCGATGAGGGTGGTGCCCCGCATGAAACCCTCGACGGCCCCGAAGGCCCGCCGGGCCATCGCCTCGACCGTGTCGGCGCTCCGCCGGGGGACGACGGAGCGCAGCGTGCCGACGGCGCGGTCGGAGTCGCGCAGGAAGAAGAAGACGAGCAGCAGCGCCAGGACCGCCATGGCCAGCATCTCGCCGGCCACGCTCACCCCGGTGATCACCCCGGATGCGGCCGTGCCGCCGAACTTGCCCAGCAGCTCGCGCGAGTTCGACGCGAGGTCGTCCAGTGAGGTCCCGGCCGCCCCGAAGTGGTCGGCGACGCCCCGTGCCGCATCCTTCAGCGAGGCGACGATCTGGTCGCCGGTGTCGACCAGCGCGGCGACCACGATGTACACGGCCCCGCCGACCACGGCCACGACGGCGACGCAGGTCAGCCCCGCGGCCAGGGACCGCTGGACGTGCGCCTTCACCAGCCGCCGGTGCAGCGGCCTGAGCAGGGCGGTGCCGAGCAGCGCGAGCAGGGCCGGCGTCACCGCGGTGCGGAGCTCGACGCACAGCCGGACCGCGACGAGGACGACACCGGAGGCGAGCAGGACGACGGCGCACCACGCGGCGAAACGGCGGACCGGACCGGGAAGCAGGTGCACCGCTCCAGCCGATCACGCGCCGGGCGGGCTGTCCTGTGCGGACGGCCCGCCCGGGTGAGAGCACTCGGCCTTACGGCCGTCAGGCGCCGGGGCCCTCGGCGGACATGCCGTGCACCGCCGGGACGGTGCCCAGCCGGCCCTTCTGGAAGTCCTCGAAGGCCTGCATCAGCTCGTCCTTGGTGTTCATGACGAACGGGCCGTAGTGGGCCATGGGCTCACGGATCGGGCGCCCGCCCAGGAGGACGACCTCGAGGTCGGGGGTGTGCGAGTCCTGCTTCTCGTCCGCGCGGACGGTCAGCGACCCGCCGGCCCCGAACACCGCCGTCTGGCCCAGGCGGACCGGGCGGCGTTCCGCGCCCACGGAGCCCTTGCCCGCCATGACGTACGCGAGGCCGTTGAAGTCCTCCCGCCAGGGCAGCGTGACCTCGGCGCCCGGCGCGAGCGTGGCGTGGACCATGGTGATCGGCGTGTGCGTGATGCCGGGGCCCTCGTGACCGCCCAGCTCACCGGCGATGACGCGCAGCAGCGCGCCGCCGTCGGGCGAGGTGAGCAGCTGCACCGAGCCGCTGCGGATGTCCTGGTAGCGCGGGGCCATCATCTTGTCCTTGGCCGGGAGGTTCACCCACAGCTGGAGGCCGTGGAAGAGACCGCCGGACATGACGAGCTGCTCCGGCGGCGCCTCGATGTGCAGCAGGCCGGAGCCCGCCGTCATCCACTGGGTGTCGCCGTTGGTGATGGTGCCGCCACCGCCGTTGGAGTCCTGGTGGTCGAAGATCCCGTCGATGATGTAGGTGACGGTCTCGAAGCCGCGGTGGGGGTGCCAGGGCGTTCCCTTGGGCTCTCCGGGCGCGTACTCCACCTCGCCCATCTGGTCCATCATGATGAACGGGTCGAGATGGCGGTAGTTGATCCCGGCGAACGCGCGGCGCACCGGGAAGCCCTCGCCCTCGAAACCGCCGGGTGCGGTCGTGACGGTGAGCACGGGACGTGCCACGGCGTCGGCGGGTGCGGATACGCGGGGCAGCGTCAACGGGTTCTCGACGGTCACTGCAGGCATGTCGGTACCTCCTCGGGTACGCCCACTTTAGTTGAGCGTTGAACTTCCTGCCACCCAGAACCGAGAAAGCCCGGAGGGCATTCCCTCCGGGCTCACGGTGGCGGCAGCGGATCAGCCGTACATCCGGCGCATGGCGAAGTCGACCATCTGCTCGACGGCCTTGGCGTCGAAGACCATCCGGTGCTCGCCCTCCATGTCCAGCACGAAGCCGTAGCCGGTCGGCAGGAGGTCGATCACCTCCGCGCCCGTGATCACGAAGTACTTGGACTCCTTGCCCGCGTACCGGCGCAGCTCCTTGAGCGAGGTGAACATCGGGATCACCGGCTGCTGGGTGTTGTGCAGCGCCAGGAAACCGGGGTTGTCGCCGCGCGGGCAGTAGACCTTCGAGGTGGCGAAGATCTGCTGGAAGTCCTCGGCGGCCATCTGCCCCGTGGTGAAGGCGCGCACCGCGTCCGCGAGCGAGGGCGGCGACGGCTCGGGGTACAGCGGCGGCTGCTGGCCGTACCCGCCGGACATCGGCTGCTGCGGCGGCGCGTACTGCTGCTGCTGAGGACCCGCGGTCTGGTCGTAGCCGTACATGGCGCACAGCGTAACGAGTAACGAGTCACAGATGGGCGGTGCGGGGTTGCTTCTTATTACCGACGGGTAGCATCATCGGAGCTACTAGTTGGTACGTGTATCAGGTGCGAGGAGCCAGTGCCTCGCCGATCTATCGACGGAGCCGTCGCCATGGGGCACTACAAGCCGAATCTCCGGGACATCGAGTTCAACCTCTTCGAGGTGCTCGGCCGTGACAAGGTTTACGGCACCGGCCCGTTCGCGGAGATGGACACCGACACCGCGAGGAGCGTCCTCGAGGAGCTGACCCGCCTCTCGGAGAACGAGCTGGCGGAGTCCTTCGCGGACGCCGACCGCAACCCGCCGGTCTTCGACCCGGAGACCAACACCGCACCGGTCCCCGCGTCCTTCAAGAAGAGCTACCAGGCCTTCATGGACTCCGAGTACTGGCGCCTCGGCCTGCCCGAGGAGATCGGCGGCACCACCTCCCCGCGCTCCCTCATCTGGGCCTACGCGGAGCTGATCCTCGGCGCCAACCCGGCCGTGTGGATGTACTCCTCCGGCCCGGCCTTCGCCGGCATCCTCTTCGAGGAGGGCAACGAGGTCCAGAAGCACATAGCCTCGATCGCCGTCGAGAAGCAGTGGGGCTCCACCATGGTGCTCACCGAGCCGGACGCCGGCTCGGACGTCGGCGCCGGCCGCACCAGGGCCGTGCAGCAGGAGGACGGCTCCTGGCACATCGAGGGCGTGAAGCGCTTCATCACGTCCGGCGAGCACGACATGTCGGAGAACATCCTCCACTACGTCCTCGCCCGCCCCGAGGGCGCCGGCCCCGGCACCAAGGGCCTGTCCCTCTTCCTCGTCCCGAAGTACGAGTTCGACTTCGAGACCGGCGAGCTCGGCGAGCGCAACGGCGTCTACGCCACCAACGTCGAGCACAAGATGGGCCTGAAGGCCTCCAACACCTGCGAGATGACCTTCGGCGACCGCCACCCCGCCAAGGGCTGGCTGATCGGCGACAAGCACGACGGCATCCGCCAGATGTTCCGCATCATCGAGTTCGCCCGCATGATGGTCGGCACGAAGGCGATCTCCACCCTCTCCACGGGCTACCTCAACGCCCTGGAGTACGCCAAGGAGCGCGTCCAGGGCCCCGACCTGGCGAACTTCATGGACAAGACCGCTCCCAAGGTCACCATCACGCACCACCCGGACGTCCGCCGCTCCCTCATGACGCAGAAGGCGTACGCCGAGGGCATGCGCGCGCTCGTGATGTACACCGCCTCCGTCCAGGACGAGATCCAGGTCAAGGAGGCCAACGGCGAGGACGCCTCGACCGAGCACGCCCTCAACGACCTGCTCCTGCCGATCGTCAAGGGCTACGGCTCGGAGAAGGCCTACGAGCAGCTCGCCCAGTCGCTCCAGACCTTCGGCGGCTCCGGCTTCCTGCAGGAGTACCCGATCGAGCAGTACATCCGCGACGCCAAGATCGACACCCTGTACGAGGGCACCACGGCGATCCAGGGCCAGGACTTCTTCTTCCGCAAGATCGTCCGCAACCAGGGCGCCGCGCTGAACTCGCTCGCCGAGGACATCAAGAAGTTCCTGGCGCTCGCCACCGGCGGCGAGGAGCTGTCCGGCGCCCGCGAGCACCTCGCCAAGGCCGCCGTCGAGCTGGAGGCCATCGTCGGCCTGATGCTCACCGACCTCGCGGCCACCGAGCAGGACGTCAAGAACATCTACAAGGTCGGGCTCAACACCACCCGCCTGCTGCTCGCCTCCGGCGACGTGATCATCGGCTACCTGCTCCTCAAGGGCGCGGCGATCGCCGCCGAGAAGCTGCCGACCGCGTCCGCCAAGGACAAGGCCTTCTACACCGGCAAGATCGCCGCGGCGAAGTTCTTCGCCGCGAACGTCCTGCCCGGCGTCACCCTGGCCCGCAAGATCGCGCAGGGCGTCGAGCTGGACCTGATGGAGCTGGACGAGGCCGCCTTCTAAGGCCTCCTCCGAGACGCCGCCAGGTTCCTCCGGGAACCCGGCGGGGCACTCTCCACAGTCCCCACACACCCTCACGAGGGCCCGCTCCCGGCAGACGGGGAGCGGGCCCTCGCACGTCGTTAAGGTGAACCCCATGAGCGCACCCTCCCGTTTCGATCGCGGACACACCGACGACCTCCTGTCCTTCCTGGCCACGAGCCCGACGCCGTACCACGCGGTGGCGAACGCCGCCGAGCGGCTGGAGAAGGCCGGTTTCCGGCAGGTCGCCGAGACGGACGCCTGGGACGGGACGGCCGGGGGCAAGTACGTCCTGCGCGGCGGCGCGATCGTGGCCTGGTACGTCCCCGAGGGAGCCGAGCCGCACACGCCCTTCCGCATCGTCGGCGCGCACACCGACTCCCCCAACCTGCGCGTGAAGCCGCGGCCCGACAGCGGTGCGCACGGCTGGCGCCAGATCGCCGTGGAGATCTACGGCGGGCCCCTGCTGAACTCCTGGCTCGACCGCGACCTCGGACTGGCCGGCCGCCTGTCGCTGCGGGACGGCTCGACCCGGCTGGTCGACGTCGCCCGGCCGCTGCTGCGCGTCCCCCAGCTCGCCATCCACATGGACCGCAACGTGTCCACCGAGGGCCTCAAGCTCGACAAGCAGCGCCACCTCCAGCCCGTCTGGGGCCTCGGCGACACCGTGCGCGACGGCGACCTCATCGCCTTCCTGGAGGAGGAGGCCGGGCTGGAGCCCGGCACGGTCACCGGCTGGGACCTCATGACCCACTCCGTGGAGCCCCCCGCGTACCTGGGCCGCGACCGGGAGCTGGTGGCCGGCCCCCGCATGGACAACCTGCTGTCCGTGCACGCCGGGACCGCCGCCCTGGCCGCCGTCGCCGCCTCCGGCGCCGCCCTGCCGTACATCCCCGTGCTCGCCGCCTTCGACCACGAGGAGAACGGCTCCCAGTCGGACACCGGCGCCGACGGCCCGCTGCTCGGCGGCGTGCTGGAGCGCTCGGTGTTCGCGCGCGGCGGCTCCTACGAGGACCGGGCGCGGGCCTTCGCGGCCACGGTCTGCCTGTCCTCCGACACCGGCCACGCCGTCCACCCCAACTACGCGGAGCGGCACGACCCGACGCACCACCCGCGCGTCAACGGCGGCCCCATCCTCAAGGTCAACGTCAACAACCGCTACGCCACGGACGGTTCGGGCCGCGCCGTCTTCGCCGCCGCCTGCGAGAAGGCGGACGTGCCCTTCCAGACCTTCGTCTCCAACAACTCCATGCCCTGCGGCACGACCATCGGCCCGATCACCGCGGCCCGGCACGGCATCCGCACCGTCGACATCGGCGTGGCCATCCTGTCGATGCACAGCGCCCGGGAGTTGTGCGGCGCCGACGACCCGTACCTGCTGGCGAACGCGCTGGTGGCGTTCCTGGAGGGCTGAGTCCGCCGCCCCGGCCCGCCGCCCGCTCCCGGCCGGAACGCCCCCGCACCGCATGGGTGTTCCAGCCGGGGGTATCCGGACGGAACCGGATCGACCGGAAAGCCGGACCGACCGGATCTATAAGGAGGCGACACTCATGGGCCTCGGCGGATGCATCATCCTCATCGCCGTGGGAGCCATCCTCACGTTCGCGACCGACTGGGACATGCAGGGCGTCAACCTCGACCTGGTCGGTGTCATCTTCATGATCGTCGGTCTGATCGGTGTCGCGACCTTCAGCAGCATCGCCCGGCGGCGCCGCGTCGTGATGCCGCCGGCGACCCCCGTCGTCGAGGACCGGCCCCACCACCACACGCGTGACGGCTACAGCGACGGCTACGGCGCCTGACCGGCGCCGCGCGCGGCCCCGCTCAGCCTGTCGGCCTATCGTCCGCGTCCCCGGGGGCGCGGCGGGGAAGCGGTCAGGGCATGAGATTCCTCGTGTACGACCGGCTCCTCGGCTTCGGTGACGACTACTGGATCGAGGACGCCGACGGCGACAAGGTGTACCTCGTCGACGGCAAGGCGATGCGGCTGCGGGACACCTGGGAGCTGAAGGACACCCAGGGCCGGGTGCTCATCGACATCCACCAGAAGATGTTCGCCTTGCGCGACACGATGGTGATCGAGCGGGCCGGCGAGCCGCTGGCGACCCTGCGGCGCAAGCGGCTGTCGCTGCTGCGCAACCACTACCGGGTCTCCCTGGCCGACGGCACCGAACTCGACGTCAGCGGCAGGATCCTCGACCGGGAGTTCGCCATCGAGTACGACGGCGAGCTGCTGGCCGTCGTCTCGCGGCGGTGGCTGACCCTCCGGGACACCTACGGCGTGGACGTCGTCCGGGACGACGCCGACCCGGCGCTGCTGATCGCCCTGACCGTGTGCGTGATCCACCTGGCGGAGAAGGAGCGGGAGAAGGACGACGACGGCGACTGACCGCCCCGCCCTCCCGTCACCGGCGCGGTGCCCGCAGGCCCAGCACCCGGTCCTTCAGCGCCGGGAACTGCTCCCGGGTCCCCGACGGCTTCGCCGGGTCGAGGTCCACGGTGAGGATCTCCTCGTCCGCGCCGGCCTCGGCCAGCACCTCGCCCCAGGGGTCGACCACGATCGAGTGACCCGCCTGCGGAACCCCCGCGTGCGTCCCGGCCGTTCCGCAGGCGAGGACGTACGCCTGGTTCTCCACCGCCCGGGCGCGGGCCAGGAGCGTCCAGTGGGAGCGGCGGCGCTCCGGCCAGCCCGCCGGGACGACGAGGGTCTCGGCACCGGCGTCGACGAGGCCGCGGAAGAGCTCGGGAAAGCGGAGGTCGTAGCAGGTCGCCAGGCCCAGGGTCGTCTCCGGCAGACGGACCGTCACCAGCTCGCTCCCCGCGCCCATCAGCACGGCCTCGCCCCGGTCGAAGCCGAAGCGGTGGATCTTGCGGTAGGCGGCGGCCAGGTCGCCGGCGGGGGAGAGGACGAGCGAGGTGTTGTAGAGCCGGCCGTCGGGGGCGCGCTCGGGGACGGACCCCGCGTGCAGCCAGACGCCCGCGTCGCTCGCCGCCTTGGCCATCGCCTCGTACGTCGGCCCCCGGAGCGGCTCGGCCCGCGTGCCGAAGTTCTCGAAGGCGAAGGCGCCCGTGGTCCACAGTTCCGGCAGGACGACGAGGTCGGCGCCCGCCTGATCGCGGACCAGCGACGCCGCGCGCAGGCGGCGCGCTTCGACCGACTCGTCCTCGTTCACGGCGATTTGGATCAAAGAGGCGCGCACACTACCACCGTCCTGGCATTCGAGCCGTCCACTCGGGCCTACGATCGTCACACGAAAGCACTGCCGGGGTGCCGCACAGCAGCGTAACTTGGGGGTCCCCCCGGTTCGAGCCCAGCCCGCAGCCGGGGACCTCCGAGACCGCGCCGACCGCAGCCACCTCCCACTGGCACCGCCGCCACAACCTGCCCGTGTACCGACCGCCGAGGGGTCCCGTTCCGTGAGTCTGCATCCCACCCTCCAGCCCTACGCCGACGCCTGGACTCACTCCATCGAGGCGATATCCGAGCTGGTCCAGCCGCTTGTGGAAGCAGAGTGGAACCGCCGCACCCCCTGCCCGGGCTGGTCGGTGCGGGACGTGGTGTCGCACGTCATGGGCCTGGACTCCGAGATGCTCGGCGACCCGCGCCCCATCCACACGCTCCCGCGCGACCTGTTCCACGTCACCAACGAACAGCAGCGGTACATGGAGATGCAGGTCGACGTCCGCCGCCACCACACGGCGCCCGAGATCACCTCCGAGCTGGAGTACATGATCATCCGGCGCAACCGGCAGCTGCGGAACGAGTCGCGGGACCCGGGCACCAAGGTCCGCGGCCCCTACGGCACGGACCTGACGCTGGAGGAGTCCATGCGCCGGCACGCGTTCGCCGTGTGGGCGCACGAGCAGGACCTGCGCACGGCCCTCGGCCGCCCCGGCGACCTCGACTCCCCCGGCGCGCTCGTCGCCCGTGACGTGCTGCTCGCCGAACTGCCGGGCGTCGTGGCCGACCGCGCGGACGCGCCGCGCAGCTCGGCCGTCGTCTTCGACGTCCACGGCCCGGTCGAGTTCCTGCGCACGATCCGCGTCGACATCCAGGGCCGCGGCACCCTGGAGACGGCCCCCGCCCTCGGCCCGGCCGCCGCCCTGACCCTCGACTGGGAGACGTACGTGCGCCTGGCCTGCGGGCGGGTGACGCCGGAGGCGGTCGGGGACCGCGTCAAGACGGAGGGCGACGCGGACCTGGCGGCGGCGATCCTCAGGAACTTCGCGGTCACGTCCTGACCGCCGTGCCCGCGGGCGGGCGTGCCTCCCCCGGTGCCCGCAGGGGCCCGGGAGGGACCCCCGGGGGCTACACGGGCACGTGCACCGTCTCCACCCGGCTGGCGACCAGCCGCTCCCGCTCCCTGCGCGCCGCCCGCCCGCGCAGCCGCAGGATCTGCGTGACGCCCAGCGCCTGGAGCACGAACACCGACGAGAACGCCACGGCGTAGTCGTCGCCGGTCGCGTCCAGCAGCACCCCGACCGCGAGCAGCGTGGTCATCGACGCGACGAAGCCGCCCATGTTGGTGATCCCGGACGCCGTCCCCTGGCGCTCCGGCGGATTCGCCGGCCGCGCGAAGTCGAAGCCGATCATCGACGCCGGCCCGCACGCGCCGAGCACCGTGCACAGCACGACCAGCAGCCACATCGGCGCGTGCTCGGCCGGGTAGGCCAGCGTGGCCGCCCACAGGGCCGCCGTCGCGCCCACCGTGCCGAGCGCCAGCGGCAGCCGCGCCGCGTGGTGCCGGGCGATGATCTGGCCGTAGACCAGGCCGACCGTCATGTTGGACAGCACCACGAGGGTGAGCAGTCCGCCGGCCGTGCCCCGGGACAGGCCCTGGGCCTCCACGAGGAACGGCAGGCCCCACAGCAGCAGGAACACCATCGCCGGGAACTGGGTCGTGAAGTGCACCCACAGCCCCAGCCGGGTGCCCGGCTCCCGCCAGGAGGCGGCGATCTGCCGGCGCACGTACGCGGCCCCCTGGTGCGGCACCGGCTCCGGTTCGTGCCCCTCGGGGTGGTCCTTCAGGAAGAGGACCAGCAGGACGAGGACGACCACGCCCGCGAGCGCGCTGCCCGCGAAGGCCGCCGTCCAGCCGATGCCGTGCAGCAGCCGGGCCAGGACCAGCGTGGAGACCAGGTTGCCCGCCATGCCGACCAGTCCGGCGAGCTGGGCGACCATCGGCCCGCGCCGGGCCGGGAACCAGCGGGTGCCGAGCCGCAGCACGCTGATGAAGGTCATCGCGTCGCCGCAGCCGAGCAGCGCCCGCGAGGCGAGCGCGGTGCCGTACGTCGGCGAGAAGGCGAAGCCGAGCTGCCCCACGGTGAACAGGACGACGCCGATCCCCAGCACCCGCTTGGTGCCGAGCCGGTCGACCAGCAGGCCCACGGGTATCTGCATGCCGGCGTAGACCAGCAGCTGGAGGATAGAGAAGGTGGACAGGGCGGAGGCGTTGACGTGGAAGCGGTCGGCCGCGTCGAGGCCGGCCACGCCCAGGGACGTGCGGAAGATGACGGCGACGAAGTAGACCGCGACGCCGATGCTCCAGACGGCGACCGCGCGCCGTCCTCCGGGCGGATCACCCGGCAGCGTGCTCCTGGCCGGCGCGACGGAACTCATCGGACCTCACCCCGCGCCAGGTGCGAGAACCAGCCCACGTGCCGGTTGACCACGCCGACGGCCGCGTCGGCGTCCCCGGCGCGCAGCGCGTCGAGGATCTCCTCGTGCTCGGCGAGCGTCTTCGCGATGCGGTCGGGGTGGGAGTGCATGACGGCGACGCCCATGCGCAACTGGCGGTCGCGGAGCTGGTCGTAGAGGCGGGAGAGGATCTCGTTGCCGCCGCTGCGGACGATCTCGGCGTGGAAGCAGCGGTCGGTGACGGACGCGCCGGCGAAGTCGCCGGCGGCGGCCTGCTCGTGCTGGCGGGCGAGCAGCTCCTCCAGCCGCTCGACGAGCCCCGGCGGGGCGGGTACGGCCTTGCGCGCCGCGTGCTCCTCGACCAGCAGCCGGGTCTCCACCACGTCCGCGATCTCCTGGGCGGAGACGGGCAGGACCAGGGCGCCCTTCTTCGGGTAGAGCCGGATCAGCCCCTCGACCTCGAGCCGGAGCAGCGCCTCCCGCACCGGGGTGCGCGAGACACCCACGGCCTCGGCGAGCTCACCCTCGGTGAGCAGGGTCCCGCCCTCGTAGCGACGCTCCAGGACGGCCTGCTTGACGTGGGCGTACACGCGGTCGGCGGCGGGTGGTTGCTTCACGGCCATGGTCATGCCCACAGGATAGATACAACAGGGACACAAGTGGGATGCCGTCCAGTATCCGGACGCGCCGCCACTCGTCCGGGGGACGTACCCGCCTACGGCACAACCGTTCGTGCTATTCACGTGTCCCACAGGCGCGGCCCATGCTGGATCGACCGCAACTGGGCCTCACCACTGGGGATTTCACAACAATCGGGGTATCTCACTTGATAAACGGTATTCAGGGCGCCCGCCTTCGCCGCGCCGTCGCCGTCGCCGTGTCCGCCGGCGCCGTGCTGGCGTCCGGAGTCCTCGCCACCGCGCCCGCGCAGGCCGCCGCACCCGCACAGGCCGTCGCCGCGCCCGTACAGGCCGTCGCCGTGCCCGCGATCGCCGCCAAGGGCGGCTTCGTGATGAACGACGCGAACGGCAGGACCCTCTACACCAAGGCCGCGGACACCAGGCGCTCCACCGGGTCCACGACCAAGATCATGACCGCCAAGGTCGTGCTCTCCCAGCCCAAGCTGAATCTCGACGCCAAGGTCACGATCCAGAAGGCCTACAGCGACTACATCGTCTCGAAGAACGCCTCGTCCGCGCGCCTGATCGTCGGCGACAAGGTGACCGTCCGGCAGCTGCTGTACGGCCTGATGCTGCCCTCCGGCTGCGACGCCGCCTACGCGCTGGCCGACAAGTTCGGCACGGGCCGGACGCGGGCGGAGCGGGTGAAGTCGTTCATCGGCAAGATGAACTCCACCGCCAAGAGCCTCGGCCTCAAGAACACCCACTTCGACTCGTTCGACGGCATCGGCAACGGCAGCAACTACTCGACGCCGCGCGACCTGACGAAGCTCGCGAGCAGCGCGATGAAGAACGCCAACTTCCGCGCGATCGTCAAGACGAAGAAGTACACGGCGAGGACGACCACGAAGAGCGGCGGCACCCGCACCATGGCCGCCTGGACCAACACCAACACGCTGCTGAGCAGTTACAGCGGCGCGATCGGCCTCAAGACCGGGTCGGGCCCGGAGGCCAAGTACTGCCTGGTCTTCGCCGCGACCCGCAAGGGCAGGACGGTGGTCGGCACGGTGCTGGCGTCCACCTCCTCGACGCAGCGCGCCACGGACGCGACGCGGCTGCTGAACTACGGTTTCGCCAAGGCGGGCTGACCCCCGCTCACCCGCACGCCCGGAACGGGCCCGTCGCCGACGCGACGGGCCCGTTCCGCTGTCCGCGGCCCGTCGTCCGCCGAACGCCACCGTTGTCCGAAGTCCGTAGTCCGTAGTCCGTAGTCCGTAGTCCGGTTGAACATAATGGTGATAGCTTCAATAGCACCATGCTGCTGAGTCTGGACAACAACGACACCCGGCCCCTGCACGAGCAGGTCGCCGGCGCCGTCCGGCGCGCCATCGCCGAGGGGGAGTGCGGTCCCGGTGACCGCCTGCCCTCGGCACGCGACCTCGCCGAGGCCCTGGACGTCAACGTCAACACCGTGCTGCGCGCGCTGCGCGGCCTGCGCGACGAGGGACTGCTGGAGTTCCGCCGGGGCCGGGGCGTGACCGTGGCCCAGGAGGCACCCCGCACCTCGGGGCTGCAGATCCGGGTACGGGAGCTGGTCGCCGAGGCGGCCCGGCTGGGCTACAGCAGGACCGACGTCATCGACATGATCAGGGGGATGCCGTGAGGGACACGAGGCCGGCGGTCAGGACGACGGCGGTGGTCTGGACGGCCGGTGTCACCGCCGTGCTCGCCGGACTGCCGCTCGTGGCGCGGGACCGGCTGCCCGACCGGCTGGCGACCCACTGGGGCCTGCACGGAGGAGCCCCCGACGGCTCGATGCCGCTGTGGGCCGCCTCCCTCTTCCCGGCGCTGCTGTGGCTGGTGACGGCCGCCGCCGCGACCGTCCCCCTGCTGCGGACCGGGCCCCGGGCCGCCCAACCGTGGGCCGCCCTGGTCCTGCTCCCCACCGGTGTGGTCCTGGGCGGCGCGCAGGCCTGCGTCGTACGGGCCAACCTGGACCGCGCGGACTGGCACGAGGCCCGTCAGCCGACCGCGTGGCTGGTCGCGCTCCTCGCCGCGGCCGTGCTGGCCTCGGTGGCCGGGTGGCTCGCCGCCACCCGGCGGACGGCGGCCCAGGGGGACGGCACCGGACAGGGGACGGAGGCCCCCGCGCTGGAGATCCCCGCGGGGCGGCGGCTCGTGTGGTTCTCCCGGACCGCCAACCCCTGGCTCCAGGTGCTGGCGGCGGTGACCGGCCTGGTCGCCGCGGCCGCGCTGGTCGCCCAGGTCGGCGGGCTGGCCGCGCCGGGCGCCCTGTGGTCGCTGTTCGCCGGCTGCGCCACCGCGTCCCTGGCCTGCGCCCTGTGCTCCTCGGTGCAGGCACGCGTCTCGGAGCGCGGCCTGGAGGTGGCCTTCGGCCCCCTCGCCTGGCCCCGGCGCCGCTGGGCACCCGGCGACATCGACACGGCACGCGCCGAGGTCCGCGGCCCCGCCCAGGTCGGCGGCTGGGGATACCGCTTCAGCGGCCTCGGCACCACGGTGATGCTGCGTGCCGGGGACTGCCTGGTCGTACGGCCGCGGGGCCGCCGTACGGACTTCGCCGTGAGCGTCGACGACGCCGAGCGGGGGGCCGCACTGCTCAACGCGCTGCGGACGGACCGGCACCCGGGACGCTGAGCGCCCGGCCCGGACCGGTGGCCTCCGTCATCGGCGGGGAAGGACGGAACCGCGCGCCCCGTGACGGGACGCGCGGTTTCGCCGCTCGGGTCAAGCGGTGGCTCACGCCCAGGTGAGCAGCCGTTTCGGCTGTTCCAGGACCGCCGCCACGTCGGCGAGGACCTTGGAGCCCAGCTCCCCGTCGACCAGGCGGTGGTCGAAGCTCAGCGCCAGGGTCGTCACCTGACGCGGCTTCACCTTGCCCTTGTGGACCCACGGCTGGAGCTTGATCGCCCCGACCGCCAGGATCGCGGACTCGCCGGGGTTGAGGATCGGCGTGCCGGTGTCGACGCCGAAGACGCCGACGTTGGTGATGGTCACCGTGCCGCCCTGCATGGCGGCCGGGGACGTCCTGCCCTCCCGGGCCGTCGACACCAGCTCGCCCAGCGACTCGGCCAGCTGCGGCAGCGTCTTGGCCTGGGCGTCCTTGATGTTCGGCACGATCAGGCCGCGCGGGGTCGCGGCCGCGATGCCCAGGTTCACGTAGTGCTTGACCACGATCTCCTGCGCCGCCTCGTCCCAGGACGCGTTGATCTCCGGATTGCGCCTGATCGCGACCAGCAGGGCCTTGGCGATCAGCAGCAGCGGGTTCACCCGCAGGCCCGCGAACTCCTTGTCCTGCTTCAGCTCCTCGACCAGCTTCATCGTCCGCGTCACGTCGACCGTCACGAACTCCGTGACGTGCGGTGCCGTGAACGCCGAGCCGACCATCGCCGCCGCCGTCGCCTTGCGGACGCCCTTGACCGGAACGCGGGTCTCGCGCGCCGTGTCGTACGTCACCGCGGCCGCAGGGGCCGCGGGCGCGGGAGCGGCGGGGGCCGCCTCGGGTGCCCCGGCCGGTGCGGGCGCCACCGCCGCGTGCACGTCCTCGCGCGTGATGATCCCGTCCGGGCCGGAGGGCACCACGGTCGCCAGGTCGACGCCGAGGTCCTTGGCCAGCTTGCGCACCGGCGGCTTGGCCAGCGGGCGGTCCGCGGTGACCGTTCCGTGGCCGTTCATCTCGGCCTGGATCGCGGCCGACGCCTCCTGGGCCGGGGCGGCGGCGCCCTTGCGGGGGCGGCGCCGGGTCGAGGAGGTGGCCACGCCGTAGCCGACCAGGACCGGCTGGCGGCCCTCCGGCTTCTTCTCCTCCGCCTCGGCCGGCGCCGGGGTCTGGGCCACGGGGGCCCGCTCCGGTTCCGGTGCGGCCTCCTGTGCCGGGGCGGCGGCCGCGCCGTCACCGACGGCGACCGCGATGATCGACGTGCCCACGTCGACCGTGGTGCCCTCGGGGAAGTGCAGCGCGCGGACCACGCCGTCGTAGGGGATGGGCAGTTCGACCGCTGCCTTGGCCGTCTCGACCTCGCACACGATCTGTCCGTCGGTGACCACGTCACCGGGCTGGACGTACCACTTGAGGATTTCGGCCTCGGTGAGTCCCTCGCCCACGTCGGGCATCTTGAACTCGCGCACGGAGCCTTCAGTCATCGTCGTCAACGCCCTCTCCTCAGTACGCCAGCGAGCGGTCGACGGCGTCCAGCACCCGGTCCAGGTCGGGCAGGTACTCCTCCTCCAGGCGGGCCGGCGGGTACGGCGCGTGGTAGCCGCCGACCCGGAGCACCGGGGCCTCCAGGTGGTAGAAGCAGCGCTCGGTGATCCTCGCCGCGATCTCCGCGCCCGATCCCAGGAACACCGGCGCCTCGTGGACCACGACCAGGCGGCGGGTCTTCTCCACCGACGCCTGGATCGTGTCGAAGTCCAGCGGGGAGATGGACCGCAGGTCCACCACCTCCAGGGACCGGCCCTCCTCGGCCGCCGCGTCGGCGACCTCCTGGCAGAGCTTCACCATCGGGCCGTAGGCGGCCAGTGTGAGGTCGGTGCCCTCCCGGACGACCCGCGCCTTGTGCAGCGGGCCCGGGATCGCCTCAATGTCGACCTCGGCCTTGTCCCAGTAGCGCCGCTTGGGCTCGAAGTAGATCACCGGGTCGTCGCTCTGGATGGCCTGCTGCATCATCCAGTACGCGTCGCCCGCGTTCGACGGGGAGACCACCTTCAGGCCCGCCACGTGCGCGAACAGCGCCTCGGGCGACTCGGAGTGGTGCTCGACCGCGCCGATGCCGCCGCCGTAGGGGATGCGGATGACGACCGGCATCTTGACCTTGCCCAGCGAGCGGGCGTGCATCTTCGCGAGCTGCGTGACGATCTGGTCGTACGCCGGGAACACGAAGCCGTCGAACTGGATCTCGACCACCGGGCGGTAGCCGCGCAGGGCCAGGCCGATGGCGGTGCCGACGATGCCGGACTCGGCCAGCGGGGTGTCGACGACCCGGTCCTCGCCGAAGTCCTTCTGGAGACCGTCGGTGACGCGGAAGACGCCGCCGAGCTTGCCAACGTCCTCACCCATGATCAGGACCTTGGGGTCCGCCTCCAGCGCGTGGCGCAGCGACTCGTTGATCGCCTTGGCCAGCGCCATCTTCTCCGCTGCCATCTCAGACCCCCTCGGCCTCTGCGAACGACGCCTGGTAGGCGGCGAACTGGGCACGCTCCTCGTCGACGAGCGCGTGCCCGTCCGCGTACACGTTCTCGAACATGGCGAAGCGGTCCGGGTCGGGCATGGCGCGGACCACTTCGCGCACCCGCTTGCCCAACGCCTCGCTCTCGGCCTCCAGTTCCCCGAAGAACCCCTCGTCCGCGTGGTTCGAGGACTCCAGGTAGCGGCGCAGGCGCAGGATCGGGTCCTTCGCCTCCCAGGCGGCCCGCTCGTCGTCGTGCCGGTAGCGGGAGGGGTCGTCCGAGGTGGTGTGGGCGCCCATGCGGTAGGTGAACGCCTCGATCAGCGCCGGGCCCTCACCGCGCCGGGCGCGCTCCAGGGCCCACCGGGTGACCGCGAGGCAGGCCAGCACGTCGTTGCCGTCGACCCGGACGCCGGGGAAGCCGAAGCCCTGGGCGCGCTGGTAGAGCGGCACGCGGGTCTGCTTCTCGTTGGACTCCGAGATCGCCCACTGGTTGTTCTGGCAGAAGAAGATCACCGGGGCGTTGTAGACCGCGGCGAAGTTGAACGCCTCGCTGACGTCGCCCTGGCTGGAGGCGCCGTCGCCGAAGTAGGCGATCACGCCGGAGTCCGCGCCGTCCTTGGCCACCCCCATCGCGTAGCCCGTGGCGTGCAGCGCCTGCGAGCCGATGACGATGGTGTAGAGGTGGAAGTTGTTGCTGTTGGGGTCCCAGCCGCCGTTGTTCACACCGCGGAACATGCCGAGGAGGTTGGTCGGGTCCACCCCGCGGCACCAGGCGACGCCGTGCTCGCGGTAGGTGGGGAAGACGTAATCGTCCTCGCGGGTGGCGCGGCCGGAGCCGATCTGGGCGGCCTCCTGGCCCAGCAGCGAGGCCCACAGGCCCAGCTCCCCCTGGCGCTGCAGTGCGGTGGCCTCGGCGTCGAAGCGCCGGGTGAGCACCATGTCGCGGTACAGACCGCGCAGCTCGTCGGGGGTGATGTCGGCGACGTACTCGGCGTACTCCGCGTAGGCCGCCTTCCTGACGCGCTTGCCCTCGGGCGTCAGCAGCTGCACGAGCTCCGTCCCGGAGCCCTTCCCGGCAGCCGTGCGGGTGGTGCGGGTCGTGCGCTTGGCGCCGGTGGTGCCGGCCTCGGTGCCGGTGGTGCCGGCTGCCTTGCTTCCGGCGCTGCGTCGCGGCTTGCGCGCGGCAGTGCTCTCCACGGTCACGTGTGCTCCTCCGTCGGTCCGGCCCCCGGGTTCGCCGGGCGCCAGTGCGGCTCACCTGTGGCCCGTCGGTCGCACAGGGTGGGTGCGGCCCGGTCGGGGACAGGCGTGACAGGTGCCCCGGCGAGCGTCCCTGCAAAAAGCACGTTACCCAGTGCTCCACATTTCTGTGAAACCCCTCCTGACCTGCGTTTTTACTCGGATATCCAAGTAAATCGGCGAAGTGGGGAAGTTTTACTGGTCACAGCCTCGCAGGGGGCCGGAACAACGGCACGTTATCCCGGCCACCCCGGGCACGGGAAGAGCTGGTGTGTGACACTGAGCGCGTGCGCGAAGACGGAAAAATCCGGGTATTCCTCCTCGACGACCACGAACTCGTCCGTCGGGGTGTGCACGACCTGCTGGCGGGCGAGGCCGACATCGAGGTCGTCGGCGAGGCCGGCACGGCGGCCGGCGCGCTCGCCCGGATCCCGGCCACCCGTCCGGACGTGGCGGTGCTCGACGTCCGGCTCCCGGACGGCAGCGGCGTGGAGGTCTGCCGCGAGATCCGGTCCCGGGACGAGGCCGTCCGGTGCCTCATGCTCACCTCCTTCGCCGACGACGAGGCCCTCTTCGACGCGATCATGGCGGGCGCCTCGGGCTACGTCCTCAAGGACATCCGGGGCGCCGAGCTGCTGTCCGCCGTGCGGGACGTCGCCGCCGGGAGGTCGCTGCTCGACCCGGCGGCCACCGCGCGCGTGCTGGAGCGGCTGCGCGACCCGGGCACCAGGGGCGACGACCGGCTCGCCCGCCTGACCGACCAGGAGCGCCGCATCCTGGAGCTGATCGGCGAGGGACTCACCAACCGGGCGATCGGCGAGCGGCTGCACCTGGCCGAGAAGACGATCAAGAACTACGTGTCGAGCCTGCTGTCCAAACTCGGCATGCAGCGGCGCTCCCAGGCGGCCGCCTTCGTGGCCCGCATGCAGGCGGAGAACCGCTGAGGACACACGTCCGGGAACGCGACGCGCGCGTGGCCCACGAGGGGGCGCACGCGCGCGTGAGCGGGAGTGCCGCGGTCAGCCGCCCAGGGGGTCGACCGGGCCGCCGGAGCTGTCCCCGCCGCCGCCACCGCCCTGGGTGGGCGAGGATGGCGCCGTCGGCTCCGTCGTCTCGTCGTCCGTCGGTTCGTCCGTCGGCGTCGTCGGGTCGGTCGTCGGGTCACCCGTCGGGTCGCCCGTGGGGTCCTCCGTGGCGGTGTGCGACGGCGTGTAGGACGGCGTCCAGGGCTGGTCCCAGTCCCCGCCGGTGCCGCCACCGCCGTTGTCCTCGTTCGTGCCCGGGTCGGTGGTCTCCTCGGTCGCCTCGTCGCTCGGCGACTCGCTGGCCTGGTCGTCCTGGGTGCTCTGCGAGGTGGTGGGCGACGGCGAGGTCTTCGTGCCGCCGCCTCCGCCACCGCCGCCGGTGTTGTTCATCGCCAGCGCGACGCCCGCGACGACCGCGATCACCGCGAGGACGGCCAGGATCCACAGCTTGCCCCGGCCGCTGCCCTTGTTGCCGTGCCCCTCGAAGCCGCCGTCGTCGCCCCCGCCGTAGCCGCCCGGCAGGATCTGCTGGGGGATCTGCGTGGTGCCCGAGCCGTGGTCGGGGTGCGGCAGCACCGTGGTGCCCGCCATCCCGGCCGCCGGGGTGTGCCGGCCGTCGTGCACGCCGACCGGGCCGGTGTTCCAGGTGCCGGTGTGGCCGCCCTGCTCGTAGAGCATCTGCAGGCCGTACTGGACCAGGCCGCGCATCTCCTCGGCGGTCTGGAAACGGTCGTCGGGCTCCTTGGCCAGCGAGCGCATCACCAGGCCGTCCAGCTCCGGCGGGACCGCGTCGGAGACCTCGGACGGAGGGGTCGGGATGTCCTGCACGTGCTGGTAGACCACCGACAGCGGGGTCTCGCCGGTGAACGGCGGCCGCAGCGCGAGGAGTTCGTACAGCAGGCAGCCCGTCGCGTACAGGTCGGAGCGGTGGTCGACGGCCTTGCCGAGGGCCTGCTCCGGGGACAGGTACTGGGGGGTGCCCATGACCATGCCGGTCTGCGTCATGGTCGTCGACGCGCCGTGCAGGGCGCGGGCGATGCCGAAGTCCATCACCTTCACCGCGCCGTTGTCCGTGATGATGACGTTGGCCGGCTTGATGTCGCGGTGCACGATGCCGTGCTGGTGCGAATAGGCGAGCGCCTCCAGGACGCCCGAGACGATGATCAGCGCCTGCTCGGGGCCCGGCGCCTCGGCGTTGAGGAGGAGGTCGCGGATGGTGCGGCCCTCGACGATCTCCATCACGATGTAGGGCACGGACTGGCCGCCGACGAAGTCCTCGCCGGAGTCGTACACGGCCACGATGGAGTGGTGGTTGAGCCCCGCCACCGACTGCGCCTCACGCGTGAAGCGGGCCTTGGAGACGGGGTCCTCGGCGAGGTCGGCGCGCAGCAGCTTGACCGCCACGGTGCGGCCGAGACGGACGTCCTCGGCGGCGAACACCTCGGCCATGCCGCCCCGCCCGAGCCTGCGGGTCAGCCGGTACCGGCCGTCGCCGACCAGTCCGCCGTTGCCCCAGTTCTCCGGCGCGTCAGACATACCGCCGCCAGATGCCTCGGGTTCGGACGGGCCCTGGGCGCGCTGCTGCTGTGCCATCAGTCCTCGCCGTCGTTTCTGCCCGCGGTGCGCGCGGTGTTGTTACGGTCTCCGTCGGCCACGCTACAGCCTCCGCGCAAGCCTCCGGTCCGAGATGGACGCCGGGACCGGCATCGGGGACGGACCGGTCATGAAACCCTGGTTCCGTACCGTCGTGCAAATTCTGTGTACCGGCCGTACGCCCGCTGTAACGCTTGCGCGACGCTTCTTTCGCGTACGGTCACGGAACGGGCACCGCGCTTGACGTGTCACTGCCCTGGGGCAGACTTGGCCGGGAATAGCACTTTCGATCAACACGCGCTCGCGCCGCTGCCGCTGCCGCCGGCGCCTACGGGGGAAGCAGAGACATGAGCCAGGACGCCGGACAGGGCCGGTACGCGGGGCGGGCGCTCGCCGGCGGCCGCTACCAGCTGCGCGACTTGCTCGGCGAGGGCGGCATGGCCTCGGTGCACCTGGCGTACGACGCGGTGCTGGACCGCCAGGTCGCGATCAAGACGCTGCACACCGAGCTGGGCCGGGAGCAGGCCTTCCGCGAGCGTTTCCGCCGCGAGGCCCAGGCCGTGGCCAAGCTCACGCACACCAACATCGTGTCGGTCTTCGACACCGGCGAGGACGATCTCGGCGGCGCGACGATGCCGTACATCGTCATGGAGTACGTCGAGGGCCGGCCGCTCGGCTCGGTGCTGGACGAGGACGTCCGGCAGTTCGGCGCGATGCCCGCCGACAAGGCCCTGAAGATCACCGCCGATGTGCTGGCGGCCCTGGAGATCAGCCACGAGATGGGCCTGGTCCACCGGGACATCAAGCCGGGCAACGTGATGATGACCAAGCGCGGCGTGGTCAAGGTGATGGACTTCGGCATCGCCCGCGCCATGCAGTCCGGCGTGACGTCGATGACGCAGACCGGCATGGTCGTCGGCACCCCGCAGTACCTCTCGCCGGAACAGGCCCTCGGCCGCGGCGTGGACGCCCGCTCCGACCTGTACTCGGTCGGCATCATGCTGTTCCAGCTGGTGACCGGGCGCCTGCCGTTCGACGCGGACTCGCCGCTCGCCATCGCCTACGCGCACGTGCAGGAGGAGCCGGTCGCGCCGTCCTCCGTCAACCGCGCCCTGCCGCCGGCCGTGGACGCGCTGGTGGCCCGCGCGCTGAAGAAGAACCCCAACGAGCGCTTCCCCAGCGCCGAGGCCATGCGCGACGAGTGCCTGCGGGTGGCGGCCTCCTTCCAGGCCGCCCCGCCGAGCATCGTCCCCGGCGCGCAGACGCCGAGCGGCGGGGGTGTCGGCTCCGCCGTCTTCCCGCCGGTCGACCAGACCGGCCACGCGCCCGCGGGCCCCGTCCAGACCCCGTACCAGCCGACGCCCACGCCGAACCCGTACGGCACCCCGGCACCGGTGGCGCACTCCCCGGCGTACGGCTACCCGCAGCAGGGCGGCTACCCGACGCCGGCCGCGTCGGCGTACGCCCCGCAGCAGGGGGCGCAGACCCCGCCGCCGTACAGCATCAGCCCCCAGTCCCAGGGGGCCGGCTCCCCGGGCGGCGGCCGGAGCAACAAGCCGGTGATCCTGGGCTCGGCGGTGGTCGCCGTCCTGGCCGTGGGCGGTCTGATCGCGGCGCTGCTGATGAACGGCGGCGACGACGATCCCGAGGCGGGCGGCGGCGGAAGCAGCGCCAGCGCCTCCGCGACGGAGACCAGGGCGGAGGGCTACCGCGGGCCGGACACGACCAAGAAGATCGAGAAGGACGAGTGCACGGAGCCCGACGAGTCGTACAACGACCCCGACAAGATCGAGGTCCCCGACTTCACCTTCAAGTACATCGGCTCGGTCAAGGAGTGCTTCCAGGCCGCCGGCTGGACGATGAAGATCGTCGACGTCGACGAGAACACCTACGGCGAGGGCTCGGTCAGGGACCAGTTCCCCGAGGCCGGCACGGACGTCGACCCGAAGAACATGCCGGAGATCCAGCTCAAGGTGTCGACGGGCAACCCCCCGTCGTCCTGATCCCGCGTACGCGAAGGGCCCGGCAGCAGGTGCTGTCGGGCCCTTCGCCGCTTCCGGCGGTACGGCGGCCTACAGGTAGGGGCCGCCCGAGCGGCCGCCCGGGTGCGGCTCCTCGCCCTCGTGGCCCACGCCCGGCGGGAGGGCGCGGCGCATCTGCTCCAGCTGCGCCCGCGCGGCCATCTGCTGGGCGAACAGCGTGGTCTGAATCCCGTGGAACAGGCCCTCCAGCCAGCCGACCAGCTGGGCCTGGGCGATGCGCAGTTCCGCGTCGGTGGGCGTCGCGCCGTCCGTGAAGGGCAGGGAGAGGCGCTCCAGCTCCTCGACCAGCTCCGGAGCGAGGCCGTCCTCCAGTTCCTTCACCGAACTGGCGTGGATCTCCTTCAGCCGGGCCCGGCTCGCCTCGTCCAGCGGGGCGACGCGCACCTCCTCCAGCAACTGCTTGATCATGCTGCCGATCCTCATGACCTTCGCAGGCTGCTCCACCTGCTCCGTCACCGGGATCTCACGGGGTTCCCCGTCCCCGTCACCGCCCCCGCTCAACGCCATTCCGTCCTGGCCGACGACCAGGATCTGGGGATTGTCCGGCGACCTGTCGTTCCTCGGCATCTCCATACCGCCATTCTCTCGCACCCCTGTGCCGCATCCGTGTGGTGCCCCCGGAGAGCGGTGATCCACCCCGTACGGCGGAGTCCGGAATGCCGGGACGGCCATCAGGTGTGAGGCTTGTTCCGTCGATTTTCGGCACCCCGGTCCCGGTTCCCCCCGGTGCCGGCGGGGTCGGAGTCGGCGGCCGTTGGTTCTGCGACTGCTCATCGGGAGGGGGTCACCGACGTGACTCCATGGCTGCGCGCCGCGCGCGCGACGGGGCTGGCGGGGATTGTGGGGGCGGGCGTCCTGCTGTCACCGTGCGCGGCGGGGGCGGCACAGGGCACCGCTCTCGTGACTCCGGGGGCGTTGAGGGGCCCGTCCTCCCCGGTGGCGGCGCCCGCTCCGGCTCACGGGGCCGGGTCCGGTCCGGACGCACCCGCCGACCCCGGACGCCCCGGTCGTCCCGAGCACCTCGAGCGTCCGGCCGGGTCCGGCCGCTCCGACGTCCCGCACCACCCGGACGACCGCCCCGGCACGCGACCCTCGTCCGCGCACTCGCCCACCGCGCCCTCCCACACGTCCCGCGCCGAGGAGGGCCGTCCGACGTCCCGCCCGACGTCCGGCGCCGGACGTGGGTCCGCGACGCCCTCCCGGGCCCCCTCGAAGCCGTCGCCGTCCGCCTCCGTGCCGGGCGGCGAGCCCTCCCGGGCGGGGAGCGGGGCGGGCGAGGGCCGGCAGCGGCCGGGACGGCCGGAGACGCGGGACGACGGCGTCAGGGGCGAGGCCGTTCAGGAGGGCGTCGGCAGCAGGGTCGCCGACCTCCCCGACGCTCCGGCCGCAGCCGTCCCACCCGGGCGGGACGCCCTCACGCCCACGGCGACCCCGCCCCGGTCCGAACCGACGTCCGGCACGCGGACCGAGGGGGCCGCCGGTCCCGTCCTGAAGGTCCTGCCCCTGGGCACCGGGCTGGTCCTCGTCGGCCTCGGGCTGGCCCTGGCCTTCCTCGGCCTCCGCGTGCGGCGGGGCGGAGTGTAGGGCGGCCCGTACGGCTACGGCGCGGCGACCAGCAGCACCTTGCCGACGTGACCGCTCTCCTCCACGACCCGGTGCGCGGTGGCCGCGTCGCTCATCGGCAGTTCGCGGTCGACGACGGGCCGGACGTGGCCCCCGGCGAGCAGCGGCCAGACGTGCTCGCGCACGGCCGCCACGATGGCCGCCTTCTCGGCCGGCGGTCGGGCACGCAGCGAGGTCGCGCTCACGGCGCCGCGCTTGGCGAGGAGCGTGCCGATGTTCAGCTCGCCCTTCCGGCCGCCCTGCATGCCGATGATCGCGAGCCGCCCGTTGACGGCCAGGGCCTGCACGTTGCGGTCCAGGTACTTGGCGCCCATGTTGTCCAGGATGACGTCCGCGCCCGACCCGCCGGTGGCCGCGTCCACCTCGGCGACGAAGTCCTGCTCCCGGTAGTTGATCAGGATGTCGGCGCCCAGCTCGGCGCAGCGCTCCAGCTTCTCCTTGGTGCCCGCCGTGACGGCGACCCGCGCACCGACGGCCTTGCCGAGCTGGATCGCCATGGTGCCGATGCCGCTGGAGCCGCCGTGCACGAGCAGCGTCTCGCCGGGACGCAGGTGGGCGACCATGAAGACGTTCGACCAGACCGTGCAGACCACCTCGGGCAGGGCCGCCGCCTGCTTGAGGCCGATGCCCTCGGGGACCGGCAGCAGCTGTCCGGCCGGGACGACCACCTTCTCGGCGTAACCGCCGCCCGCGAGCAGCGCGCACACCTCGTCGCCGACGGACCAGCCCGACACCCCCGGGCCGAGTTCGGCGATGCGCCCGGAGCACTCCAGGCCGGGGTAGGGGGAGGCACCGGGCGGCGGGTCGTAGAAGCCCTGGCGCTGCATGATGTCGGCCCGGTTGACGGCGCCGGCCGTCACCTCGACCAGGACCTCGCCCTCGCCGGGCACCGGGTCGGGGACCTCGGTCCAGACCAGTGCCTCGGGGCCTCCGGGTTCGGGAATCGTGATCGCATGCATGAGGGCGACGCTACTCCCCGGGCCCCGGCGGAGCCCCGGTGCCCGCGTCCGCGGACGGACCCGCGTCCGCCTTTGGGCCCAACCGCCGGAAAAACCCGGTGCGGAACCGATGAATTCGCGCGACGGTAAAGGTCTTCCCATGCGTAGCCCAAAAGCGCGGAAGGACCACCACGTATGAGCACGCACACGTCGGGCCTGGCGATCGAGACCGCGGGCCTGGTGAAGACGTTCGGCGAGACCCGGGCCGTGGACGGGGTGGACCTCGCTGTGCCCGCCGGCACGGTGTACGGCGTCCTCGGGCCCAACGGAGCCGGCAAGACCACCACGGTGAAGATGCTCGCCACCCTGCTGCGGCCCGACGGCGGCCAGGCCCACGTCTTCGGTCACGACGTGGTGCGCGAGGCCGACGAGGTGCGCGGCCGGGTGAGCCTCACCGGTCAGTACGCGTCGGTCGACGAGGACCTCACCGGCACCGAGAACCTGGTCCTGCTGGGCCGGCTCCTCGGGCACGGAAAGAAGGCCGCGCGGGAGCGGGGCGGGCAGCTGCTGGAGGCCTTCGGGCTGACGGACGCCGCCGGGAAGCAGGTCAAGCACTACTCCGGTGGCATGCGGCGCCGCATCGACATCGCCGCTTCCATCCTGAACACCCCCGACCTGCTCTTCCTCGACGAGCCCACGACCGGGCTCGACCCGCGCAGCCGCAACCAGGTGTGGGACATCGTCCGCGCGGTCGTCGCCCAGGGCACCACCGTGCTGCTGACCACGCAGTACCTGGACGAGGCCGACCAGCTGGCGTCGCGGATCGCCGTCATCGACCGGGGCCGGGTGATCGCCGAGGGCACCAAGGGCGACCTGAAGGCGTCCGTCGGCGCCGGATCCGTCCACGTGCGGCTGCGGGACGCCGGCCGGCGACCGGAGGCCGAGCGGGTACTGCGGGACCTGCTGGCCGCCGAGGTCCAGCTGGAGCCCGATCCGGTGGCGCTGACCGCCCGCCTCGGCGCGGCGACCGGCGACACCGCGGCCGGCCGGGCCGCCCGGGCCCTGGGCGAACTGGCCCGGGCGGGCATCACGGTGGACAACTTCTCCCTGGGGCAGCCCAGCCTCGACGAGGTCTTCCTGGCACTGACCGGCCACGACACCGGACACGGCACCGGCACCGGCACCGGCACCGGCGACGACACGAAGGACGAGGTGGCGGCATGAGCACGGCCACGAGCACCGAGAGCAAGGACCTCGCGCCCGTCAGCACCGAGTCGCTGGCGGCCCTGCTGGTCACCAGGGAGCGCCCGCCGCGGCCCAGTTCCCTGTCGACGTCCCTGACCTTCGGCTGGCGCGCGATCCTCAAGATCAAGCACGTGCCGGAGCAGCTCTTCGACGTCACGGCCTTCCCGATCATGAACCTGCTGATGTTCACCTACCTCTTCGGCGGCGCGCTGGCGGGGTCGCCGCGTGACTACATCCAGTTCGTGCTGCCGGGCATCCTGGTGATGTCGGTCGTGATGATCACCATGTACACCGGGGTCTCGGTGAACATCGACATCGAGAAGGGCGTCTTCGACCGCTTCCGCTCGCTGCCGATCTGGCGGCCGTCGGCGATGGTCGGCTACCTGCTCGGCGACGCGCTGCGCTACACGATCGCCTCGGTCGTCATGCTCGCCGTCGGCCTGCTCCTCGGCTACCGGCCGGACGGCGGTTTCGCCGGCGTGGTCGCCGGGATCGCGCTGCTGCTGGTCTTCTCGTTCGCCTTCTCGTGGATCTGGACGATGTTCGGGCTGATGCTGCGGACCGAGAAGTCGGTGATGAGCGTCAGCATGATGGTGATCTTCCCGCTCACCTTCCTGTCCAACGTGTTCGTCGACCCGAAGACCATGCCGGGCTGGCTTCAGGCCTTCGTGAACAACAGCCCCATCACGCATCTCGCGTCCGCCGTGCGGGAGCTGATGGCGGGTGACTGGCCGGGCGGCGAGATCGCCTGGACGCTGGGCTGGGCGGCCGCGCTGCTGCTCGTGTTCGGGCCGGTCACCATGCGGCTGTACAACCGCAAGTAGGCGCTCAGTCGCGGGGCAGCGGGCGGGTGTCGGGCGCCACCTGGCTGCCCGGCGTCGCCCGGACGATGGTGATCAGGCGGTCCGTCAACTCCAGTCTGCCGACGGCCGGGTCGTCGTACCCGAGCACCCGGTGCCCGCGCAGGACGCTCACGACCAGGTCCTCCGTCTCGCGCGGGCCCTTGCCCACCTCCGCCTTTATGACGGGGCGTTCGACGAGGTCGAGCCCGCTGCCCTGGCTGATCAGGTCCTCCATCACCATGCCGGCGGCGGGGCTGAGCACCGAGAGCCCGAGCAGGCGGCCCGCCGCACTGGCACTGGTGATCACGGCGTCCGCGCCGGACTGCTTCAGCAGCGGGGCGTTCTCCTCCTCCCGCACCGCGACCACGATCTTCGCGGCGCGGTTGAGCTGGCGTGCCGTCAGCGTCACCAGGACCGCCGTGTCGTCGCGCTGGGTGGCGATGATGATCTGCTTCGCCCGGTAGACCTCGGCCCTGTTCAGGACGTCGCTGCGCGTCGCGTCGCCTATCACCCCCGCGAACCCGTGGGCCGTCGCGGCGTCGATCGCCTTACCGCTGGGGTCGACCACCACGACCTGCTCCTTCCGCAGGCCCGTCGCACACACGGTCTGGATCGCCGACCGTCCCTTCGTACCGAAGCCGACGACGACGGTGTGATCGCGCAAGGTGGACCTCCAGCGGTTCAGGCGCCACTCCTCCCGAGTGCGCTCGGTGAGGGCTTCCAGCGTGGTGCCGACCAGGATGATCAGGAACAGCACGCGCAGGGGCGTGATGACGAAGATGTTGGTCAGCCGTGCGGCGTCGCTGACCGGGGTGATGTCGCCGTACCCGGTGGTGGAGAGGGTGACGGTGGCGTAGTAGAAGGCGTCGAGGAGGTCGACGGAACCGTCCGAGTTGTCGGTGTACCCGTCGTGGTCCGCGTAGACGATCAACGCGGTCGCCAGGAGCACCACCAGCGCCAGGGACAGCCGCTTGCCGACCTGCCGGATCGGGTGCTCCACCAGCTTTCTCGGGAGTTTCACCCGATGGGTCATGAGGTGCTCGTCCGCCTGGCGGGCGATCGCGTCCTGGCCCGGAAGTTTCACGTGAAACACACTCCGATTCCGCCGGTGGCCCAGGGCAGGTCGAGCAACTCGGTCTCCTCTCGCGGCCGCACACCGCCGGGGGGTACGACGGCCAGCGCGTCGGCCGCCGCGATGCCGCGCAGCATGGCCGGGCCGTTGTAGCGCAGCGGCACGGCACTCTCGCCCCGCAGCACGACGGGGACCAGCCGGGTGTCGTGAGGGTGCCCGTGCACCGCGTCCCGCAGCGGCAGGGTGTACGGCTCCGGCGCCGGGCGGGCCGCGAGGGTGCGCAGCAGCGGCTCGGCGAGCGTGATCAGCCCCGAGACGGCGGCGAGGGGGTTGCCGGGCAGGCCGACGAGGTGCCGGTCCTCCGCGACGCGGGCCAGCAGCATCGGGTGGCCGGGGCGCACCTTCACACCGTCCACGAGCAGCTCGGCGCCGATGCGGCGCAGGACCGGGTGGACGTGGTCGACGGGGCCCGAGGCGGTGCCGCCGGTCGTCACGATCAGGTCGGCCCGGGACGTCGTGACGGCCCGGTGCAGGGCGTCGGCGTCGTCGCCGATCCGCCGGACGGTGCCGGGCTCGGCGCCCAGGGCCCGCAGCCAGGGCGGCAGCATGGGGCCGAGCGCGTCCCGGATGAGGCCGTCGTGCGGCAGGCCCTCGGTGAGCAGCTCGTCGCCGAGCACCAGGACGTCGACCCGGGGACGGGGAACGACGGACAGCGTGTCGTACCCGGCGGCCGCCGCGAGGCCCAGGACGGCCGGGGTCACGGAGGTGCCGACGGCCAGCAGCTGGTCGCCGCCGCGGCACTCCTGGCCGCGGGGCCGGATGTCCTGGCCGTGGACCGTCTCACGGGTGGGGTGCAGGCGGCCCCGCTCGTCGGTGCGGCCGTGCTCGGTACGCAGGACCGCGGTGGAGTCCAGGGGGACGCGGGCGCCGGTGGCGATGCGGACGGCCTCGCCGTCGGTGAGGGGGGCGGGCTCGGCGTGCCCGGCCAGGACGCCCTCGTCGCGCACGGTCCAGGGGCCCGGACCGGCGACCGCCCAGCCGTCCATCGCGGAGGTGTCGAAGGAGGGCAGGTCGGTGAGGGCGGTGAGGGGTGCGGCCAGGGTGAGGCCGAGCGCGGCGTCGAGCGGCACGGAGACCGCGCCGCGGCGGCCCGCGCGGGCGCCGGACCGGCCGGCGCGCTCGGCGGCCGACCGGGCCTCGGGCCAGGTACTCGCCCGGTGCGCCGCGGCCCGGCGCCCGGCGCGTGCGTCGCCGCCGGGGTGCCCTCGGTGCTCCGGGTGCTGTTCGTGGCCGGGGTGGGTCTCGTGGCCGGGGTGCGCGTCGTCGCCCTTGCGCGCGCCGTGGCCGGGGTGCGCGTCGTCGTCCCGGTACCCGCCGTGACCGGAGTGCGTGCCGGTCGCGGGGTTCCGGTCGCCGGGCGGGGGGCCGGGTTTCTCCCGCACCAGGGCGAGCGCCTCCTCGACGTGGAGGTCCTCCGCCTCCCCGTCGGCCCGTGTGCCGGGGGAGGTCATCAGGCGTCCGGGCGGGTGTCGGAAGCGGCCCCGGGGGCCTCGTCCGGCCTGGCGGCCGCGGCCTCCTCCGCCCAGCGCTGGGCGAGGGCGGCGGCCTTGCGCGCGGCGTCCGCGACGGCGTCGGCGCCTCCCCCGGCCCGTGCGGCGGCGTAGCCGACGAGGAAGGTGGTCAGCGGTGCCGCGGGCCGGGCCACACCGTGGGCGGCGTCCCGGGCGAGGTCCAGCAGGACGCGGGTGTCGACGTCCAGGTCGATGCCCAGTTCGTCCTTGGCTGCGGAGATCCATTCATCCAACACGTGCCCATGCTCCCTGATCCGTGCCCTGGCGGTGGCGATGTCGTCCCAGGTGTCGCAGTCGAACGAGGCGACGGCGTCGGGGACGCGGGTGAGACGCAGACCGTCGGTCAGCCGGCGCAGCGGCAGCCCGGTGGGGTCCTGCCGGTCGCCGGTGGCCGCGGCGATGCCACGGCGCAGCGCCGAGGCGCGGTACGCGGCGACGAGGGGCTGGTCGCGGCCGTCGGCGTCGGTGAGCAGGACGCCGTCGGCATCGCTCGCGGCGAGGGCCGCCGACAGTCTCCCGACGGTCGGTCCGGCGAGGAACGGCAGGTCGGCCGAGACCACCACGACGTGCTCCGCGGTGGTGTGCCGCAGACCGGCGGCGAGTGCGGCAAGCGGGCCGCCACCGGGCGGTTCCTCGCGGGCCCAGGTCACCGGCCGCGCGGTGGGCCGGGGATCGGCGACGACGACGGTGGTGCGGGCCCCGGCGCAGGCGGCGAGCACCCGGTCGAGCAGGGCGCGCCCGCCCACGCGCAGGCCGGGCTTGTCCGCCCCGCCGAGCCTGCGGGCGGCCCCGCCGGCGAGCACGACGGCGTCGTACACGGCAGGGGCCGTCCCCGGCGCGGGGCCGGTGCCTGCGCCGGATTCGCCCGGGGGTTCGTACGCGGTCACCCCCCGAGTATGCGTGTCCGCGCGATCACAGGGAACGCGGGGGAGCCCGCGCGGCCGGAGTGTGCGCGCGGGCACTCCCGTCACAGGGTGCGCAGCAGCACCGCCGGTTGTTCCACGCAGTCCGCGACGTACCGCAGGAAACCGCCCGCCGTTCCGCCGTCGCACACCCGGTGGTCGAAGGTGAGCGACAGCTGGACGACCTGACGGACCGCCAGCTCCCCCTGGTGCACCCAGGGCTTGGGCACGATGCGGCCGACGCCGAGCATGGCCGCCTCGGGGTGGTTGATGATCGGCGTGGAGCCGTCGACGCCGAACACGCCGTAGTTGTTCAGCGTGAAGGTGCCGCCGGTCAGGTCGCCCGGGGTCAGCCGGCCGTCCCGGGCCGCCTCGGTCAGCCGGGCGAACTCCCCGGTGAGGCTCTCGGCGTCGCGCGCGTGCGCGTCCCGGACGACCGGTACGACCAGGCCCCGGTCCGTCTGGGCGGCGAAGCCCAGGTGGACGTGGCCGAACCGGACGATCTCCCTGGCCTCCGTGTCGACCGTGGAGTTCAGCTCGGGGAAGCGGGCGAGCGCCGCGGTGCAGATCCGGGCCAGCAGGGCGACCAGGGAGATCTTCGGGCCGCCCGCCGCGTTCATCGCGGTGCGGGCCCGCATCAGCTCCGTCGCGTCCGCGTCCACCCAGCAGGTCGCGTCCGGTATCTCGCGCCGGCTGCGGGAGAGCTTGTCGGCGACGGCTCCCCGGACTCCCTTGAGGGGAGTGCGGACCTCGGCGGGCGCCCCTCCCACGAGGGCGGGGGCCGGTGCCTGCGGCAGCCCGGCCGCGTGCGCGGCCGCCTCGGTGCCCGGGGCTTCCGCACGGCCGCCCCGCGCCGCGGCGGCACGCAGCGCGTACTCCACGTCCGCCCGCAGGATCAGCCCCTCGGGGCCGGAGCCGGTCAGCTCGCGCAGATCCAGATCGTTCTGCCGGGCCAGCCTGCGCACCAGCGGGGAGATGACGGGGACGGGGCCGTCCGCCGGCTCGGCGGTGCGCGCCCGGCCGTTGACCCGCGCGGGCTCCGCCGGAGCGGCGGGCGCCGTCCGCTGCGGCCGCACCCGGCGCCGCCGCGCGGGCGCCTCGGACGTGCCGTAACCCACCAGGACGTTGCCCGAGCCCTTCGCCTCACCGGCGCCCTCGGCACCGGCGCCCGCGTCCCGCGCCGGCCGCCCACCGGCGGGCGCGGCGGAAGCGGAGAGGTCGGCGGTTTCGGCGGGTTCGCCCACCGCCACCGTCAGCAGCGGCGCCCCGACGGGCAGCTCCGCACCCTCCTCGCCGAAGCGGGCGGTGACCACACCGCCGTACGGGCAGGGCACCTCGACCATCGCCTTGGCCGTCTCGACCTCGACGACCGGCTGGTCGACGGCGACCACGTCACCGACCTCGACCATCCAGCGCACGATCTCCGCCTCGGTGAGCCCCTCACCGAGATCGGGGAGCTTGAACTCCAGCACCTGTGCCATCAGCTTTCGGCCTCCCACTGCAGGCGCCCCACGGCGTCCAGGATCCGGTCCACACCGGGCAGGTGGTGACGCTCCAGCATCGGCGGCGGATACGGGACGTCGAACCCGGCCACCCGCAGCACCGGCGCCTCCAGGTGGTGGAAGCAGCGCTCCGTGACCCGGGCCGCGATCTCCCCGCCCGGCCCCCCGAAGGAGCCCGACTCGTGGACGACGACCGCGCGTCCCGTCCGCCGCACCGAGGCGCACACCGTCTCGTCGTCGAACGGCACCAGGGAGCGCAGATCGACGACCTCGAGGTCCCAGCCCTCGGCCCGGGCCGCCTCGGCCGCCTCCATGCAGACCACCAGCGACGGCCCGTACGTGATGAGCGTGGCGCTCCGGCCCGGGCGCCGCACCACCGCGCGGCCTATGGGCTCGACGGGCGTCGGCTCCTCCGGGTTCCAGGAGTCCTTCGACCAGTACAGCCGCTTGGGCTCGAGGAAGACCACCGGGTCGTCGGAGGCGATGGCCTCCCGCAGCAGTCCGTAGGCGTCGGCGACGGTCGCGGGCGTGACGACATGGAGCCCCGGAGTCGCCATGTAGTACGCCTCGGACGAGTCGCTGTGGTGCTCGACGCCGCCGATGCCGCCGCCGTAGGGGACGCGGATGGTCAGCGGCAGGGGCATCTTGCCGCGCGTGCGGTTGCGCATCTTGGCGACGTGGCTGACGACCTGCTCGAACGCCGGGTAGGCGAAGGCGTCGAACTGCATCTCCACGACCGGGCGCAGCCCGTACATCGCCATGCCGACCGCGGTGCCGAGGATGCCGGCCTCGGCGAGCGGGGTGTCCGTGCAGCGGTCCTCGCCGAACTCCTCGGCCAGTCCGTCGGTGACCCGGAAGACACCGCCGAGGGTGCCCACGTCCTCGCCCAGGACGTGCACGCCCGGGTCGGCGGCCATGGCGTCGCGCAGCGCCCGCGTGAGCGCCTGCGCCATGGTGGCCGGCTTGACGGCGACGGTGGTCATCGGTGTGTCCCTTCCGGTCCTGGTCCGGCCTCGGCCTCCGCCGCGAGCTCCGCCCGCAGCAGGTCCCGCTGCTCGCGCAGCTGGGGGGTGGGCTCGGCGTACACGTGCGCGAAGAGGTCCATCGGGTCGAGCTCCGCGTCCTGGTTCATGCGCGCGCGCAGGTCGGCGGCCATGGTCTCGGCGTCCTCGCGGACGGCGCGGATGCCGTCCTCGTCGAGCAGGCCGCTCGAGGTCAGCTCGCGCTCCAGCAGCTCGACGGGATCGTGCCGGCGCCAGGTCTCGACCTCGTCGTCGCCCCGGTAGCGCGTCGCGTCGTCGGCGTTGGTGTGCGCGTCCACGCGGTACGTCACCGCCTCCACCAGCGTCGGGCCGCCGCCCTCGCGCGCGCGGCGCACGGCGTCGGACAGGACCTCGTGGACGGCGGCCGCGTCGTTGCCGTCGACCAGGCGGCCCGGCATCCCGTAGCCGACGGCCTTGTGGGCCAGCGACGGGGCGGCGGTCTGCTTGGCGAGCGGGACGGAGATCGCGAAGCCGTTGTTCTGCACGAAGAAGACGACCGGTGCCTGCCAGACGGCGGCGAAGTTGAGCGCCTCGTGGAAGTCGCCCTCGCTGGTGCCGCCGTCGCCGACCATGGCCAGCGCGACCACGTCGTCGCCCTTGAGGCGGGCGGCGTGCGCGAGGCCGACGGCGTGCGGCAGCTGGGTGGCGAGCGGGGTGGACAGCGGGGCGACCCGGTGCTCGTAGGGGTCGTAGCCGGTGTGCCAGTCACCGCGCAGCAGGGTGAGGGCCTCGACGGGGTCGACTCCGCGGGCGACGACGGCGAGCGTGTCGCGGTAGCTCGGGAAGAGCCAGTCGCGCTCCTCGAGCACCAGCGCGGCGGCCACCTCGCACGCCTCCTGACCGGTGCTGGACGGGTAGACCGCGAGCCTGCCCTGCTTGGTCAGGGCCGTGGCCTGCACGTTGTACCGCCGGCCGCTCACCAGGCGGGCGTACAGCGTGCGCAGCAGCTCGGGGTCCAGCTGCTCGGCGGCCTTCGTGCCGAGGACGCGGTACGGCTCCGCGTCGGGCAGCAGCGGCGCGGGGTCGGTACGGGGCTGCCAGGCGGGCGGCGGTGTGGGCCGGTACGCGCCCCGCTGCTCCATGACCGTCATGACGGCACCTCCTCGTGGGAGCGGCTTCTGGCTCGCCACGGGTGTGACGGGCCTCACCTACCGATTGTTCGGTCGTCGGCACATTTTGGCTACAGGCACCCCCAGGCTGTGGACAAACGGTTCTCCACAGCCTGAGATGTACGCAGTACGTCCATGGTAGGAAGGCGGGGGCGCATGGCATCTGAACAAATGGCCGAACGCCCGGGGGAGGCCGGCGGCCCGGACGACGCCGGCGCCCCGCCGCCCCCGCGCCCGCTGGACGCGATCGACCAGGACATCCTGCGCATGCTCCAGGCGGACGGCCGCGCCTCGATCCGGTCGGTCGCCGAGCGGGTGCACGTCTCGCGGGCGAACGCCTACGCGCGCATCAACCGGCTCGTCGAGGACGGCGTCATACGCGGCTTCGGCGCCCGCGTCGACCACGAACGCGCGGGGCACGGCACCTCGGCGTACATCACGCTGAAGATCGTCCAGAACTCCTGGCGCACGGTCCGCGCCCAGCTCAGACAGCTCCCCGGGGCCTCCCACATCGCCCTGCTGGGCGGCGACTTCGACGTCCTGCTCCTGGTGCACACGCCCGACAACCGGGCGCTGCGGGAGCTGGTCCTCACCCGCCTCCAGGCCATCCCGGAGGTGCTCAGCACCCGCACGCTGCTGGTGTTCGAGACGGAGGACCTGGAGCCGCACGGCTGATCCCCGGCGGCACGGAGCCCGCGCCGGGCCGGCTCAGGAGGTCCCGCGCAGCCCCGCGAACACCAACCGCGCCACCGCGTCCACCACTTCGCGCTCGCCCGAGCCGCCACGGCCGTCGGGACCCTCCGGGCGGTACCACTCGACGATCGAGTTGATCATGCCGAAGACCAGCCGCGTCGCGAGCCGCACCTCCACGTCCGCGCGCACCTCGCCCTCGGCCGCCGCCGCCCTGAGCAGCTCGGCGACCCGGTGGTCGAACTCGCGCCGCCGCTCCAGCGCCCAGCGCTCGGTGCCGGTGTTGCCGCGCACCCTCAGCAGCAGCGTCACGTACGGCAGTTCGGCCATGAGCACCTCGACCATGCGCCGCACGACGTACTCCAGCCGTTCCGCGGCGGTCCCCTCGCGCGCGTGCTCCTCGTCGAGGATGCCGAACAGCTCGTCCAGGGCCCGGCTCACGGCCCGGCGCAGGAGTTCCTCCTTGCCCGTGACGTGGTGGTAGATCGAGGACTTGGAGATGCCCGCCGCCTTGGAGAGGTGCTCCATGGAGGTGCCGTCGTAGCCGCGCTCGATGAAGACCTGCACGGCGACGGACAGCAGCGTCTCGGGCGTGTACGTGTCGCGCCTGGCGGTGGTCATGAGGAACTGCCCTCCTGCTTGCCGGCGGCGTACGCGTGGCGGTAGAGCGCCAGGGAGGGAGCGTAGCGGCCCGTGGGCGCGCACTCGTGCAGATTGTCGAGGACCGCGCGGGCCCAGTCGCCGCCCAGACGACGGCTCCATTCCAGCGGGCCCAGCGGGTAGTTGACGCCGAGCCGCATCGCGGTGTCGACGTCCTCCTCGGTGGCCACCCCCTTGGCGACCGCCTCGATCGCCAGGTCGACGATCCGCGCCACCGTGCGGGCGACGATCATGCCGGGGACGTCCCCGATGACGCTGACCTTCTTGCCGAGCGCCTGGAACAGGCCGGTGGCCTGGGCGAGGGTGTGCGGGGAGGTGCTCTGCGCGGCGGACAGGGCGATGCGGGAGGCCCTGCGGTAGTCCAGGGCGAGGTCGAAGTAGACGACGTCCCGGAACTCCACCGACGTCTGGCCGTCGGCAAGCACGAGCTGGCCGCCGCTGGGCAGGACGAGCCGCGTGCCGTTGTCCTCGTCCTCCCGGCGGACCTCGATGCCCGCCTCGCCGATCATCGCGACCAGCTCGGCGGCCGGCGCCAGGTCGCCCTCGACCACGACGTACGCGGGCGGCTCGGCCGGCTCGGCGGTGTGCGGCTCGGGCCGCTCCGCCCCGTCCCGGTAGTCGTACCAGCCCTGCCCGCTCTTGCGGCCGAGGCGGCCGGACTCGACCAGGCGGCGCTGGGCGAGCGACGGCGTGAAACGCACGTCCTGGAAGAACGCCTGCCACACGGAGTGCGTGACGGACTCGTTGACGTCCTGCCCGATGAGGTCGGTCAGCTCGAAGGCGCCCATCCGGAAACCGCCCGACTCGCGCAGCACGGCGTCGATGGTGGCCGGGTCGGCGCCCTGGTCCTCGTGGACCGCGAAGGCCTCGGCGTAGAAGGGCCGGGCGATGCGGTTGACGATGAAGCCGGGGGTGTCCGCGCAGGCCACCGGGGTCTTGCCCCAGGCGCGCGCCGTCTCGTACGCGCGCGTGGCCGACGTGACGTCGGTGGCGGACCCGGAGACGACCTCCACCAGCGGCAGGAGCGGCGCCGGGTTGAAGAAGTGCAGTCCGACGAGGCGGCCGGGGACGCGCAGCGCGCCGCCGATGGCGGTGACGGAGAGGGAGGAGGTGTTGGTGGCGAGCAGGCAGTCGTCGGCGACGACGTCCTCCAGCGCGCGGAACAGCTCCTGCTTGACGTCCAGCCGCTCCAGGACCGCCTCGGCGACCAGGGCGCAGTCGGCGAGCTCGCCGAGGGTCCCGGCGGGCGTCAGCCGGGCGCGGGCCGCGTCGCGGTCGGCGGCGGTGAGGCGCTCCTTCTCGACGAGTCGGTCGAGCCGGGCGACGATCGCGTCGGCCACCTCGCGGGCCCGCCCGGGAGCCGCGTCGTACAGCCGTACGGGGTGGCCCGCGACCAGCGCCACCTGGGCGATGCCCTGGCCCATGGTGCCGGTGCCGACGACGGCCACGGGGCTGCTGAGGTCGAGTGCTGTCATGTGCGCGATCCTCCCGCACCGGGTTTTCCACAGATGCGCCGGTCCCCCTTGTCCCGACCGATCGTTCGGTTACTCTAGCCGTGTCCGCCTGTTTCTGCCCAGGTTTCCCCCCAGGTCACGACTCGACGGAGAGCTCGTGAGACGAGGAGTTGGTCCCGCATGGCCGCCGAACTCACCGCGCACCAGCTGATCGACCGGCACCGGCCGACACTGGACCAGGCGCTGGAGACGATCCGCACCCGCGCGTACTGGTCCCCGCACCCCGAGCACCCCAAGGCCTACGGGGAGAACGGCAGCCTGGACATGGCCGCGGGCAAGGCCGCCTTCGACGCCCTGCTCGGCACCCGCCTCGACCTCGGCCAGCCCGGCACCGACGACTGGGTCGGCGGCGAGGTCTCCCCGTACGGCATCGAGCTCGGCGTGGAGTACCCGCACGCGGACCTCGACGTGCTGCTGCCCGCCATGAAGGCCGGCCAGAAGGCGTGGCGCGACGCGGGCGCGGAGCTGCGCGCGACGGTCTGCCTGGAGATCCTCGCCCGCATCGCCGACCGGACGATGGAGTTCGCCCAGGCGGTCATGCACACCTCGGGACAGGCTTTCATGATGGCCTTCCAGGCGGGCGGCCCGCACGCACAGGACCGCGGCCTGGAGGCGGTGGCCTACGCGTACGTGGAGCAGGTCCGCACCCCCGACACGGCGGAGTGGACCAAGCCGCAGGGCAAGCGCGACCCGCTGGCGCTGACCAAGCAGTTCACGCCGGTCCCGCGCGGCATCGGCCTGGTCATCGGCTGCAACACCTTCCCGACCTGGAACGGCTACCCGGGCCTGTTCGCCTCCCTCGCCACCGGCAACGCGGTCCTGGTCAAGCCCCACCCGCGCGCGGTGCTGCCGCTCGCCCTCACCGTCCAGGTCGCCCGCGACGTCCTCACCGAGGCCGGCTTCGACCCCAACCTGGTCGCGCTGGCCGCCGAGCGCCCCGGCGAGGGCATCGCCAAGACGCTGGCGACCCGCCCCGAGATCCGGATCATCGACTACACCGGCTCGACCTCCTTCGGCGACTGGCTGGAGGCCAACGCCCGCCAGGCCCAGGTCTTCACCGAGAAGGCCGGCGTCAACACGGTGATCGTCGAGTCGACCGACGACTACCGGGGGATGCTCTCCAACCTGGCCTTCTCGCTGTCCCTCTACAGCGGCCAGATGTGCACCACCCCGCAGAACCTGCTGATCCCCCGCGACGGCATCCGCACCGACCAGGGCGACAAGTCCTACGACGAGGTCACCGCCGACCTGGCGCGCGCCGTCGACGGCCTCCTCGGCGACGATGCCCGGGCGAACGCCCTGCTCGGCGCGATCGTCAACCCGGACGTCAGGGCCCGCCTGGAGGCCGCCGCCGGCCTCGGCGAGGTCGCCCTCGCCTCCCGCGAGGTGACCAACCCGGACTTCCCGGACGCGGTCGTGCGCACCCCGGTGATCGTCAAGCTGGACGGCGCCAAGCCCGACGACGAGGCCGCCTACACCAGCGAGTGCTTCGGCCCCGTCTCCTTCGCCGTCGCCGTCGACTCCGCCACGCACGCCGTGGACCTGCTGCGCCACAGCGTCCGGGAGAAGGGCGCGATGACCGTCGGCGCCTACACGACCGACCCGGAGGTCGAGCAGGCCGTGCAGGAGGTCTGCCTGGAGGAGGCGGCCCAGCTGTCCCTCAACCTCACCGGCGGGGTGTACGTCAACCAGACGGCCGCCTTCTCCGACTTCCACGGCTCCGGCGGCAACCCGGCGGCCAACGCGGCCCTGTGCGACGGCGCGTTCGTCGCCAACCGCTTCCGGGTGGTGGAGGTCCGGCGCCCGGCCTAGGACATCCGCGGCGCGCCCCCGCCGGCGCTCCAGTGGTACAGCGTCATGGCCACGCTGGTCGCGAGGTTGTAGCTGGAGACCTGGGGGCGCATCGGCAGCGCCACCAGGTGGTCGGCCCGCGCGCGCAGCTCCCCCGACAGCCCGCTGCGCTCGGACCCGAAGGCGAGCAGCGCGTCGTCGGGCAGCTCCAGCCCGCGGATGTCCTCGCCCTCCGGGTCCAGCGCGAAGACCGGCCCGGGCGGCAGCAGCGCCACGTCCAGCCGCTCCACGGTGGTCGCGAAGTGCAGCCCCGCGCCGCCGCGCACCACCGTGGGGTGCCACGGGTCGAGCGGACCCGTGGTGACCACGCCGGTCGCCCCGAAGCCGGCGGCCAGCCGGATCACCGCGCCCGCGTTGCCGAGGTTGCGCGGCTGGTCGAGGACCACGACGGGGCTGGTGCGGGGCGTGTGCGCCAGCGTCCGCAGCCCGGCCTCGCGCGAGGGCCGCACGGCCAGGGCGGCCACCGCGGTGGGGTGCGGACGCGGGACGAGGGACGTGTACGCCGCGTGCGGCACCTCGCTCAGCAGCCCGTCCAGCACGTCCCGGACGTCCGGCGCCAGCTCGCCGGCGAGGCCGAGGGCGCCCGCGCGGTCGCTGGTGACGGCCACCGGGACGTCGGCCCCGAAGCGCAGCGCGTGCTTGAGGGCGTGGAACCCGTCGAGCAGCACGCACGTATCGGCGTGCCCGCGCCAGACGGTCAGGGCGTCGGGGCGGGGCCCGGGGCCGGGGTCGGTCATGCCGTGAAGCCTACGTGCGCCTGCTCGGCGTCCTCCCGGCCGGCACGGGGCGGCGGCACCGTCCCCCGGCCGTCCCCGCGCCGCACCAGGCGGTCCCGGGCGCGTGCCGCCCAGCCGCCCAGCCGGCGCAGGAACGAGGTCGGCAGGAACACCGCGTCGGCGGCGATCATCGCCAGCGAGAAGAACGGCAGCCCGAGCACCACGGCGATCACCGCGTGCTCGGTGATCATGGCGAACAGCAGCACGTTCTTGACCCGCCGGTTGAACAGCGTGAACGGGAAGGCGACCTGCACCGCCACCGTGCCGTACGTGATGAGCATGACCATCGTGCCGTTGGCCGCCAGCGCTTCGGACAGGCCGGGCCAGGGCGAGAAGTAGTCGAGGTGAAGGGGGTAGTGGACGGCGGTGCCGTCCTGCCAGCGCGAGCCCTGGATCTTGTACCAGCCGGCGGTCGCGTAGATCAAGCAGGCCTCCGCCATGATCACCAGCAGGGCCCCGTTGTGCACGATGTCGGCGACTACGTCGAGCAGGATCCGCGGCTCGCCGCTCCTGGCCCACCGCCCCACGGCCCACCACAGGCCCTGCGCCGACCACACCGTCCACAGCAGCGCCGGGACGAACGGGTCGCCGTCGAGCCGGCCCGCCAGCGTCACCACGAGCAGTGAGAACCCGAACGCCGCCCACAGAGCGGGCCCGGTCCGGTCGGCGACGCGCTCACCGCGCGCGCGTGCCCCGGCCGCGCGCCGCGCCCGGCGCGCGTCCAGCGACCACACCTGGCCGCAGCGGGTGAGGACCAGGTAGATGCTCATCAGGTGCAGGACGTTGTCGCCGCCGTCCCCCATGAAGATGCTGCGGTTCTGCAGCGACAGCACGCCGACCATGAAGAGCACCGACACGGTCCTCGTCCGCCACCCCAGCAGCAACAGCACGCTGCTCAGGAGGGACAGCGCGTAGACGGCCTCGAACCAGCCCGCGCCGTCCCACCACATCAGCGCCGTGAACGCGCCGTTGTCGGAGATCAGCTGCTCGGCGAGCCCGTGGCTCCAGGGCCCGTCGGGGCCGTACAGCTCGTGGCGGTGGGGGAACTCGCGCAGCAGGAACAGCAGCCAGGTCGCACTGAACCCGATGCGGATCACGGCGGTCTGGTACGGGCCGAGCGCGGACCCGGTGACGCGGGCGATGCCGCGCGAGACCGCCAGGACGAGGCCGTTCACGCGAGGCCGCCTTCCGCCTCGCCGGCGGGCACCCGCCACCAGGGCAGCTCCCGGTACACCGGCCGGTCGGAGACCTTCTCACCGCTCCAGTCGGGCGGCGGCACGTCGGTCGTCCGGGAGCGGTACTGAACGCGCCGGACGGCGCCGCCCGGTCCGGCGGCGTCGTTCCGGTCGAGGCGCAGCACCGCGACACGGCGCAGGTAGGACTCGGACAGGGTGCCCCGCAGGCCCACCGGGCGGTTGTCGGAGTCGTGGGTGGCGACGTAGAAGTCGAAGGCCCGGCGCAGCTCGTTCTGCTGGGTGTGGCTCGGCAGCGGATTGCCGTCGATGGCCCGGCCGTCCTCCGCGGACAGGTCGTACCACCCGGTGGTCCGTATCCCGCCGTCCGCCGTGGCCACCTCGGCGCGGACCTGGACGGAGATGTTCTGCTGGAGCGGGTTGGGCGCGAAGAGCTTCCAGTTCTGCTCGAACTCCGGGTAGATCCACGCGTCGACCACGGAGCCGTGCTTCGTGGACAGGGTGTTCGCCGGGGCGACGTGCAGGAACGTCAGTCCGATGTGGGCGCAGACGGCGGCCGCGACGACGGCGAGCGCGAGCACGGCACCTGCCTGGTAGCGCGGGGAGAGCGCGGCGACCCCCGTACGGGGAGGCCCGTCGGACGGCCCGGCACCCGGGGCGGACGGGCCGGCGGACCGGTCCGGCCCGTCCGGCTCCCGCCGGGCGTCCGAGCCTGTGTCGTGCGCGTCCATTCCGCCCCGTTCCCCGGTCCGTCTCTCCGCCCGCCCTGCCGCGGGGGCGCCGCGTGACACCACCGGTGCGCAGGCTGCACGGCGCCCGAACGGGAACGGTACTCAGGACGGCCCCCCGGCACAGCCCCCGGCGGCCCGGCGGCGCAGTGGCCGTCACCACACCGCGCCGTGGGCCGTCGCCCCGTGCCGGACCGCTAGAGGACGTGCCCCGGCTCGCCCTTCCCGTCCACGACGGGCCGGCCGGCGGCGGCCCACACCTGCATGCCGCCGTCGACGTTCACGGCGTCGATGCCCTGCTGGACCAGGTACATGGTGACCTGGGCCGAGCGGCCGCCGGAACGGCAGATCACGTGGACCCGGCCGTCCCCGGGCGCCGCCTCGGTCAGCTCGCCGTAGCGGGCGACGAACTCGCTGATGGGAATGTGCAGGGCCCCGGCGGCGTGACCCGCCTGCCACTCGTCGTCCTCACGGACGTCCAGCAGGAAGTCGCCGTCCTTGAGGTCCGTGACCTCGACCGTGGGCACACCAGCTCCAAAACTCATGTCCCCGACGCTACCCGACACGACGCCCCGCCCGGCCGGCCCGCGGGGCCCGCGCCGCGCGGAGGCGGCGGGCCGCGGCGACGGCCGGCACGGGTCGTCGTCCCCCACCGCACCACGCCGCGGCGCCCCGGCGGCCGGCGGGAGCGGCCCGGGACTACTGCCCCAGCAGCCCCGCCAGCTCGGCCTCCCGCTCGCCCACCTGGGCCGCCAGCTTCTCGGCGATCTCCTCCAGCAGGCGGTCGGGGTCGTCCGGGGCCAGCCTGAGCATGGCGCCGATCGCGCTCTCCTCCAGCTCCTTGGCGAGCACGGTGAGCAGCTCCTTGCGCCGGTCGAGCCACTCGAGGCGCACGTACAGCTCCTCGCCGCGGCTCGGCCGCCGCTCGGGCACCGGGCCCGCGGCCCACTCCTCGGCCAGCGCCCGCAGCTCGGCCTCGTCGCCCCGGGCGTAGGCGGCGTTGACCCGGGTGATGAACTCCTCGCGCCGGGCCCGCTCGGCGTCCTCCTGTGCCAGATCGGGATGGGCCTTGCGGGCCAGCTCGCGATAGAGCCTGCGGGCCTCCTCGCCCGGCCGGACCCGCTTCGGCGGACGCACCGCCTGGCCGGTGAGCATCGCCGTGGCCTCCGGGAACAGGCCGTCCCCGTCCATCCAGCCGTGCAGCAGCTCCTCGACCCCGGGGATCGGCATCAGCCGGGCCCGCGCCTCGTCGGCCCGGCGCCGGTCCTCGGCGTCGCCGCTGCGGGCCGCCCTGGCCTCCAGGATCTGCGCCTCCAGCTCCTCGAGCCGCGCGTACACCGGGCCGAGCCGCTGTTCGTGCAGCCGCGAGAAGTTCTCGACCTCCACGCGGAAGGTCTCCAGGGCGATCTCGTACTCGATGAGCGCCTGCTCGGCGGCCCGTACGGCCCGCTCCAGCCGCTCCTCGGGCCGTGGGGCACCGCCCTGCTCGGGCTCAGCTTCCGGGGTCGTCACCCGACCAGCCTAGGCCACGCACCGCCCGCCACCACCGGCGTGCCCGCAGTCCCCGCCCGCGGCGGCGGACCGAGGCGTCACACGCCGGTCTCCGCGGCGATCCGGCCCGCCCGCACCGCGGCGAGCAGCTCGGCGTGGTCCGCCTCGGTGCGGTCGGCGTAGGCCAGGGCGAAGGCGGCCACCGCCTCGTCCAGCTCCTCGTTCTTGCCGCAGTAGCCGGCGACCAGGCGCGGGTCGGCGCTGTGCGCGTGGGCGCGGGCCAGCAGGGCGCCGGTCATGCGGCCGTAGTCGTCGAGCTGGTCGGCGGCCAGGGCGGCGGGATCGACGCTGCCCTTGCGGTTGCGGAACTGCCGCACCTGGAAGGGCCGCCCGTCGACCGTGGTCCAGCCCAGCAGGATGTCGCTGACCACCTGCATGCGCTTCTGTCCCAGCACCACGCGGCGACCCTCGTGCGCGACCTCGGGGACGTCGAAACCGACGGCCGCCAGATGGGGCTCCAGCACCGAGGGCCGGGCCTCCTTCACCTGGAGCACGAGCGGCTCGCCCCGGTGGTCCAGCAGCAGCACGACGTACGACCGCGTGCCCACGCTGCCCGTGCCGACGACGCGGAAGGCGACGTCGTGCACGGCGTACCGGGCGAGCAGCGGCAGCCGGTCCTCGGACAGCGTGGCGAGGTAGGGCTCCAGGGAGGCCGCGACCGCCGCCGCCTCCCGGTCCGGCACCCGGCGCAGCACCGGTGCCGCGTCGACGAAGCGGCGTCCGCCGTCCTCGGTGGCCTCGGTCGACCTGGCCGCGAAACGGCCGCTGGTGTTGGCCCGTGCCTTCTCGCTCACCCGCTCCAGCGTGCCGAGCAGATCGTGGGCGTCGGTGTGGGAGACGAGCTCCTCGTCGGCGATGGCGTTCCAGGCGTCCAGCGCGGGCAGCCGGGCCAGCAGCCGCATGGTGCGCCGGTAGGCGCCGGCCGCGTCGTGGGCCGCCTCCCGGCACGTGTCCTCGTCGGCCCCGGCCTCCCGGCCCGCGAGCACCAGGGAGGCGGCGAGCCGCTTGAGGTCCCACTCCCAGGGGCCGTGGACCGTCTCGTCGAAGTCGTTCAGGTCGATCACCAGGCCACCGCGGGCGTCGCCGTACAGACCGAAGTTGCCCGCGTGCGCGTCGCCGCAGATCTGGGCGCCGATGCCCGTCACGGGCGTGCGCGCCAGGTCGTACGCCATCAGGCCCGCCGAGCCGCGCAGGAAGGCGAACGGCGTGGCCGCCATCCGCCCGGTCCGTATCGGGGTGAGCCCCGGGATGCGGCCCCGGTGGGACTCCTCGACCGCGCTCACAGCGTCCGGCCGGGCCCCGTCCGGGTCGAAGGCGGCGTGCGCGGACCGCGGCACGCGCCCGCGCAGCGCCTTGCCCTCCGCCTTGGGAGAGCCGTCCGCGGGCCACCGCGCGAACCCCGGCACACCCGGCACCCGGGCCGCCGCCGCCCCGTCGTCCGTCGCACCGGCCGCGCCCGCGGCCTCCCCGGTGTGCTTCCCCGCCATCGCCTCGGCCATCCGACCGTCCTCCCCGACTCCCGTACCCGACCCGCGCGCGGCCCGGCGCACCACGGCGTACCCGCCCCGCGCGCCCCGCCACCCGTGCGCCCGCCGCCGGCCGCCCGCACTCACCGGGCACACCCGCCGCCGGGGGGCGCGCCCCGACCGTACAGCCGCCCGCACCGCCCGTACACGGCCGCCGCGCCCCCCTCCCCATAACGCCGGGCAGGGGGCGGAACGGGAGGTCCCCGCAGCCCGCCGGAGCGCCGTACGGTTTCGGCGATCAACCACTGGAACGCGTCCCCCGGAGCACCCTGCCCGCCCCGCACCCCGGGGGACGCGCTCCGCGTCGTGCACGTCCGCCCATCGCCTTCCCCAGGGGCTGCCCCCCACCGAGGAGACCGAGGAGCCCGCCATGACACCCACCCCCGACGAAGCCGGCACCGAGCCGGGCATCAGCCGCAAGACCCTGCTCAGGGCGGCCGTCGCCGCCGGCGCCGCCGTGCCGCTGCTGGCCGGCGGCGCCGTCGCCCTCGCCCGGGACTCCGCGCGCACCCCGGGCACGACCCTGGCACCGACACCCTTCTGCGACGACGGCGACGACCCCACGCCCGACCAGATCGAGGGCCCCTACTTCAAGCCGAGCTCCCCGCTGCGCACCGACCTGACCACCGTGGGCACCGCCGGCACCCGGCTGACCGTCCGCGGCTACGTCTTCGGCCGCAACTGCGTCCCCCTGTCCGGCGTCCTGCTCGACTTCTGGCAGGCCGACCAGGCGGGCGCCTACGACATGGCCGGATACACACTGCGCGGCCACCAGTTCACCGACTCCACCGGCGCCTTCACCCTGCGCACGATCGTGCCCGGCCTCTACCCGGGCCGTACCCGGCACATCCACGTCAAGGCCCAGGCCCCCGGTGAACCCGTGCTGACCACCCAGCTGTACTTCCCCGGCGAACCGCGCAACAACACCGACACGATCTTCGACCCGGCGCTGCTGATGAACGTCCGCGACGCGGGCGGCGGCAAGGAGGCCACCTTCGACTTCGTGCTGAACGTGGACGGCGGTCCCGGCCCGGGCACCCCCACCGACCCGCCCACCGACCCGCCCGGCGGCACCTGGGCCCCCGGCCGCGCCTACCGCGCCGGCGACCGCGTGACGTACGGCTCCGGCGCCTACCGCTGCCTCCAGGCCCACACGTCGATGACCGGCTGGGAGCCGCCCAACGTCCCCGCCCTGTGGGGCCGGGCGTGATCCCACCCGCGTGAGACCTTCCTCACAGCGCGCCGCGCCCGACAACGCGGAAGCCCCCCAGGTCCGAGACCTGGGGGGCTTCCGTCTGGTGCGCGAGGGGGGAGTTGAACCCCCACGCCCTTGCGGGCACTGGAACCTGAATCCAGCGCGTCTGCCTATTCCGCCACCCGCGCATTGGGTGTGTCCTCCGGCCCCGTTCCTTTCGGCCCGGCGCCTTCCGACACCCAGAACATTAGCACGCTGTACGGGGCCGATTCACATCCCTTGTTCGCGAGCGAACGGACCCTCCAGGGAGCGGCCGGGCACTCGTACCGGCCCGTGTCCGTTCACGTATCAACCTCGTACCGGTCCCCGCCGTCTCCCCAGGAGCCGGTAGGGGTCCGCGGTCAGGTGCGGGACACTGGTCCACGGCCGCCTCTACGATCCTGGGCATGAGTACCTGCGGGAGCACGCTTCGCAAGGCCGGGGGAGTTCGAAGAGGTGCCACAGCGGGAACTCCGAAGGGCGTCGACACCCGTCGACGGGGCCGACAGGGGGAACCAGCCGATCGACCGGCGCGTGGATACGATCAGTAAGCAGTACCAGGTGGACAGTGCGCGGACACGCGGCACGACGAGCAGTACGCAGGGCAGTGGACAGGACGGCAGCGACGGAGGAGGTGCCCCATGGGAGTCCTGAAGAAGTTCGAGCAGCGTCTCGAAGGTCTGGTCAACGGCACCTTCGCGAAGGTGTTCAAGTCCGAGGTGCAGCCCGTGGAGATCGCGGGAGCGCTCCAGCGCGAATGCGACAACAACGCGACCATCTGGAACCGCGACCGCACGGTCGTGCCCAATGACTTCATCGTGGAGCTGAGCACGCCCGACTTCGAGCGCCTCAGCCCCTACTCCGGCCAGCTCGGCGACGAGCTCGCCGGGATGGTGCGCGACTACGCCAAGCAGCAGCGCTACACCTTCATGGGACCGATCAAGGTCCACCTGGAGAAGGCGGATGACCTCGACACCGGCCTGTACCGGGTCCGCAGCCGTACGCTCGCCTCCTCCAGCAGCCAGCAGGGAGGCCCGGGCCCCGCGGGACCCGCCGCGCCCCCCGCTCCCTCCGGACGCCCCGGCGCCCCGGGCGGTGGCTACGGCTACCCGCCCGCCGCTCCCGCCGGCGCCCCGCCCATGCCGGCCGCTCCGCCTCCCGGCGGACGCCCCGGCGGCTACGGCTACCCGCAGCCCGCGGGCGGCCAGCACCCCCCGGCCGCACCCGCGCCGGGCACCCGCACCCGCCACTGGATCGAGATCAACGGCAACCGCCATCAGATCTCCCGCGCGACCCTCGTGCTCGGACGCAGCACCGAGGCCGACGTGCGGATCGACGACCCCGGCGTCTCCCGCCGGCACTGCGAGATCCGGACCGGAACGCCCTCGACGATCCAGGATCTCGGGTCCACCAACGGCATCGTGGTGGACGGGCAGCACACCACCCGCGCTACGCTCCGCGACGGCTCGCGGATCGTCGTGGGCAGCACCACCGTTATCTATAGGCAAGCCGAAGGGTGATCCGGGGGCAATGTCAGAGCTGACCCTCACGGTCATGCGGCTGGGTTTCCTGGCCGTACTGTGGCTGTTCGTGATCGTGGCCGTGCAGGTCATCCGCAGCGACCTGTTCGGTACGCGGGTCACCCAGCGCGGATCGCGGCGCGAATCCGCACGACCGCAGCAGGCCGCGCGCCAGGGCCAGGCGCCTCCACCGCAGCGCCAGCAGCCGAGCGGCGGCCGCGGCCGCCGCAACGCTCCCACCAAACTCGTGGTGACGGAGGGCACCCTCACCGGCACCACCGTTGCCCTCCAGGGCCAGACCATCACGCTCGGCCGGGCACACGACTCGACGATCGTGCTGGACGACGACTACGCCTCCAGCCGCCATGCCAGGATCTATCCGGACCGCGACGGCCAGTGGATCGTCGAGGACCTGGGCTCCACCAACGGCACCTACCTGGACCGGTCCCGGCTGACGTCCCCCACCCCCATCGGCCCGGGGGCGCCGATCCGCATCGGCAAGACCGTCATCGAGCTGCGGAAGTAGTGCTACACCAATGATTGAGCGCGAGCGGAGCGAGCACGCAACGGCGGCCGGCACCCCCGGCCCCGGCGCGCTCCCGACCGGAGGGTGGGCAGTGTGGCTCGACACGACCGGCTGTACCCGGAGCCGACGGGCGAGGTGCGCATGAGTCTGTCACTGCGCTTCGCCGCCGGGTCGCACAAGGGCATGATCCGGGAGGGCAACGAGGACTCCGGTTACGCCGGCCCCCGCCTGCTCGCCATCGCCGACGGCATGGGCGGCCAGGCCGCCGGTGAGGTCGCCTCCTCCGAGGTGATCTCCACCATCGTCGCCCTCGACGACGACGTGCCCGGCTCGGACATCCTGACCTCCCTGGGCACCGCCGTGCAGCGCGCCAACGACCAGCTGCGGCACATGGTCGAGGAGGACCCCGCCCTCGAGGGCATGGGCACCACCCTCACCGCCCTGCTCTGGACCGGCCAGCGCCTCGGCCTCGTCCACGTCGGCGACTCCCGCGCCTACCTCCTGCGCGACGGCGTCCTCACCCAGATCACCCAGGACCACACCTGGGTGCAGCGCCTGGTCGACGAGGGACGCATCACCGAGGAGGAGGCCGGCACCCACCCGCAGCGCTCCCTGCTGATGCGGGCCCTCGGCAGCGGCGACCACGTCGAGCCCGACCTGTCGATCCGCGAGGTGCGGGCCGGCGACCGGTACCTCATCTGCTCCGACGGACTCTCCGGCGTCGTCTCGCACCAGACGCTCGAGGACACCCTCGCCAGCTACCAGGGCCCCCAGGAGACGGTGCAGGAGCTGATCCAGCTCGCGCTGCGCGGCGGCGGCCCCGACAACATCACCGTCATCGTCGCCGACGTCCTGGACCTCGACACCGGCGACACCCTCGCCGGCCAGCTCTCCGACACGCCCGTCGTCGTCGGCGCCGTCGCCGAGAACCAGGCCCAGTTCGGCGACAACGGCATCATGCAGACCCCGGCCGGCCGGGCCGCCGGCCTCGGCCGCCAGGGCGGCGGCCGGCACGGCGGGGGCGAGTTCGGCCCGCCCGGCAGCGGCGACACCACCGGCTACATCCCGGCCGGCGGCTTCGACGACTACGGCGACGACGACTTCGTCAAACCCCGCAAGAACCGCAAGTGGCTCAAGCGGTCCTTCTACACCGTGCTCGCCCTCGCCGTCGTCGGCGGCGGCCTCTACGGCGGCTGGCGCTGGACGCAGACCCAGTACTACGTCGGCATCAACAACGACCACGTCGCCCTGTACCGGGGCATCAGCCAGGACCTGGCCTGGGTCTCGCTCTCCGAGGTCCAGAAGGACCACCCCGAGATCGAACTCAAGTACCTGCCGCCCTACCAGCAGAAGCTCGTCGAGTCGACCATCGCCGAAGGCGACCTGAACGACGCCCGGGCGAAGATCGAAGAGCTGTCGGTCCAGGCCTCCGCCTGCCGGAAGCAGGCCGAACGGCGGGCCGCGGACAGCGAGAACGCGAAGACGGGCGAGGGCGAGGCCGGGGGCACCACGGGAACCACTCCCGCCTCCTTCACGTCCAAGGCCACACCGACGCCCAGCGCGTCGGCGCCGTCCAAGACGCCCGAATCGTCACCGTCCCCGTCCACGACCGCACCCACTACCAGCCCCGGCCCCAGCCTCTCGGAGGAGGAGCAGAAGGTCGTCTCGCTGTGCGGTAAGCAGTAGGCAAGCCGTGAGAGGCCCCGTCACACGATGAGCAGTACTTCCAACTCGCCGACGCACCACACGTCCACGATCGGCGCCATCGGCGCGCCCAGCCGCCGCAACACCGAGCTGGCCCTGCTGGTGTTCGCCGTCGTCATCCCGGTCTTCGCCTACGCCAACGTGGGCCTGGCCATCAACGACGAGGTACCCGCCGGACTGCTGAGCTACGGCCTCGGCCTCGGCCTCCTGGCCGGCGTCGGTCACCTGGTCGTGCGCAAGTTCGCGCCCTACGCGGACCCCCTGCTGCTGCCGCTGGCCACGCTGCTCAACGGCCTCGGCCTGGTCGCCATCTGGCGCCTGGACCAGTCCGAACTGCTCCAGAACATCAAGCAGGCCGGCACCGCCGCACCCCGCCAGCTGATGTACACCGCGATGGGCATCGCCCTGTTCGTCGCCGTGATGATCTTCCTCAAGGACCACCGCGTCCTGCAGCGCTACACCTACATCTCGATGGTCGGCGCCCTGTTCCTCCTGCTGCTCCCGCTGGTCCCGGGCCTCGGCAAGAACATCTACGGCGCCAAGATCTGGATCCAGATCGGCTCCTTCTCCATCCAGCCCGGTGAGTTCGCCAAGATCGTCCTGGCGATCTTCTTCGCCGGCTACCTGATGGTGAAGCGCGACGCCCTCGCCCTGGCCAGCCGCCGCTTCATGGGCCTCTACCTGCCGCGCGGCCGCGACCTCGGCCCCATCCTGGTCGTCTGGATCGTCTCGATCCTCATCCTCGTCTTCGAGACCGACCTCGGCACCTCGCTGCTGTTCTTCGGCATGTTCGTGATCATGCTGTACGTCGCCACCGAGCGGACCAGCTGGATCGTCTTCGGTCTGCTGATGTCCGCCGTCGGCGCCGTCGGCGTCGCCACCTTCGAACCGCACATCCAGCAGCGCGTCGACGCCTGGCTCGACCCGATGAAGGAGTACACGCTCTCCCGCGCGGGCAGCGTCGGCCACTCCGAGCAGGCCATGCAGGCCCTGTGGGCCTTCGGCTCCGGCGGCACCCTCGGCACCGGCTGGGGCCAGGGCCACTCCGAGCTGATCCGCTTCGCCGCCAACTCCGACTTCATCCTCGCCACCTTCGGCGAGGAGCTCGGCCTGGCCGGCCTGATGGCCCTGCTCCTGCTCTACGCACTCATCGTGGAGCGCGGCGTGCGCACCGCCCTGGCCGCCCGCGACCCGTTCGGCAAGCTGCTCGCCATCGGCCTGTCCGGTGCCTTCGCGCTCCAGGTGTTCGTCGTGGCGGGCGGTGTGATGGGCCTCATCCCGCTCACCGGTATGACGATGCCGTTCCTGGCCTACGGAGGTTCGTCCGTCATCGCCAACTGGGCGCTGATCGGCATCCTGCTGCGCATCAGCGACACCGCCCGCAGGCCCGCCCCCGCGCCCGCCGCCAACCCCGACGCCGAGATGACCCAGGTGGTCCGACCGTGAACAAGCCCCTGCGCCGCATCGCGATCTTCTGCGGACTCCTGGTCCTCACCCTGCTCATCCGCGACAACTGGCTCCAGTACGTCCAGGCCGACGAACTGAAGAACGACGAGGACAACCGCCGCGTCGCCATCGAGCGCTACGCCACCCCGCGCGGCGACATCATCGTCGACGGCAAGGCCATCACCGGACACGCCACCACCGAGGGCGACTTCAAGTACAAGCGCACCTACAAGGACGGCGCCATGTGGGCGCCCGTCACCGGTTACGTCTCCCAGGCCTACGGCGCCACCCAGCTCGAGAACATCGACGACGGCATCCTCACCGGCAACGACGACCGGCTCTTCTTCCGCAACACCCTCGACATGCTCACCGGCAAGAAGCGCGAGGGCGGCAACGTCGTCACCACGCTCAACACCGCCGCGCAGAAGGCCGCCTACGAGGGCCTGAAGAAGCAGGGCGCCAAGGGCGCCGTCGCCGCCATCGAGCCCTCCACCGGCAAGATCCTGGCCCTGGCCTCGTACCCCTCGTACGACCCCTCGACGATCGCCGGCGGCAGCGACGCCGACGGCAAGGCCTGGAACAAGATCATCGAGAAGAACAACCCCGACAAGCCGATGCTCAACCGCGCCCTGCGCGAGGTCTACCCGCCCGGCTCGACCTTCAAGGTCGTCACCGCCGCGGCGGCGCTGGAGCACGGCAAGTACACCTCGGCCGACGAGAAGACCGACTCGCCGCTGCCGTGGACCATGCCCGGAACCAGCACCCCGCTGAACAACGAGGGCGACCTGCCCTGCGAGAACGCCACCCTCCGCGAGGCCCTGCGCGTCTCCTGCAACACCGTCTTCGGCAAGATCGGCTACGACCTCGGCAACGACAAGATGCTCGAGACGGCCAAGAAGTTCGGCTTCACCGAGGAGCAGTTCGTCCCCGTCCGCTCCAGCGCGTCGGTCTTCTCCGAGGACATGAACGACTCGCAGGTCGCGCTCTCCTCCATCGGCCAGTTCAACACCGCCGCCACCCCGCTGCAGATGGCCATGGTCACCTCGGCCATCGCCAACAACGGCACCCTGATGAAGCCGTACATGGTGGACGAGCTCCAGGCGCCCAACCTCGACACCATCGAGAAGACGGACCCGCAGGAGATGAGCAAGCCGCTGTCCGCGGAGAACGCCCAGATCCTGCAGTCGATGATGGAGACCGTCGTCAAGGACGGCACGGGAACCAACGCGCAGATCGACGGCGTCACCGTAGGCGGCAAGACCGGTACCGCGCAGCACGGTGTCGAGAACAGCGAGAACCCGTACGCCTGGTTCATCTCGTACGCCAAGACCGACGGCGGTTCGCCGGTCGCCGTGGCCGTGGTGATCGAGGACGAGAACGCCAGCCGCGACGACATCTCCGGCGGCGGTCTCGCGGCCCCCATCGCGAAGAACGTGATGGAGGCCGTCATCAACAGCAAGAAGTGACCAAGCGCTGAACGGGACGTGACTCCGCTCACGTCCCCTTCACATCGACGCACGTTGCGATACCGGTCCTGTATCGGGTACCGGGCTTGGCCAGGTCACACAGAACGAGCCGGGTACGGTAGGCCGGACGGCAGCCCCCGACCGTACAAGCATGCCGGTCGGGACCGACGGAGAGGGCTGGTAGGTAACCATGGAAGAGCCGCGTCGCCTCGGCGGCCGGTACGAGCTGGGCCAGGTGCTCGGCCGTGGTGGCATGGCGGAGGTATACCTCGCGCACGACACCCGGCTCGGCCGCACCGTGGCGGTGAAGACGCTCCGCGCGGACCTCGCGCGAGACCCGTCCTTCCAGGCCCGGTTCCGCCGGGAGGCCCAGTCGGCCGCCTCGCTCAACCATCCCGCGATCGTCGCGGTCTACGACACGGGCGAGGACTACATCGACAACGTGTCGATCCCGTACATCGTCATGGAGTACGTCGACGGGTCCACACTCCGTGAGCTCCTCCACTCCGGCCGCAAGCTGCTGCCCGAGCGGACGCTGGAGATGACCATCGGCATCCTCCAGGCCCTGGAGTACTCGCACCGCGCCGGCATCGTCCACCGCGACATCAAGCCCGCCAACGTCATGCTGACGCGCAACGGCCAGGTCAAGGTCATGGACTTCGGCATCGCCCGCGCCATGGGCGACTCGGGCATGACGATGACCCAGACCTCCGCCGTCATCGGCACCGCCCAGTACCTCTCCCCGGAGCAGGCCAAGGGCGAACAGGTCGACGCGCGTTCCGACCTGTACTCCACCGGCTGCCTGCTCTACGAGCTCCTCACGGTCCGGCCGCCGTTCGTCGGCGACTCCCCGGTCGCGGTCGCCTACCAGCACGTCCGCGAGGAACCGCAGGCACCCAGCGTCTTCGACCCCGAGATCACGCCCGAGATGGACGCGATCGTCCTGAAGGCCCTGGTCAAGGACCCCGACTACCGCTACCAGTCAGCGGACGAGATGCGCGCCGACATCGAGGCCTGCCTCGACGGCCAGCCGGTCGCCGCCACCGCCGCGATGGGCGTCATGGCGGCCGGGGGCTACGGCTACCCCGACGACCAGCAGACCACCGCCCTGCGCTCGGACTCCGGCGCGGGCGCGGGCGCCACGACCATGCTGCCGCCGATGAACGCCGACGACGGCGGCTACGGCTACGACGACCGCCCCGGCCGGCGCCGGCAGCAGAAGAAGTCCCACACCTCCACGATCCTCCTGGTCCTGGCCGGCATCCTCGTGCTCGTCGGCGCCATCATGATCGGCAAGTACGCCATCGGGGGCGGGGGCGTGGGCAACGACAACGTCCCGGTGCCGAACTTCGTGGGCCTCACCAAGCAGGAGGCCGGCAACCAGGCGACCAACGCCGACCTGGAGCTGGCGTTCAGCGAGAAGCCCTGCGAGGACCAGGCCAAGGGCCACATCTGCTCGCAGGACCAGAAGCCGGACACCGAGGTCAAGAAGAACTCGACCGTCAACCTGGTCGTCTCGACCGGCGCGCCCAAGGCCGAGGTCCCGGACGTCGAGGGCCAGACCTTCGCCGACGCCGAGAAGGCCCTGAAGGACGCGGGCTTCGAGGTCGAGAAGGAGTCCAAGGAGTCGACGGACACCCCGGACACGGTGCTCTCCCAGAACCCCGAGGGCGGCGAGTCCCGCGAGAAGGGCTCGACCGTCACGCTCACCGTCGCCCGGGAGACCTCCCAGGTGACCGTGCCGAGCCTGCTGGGCCTGAGCCCGGCGGACGCCGAGCAGCGTCTGAAGGAGAAGGGCCTCGTCCTCGGCTCCCAGACGGAGGAGGAGTCCACCGCTCAGCCCGAGGGCACCATCTTCGAGCAGAGCTTCAGCCCGGGCAGCGACGTGGACCGCGGCAGCACGGTCACGGTGAAGATCGCCAAGGCTCCGAAGAAGACCGCGGTGCCCGAGGTCCGGACCAAGACCCTCGCCGAGGCCCGGCAGATCCTCCAGCAGAACGGCTTCACGAACATCCAGGTCGTCCCCGGCTCCCCGGGTGACGACAACGCGATCGTCATAGGCCTCAACCCGCAGCCCGGCACCGAGGTGGACGACCCGGCCGCCACGCCGGTCCAGCTGCAGACCGCCGGCGGCAACAACGGCAACGGCAACGGCAACAACGACGGCGGCGGCTTCATCGGCGGCCTCGGCCGCGACTGACGCCACCGCCACCGCCACTGAACGGACGGAGCCCCGGCCCTCGACAGAGGGCCGGGGCTCCGCGGTGTGCGAGGCCGCGTCAAGCGGCGGCACTCACCTCAGTTCCGCCGGCGGGGTCCGCTCGCCGTCCACCTTCTCCGTGCGGACCAGCTCGCCCCACACCACGTACCGGTACCGGCTCGTGTACACCGGCGTGCAGGTCGTCAGCGTGATGTAGTGCCCCGCCTTGGTCTTCCCGGACTCCTTGGGGACGGCCCCGAGCACCTTCACGTTGTACTTCGAGGTCTCCGGGAGGATGCCGTAGACCTTGTACACGTACCAGGTGTCCTTCGTCTCGAAGACGATCGGGTCACCCTTCTCGATCTTGTCGATGTCGTGGAACTTGGCGCCGTGCCCGTCGCGGTGGGCCGCCAGCGCGAAGTTGCCCTCCTTGCCCGACGTCGGAAGCTCCGACTTCACCGGTTCGGTGTAGTAGCCCGCCACGCCGTCGTTGAGGACCTTCATCGACGTGCCCTTCTCCACCAGGACGTCGCCGCTCCCCATCGCGGGCACGTGCAGGAAGCCGATGCCCGCCTTGGTGTCCAGCGCACCCGGCCCGCTCCGGCCCACCCGGTCCTGCGCCCAGTTGTCACGGACCTCGTCGGCCTGTCTGCCGGCCGCGCGGTCGGCGACGACGTTCGTCCACCACAGCGAGTAGACGACGAACAGGCCCAGCACCAGGCCCGCCGTGATGAGGAGTTCACCGCAGACACTGACGACCAGGGCGACGGCCCGCCCCGGGCGGCGACGGCGGCGTGCCGCGGACGGCGGCCGGCCGGAGGCGTCGGTGTGCTCTTCGTGATCCGTGTCGGTGGTCGCTGCCACTGGTCATCCGCCCTTAATTGACGAGCGCATCCGGCTTGCCCTTGCTGCGCGGCCGTTCCTCGACCATCTTGCCCCAGACGATCATCCGGTACTTGCTGGTGAACTCGGGGGTGCACGTGGTCAGCGTGATGTAGCGCCCGGGCCCGGTGAACCCCGACTGCCTGGGCACCGGGTCGAGGACGCTGGTGTTGCTCGGTGGCGTCACCGGCAGGATCGACGACATCTTGTAGACGTAGTACTCGTCCTGCGTCTCCACGACGACGGGGTCGCCCGCCTCAAGCTTGTTGATGTAGCGGAACGGCTCACCGTGCGTGTTGCGGTGCCCGGCGAGCCCGAAGTTGCCGGTCCTGGCGTCCGGCATCGCCGTCTTGAGCGGGTCCTCGGCGTAGTGCCCCACCATGCCGCGGTCCAGCACCTTCTTGCTGCTGACGCCCTCGGCGATCGGCACCACCACGTCCAGCTTCGGGATGTGCAGGATGGCGAAGCCCTGCCCCGGCTCGAAGGCCCCCGGGTTCCGCTTGCCGCTCGCCCAGTCGTCCTGGAGGCTGCTCGCCGCCTTGTCGGCCTGGGCGTGCGCCCGCACGTTCGTCCACCACAGCTGGTAGGTGACGAACAGCAGCATCAGCACGCCGGTCGTGATGAAGACCTCGCCGATCGCCCGGCTCGCGATCACCGCCGGGCCCGGTTTGCGCGCGCGGGCCTGGCGGCGGGCCTCCACGCGTGACAGCGGCGCCTTCGGCGCGTGCCCGGGCCCCTGGGCCTCCGACGGGGGCTGAGCGGCTCCACGGCGCCCGTGACGGCCCTTGGCGGCCTTCCTGCGGGCCGCGCGGCCCCCACCGGGTGGTCCGGCCGCCTCGGGCGGAGGAACGCCTTCCGTGCGTCCCGGAGGAGGGTCCGGGACCCGCAGCGCCACCGTCTCGTCGTCGGCGACGGGCACGTGGGGCTCCTCGGGCGCCCCCTCGCCCGGGACGTGCCCCGCGTACCAGCCGTTCCCGTGCGCGTCGTCCCCGAACGAGCCGCCTCCGAACGCACCGGAACCCTCGTACGCGTGCCCGTACGAGGCCCCCTGGTCACCGGCCGCGCCGGACTCGCGCTCGGGGCGCAGCGCGGTCACGCCGTGGCCCTGCCCACCACCGGGGCGAGCCCCGCCGACCTCGCCACCGCGCCCTGGTCGCCGCACTCCACCAGCCAGTTGGCCAGCATCCGGTGCCCGTGCTCGGTGAGCACCGACTCCGGATGGAACTGCACGCCCTCGACGGGCAGTTCCCGGTGCCGCAGCCCCATCACGATTCCGTCGTGCGTGCGGGCCGTCACCTCGAGCTCGGCCGGCACGGTCCCCGGCTCGGCGGCCAGCGAGTGGTACCGCGTCGCCGTGAACGGCGTCGGGAGGCCCGCGAAGACGCCCTTGCCCCCGTGCTCCACCGCCGAGGTCTTCCCGTGCAGCAGCTCGGGCGCCCGGTCCACCACACCGCCGTACGCCACCTGCATCGACTGCATGCCGAGGCAGACGCCGAAGACCGGCACGCCGGTCGCCGCGCAGTGCCGCACCATCTCGACGCACACGCCCGCCTGCTCCGGCGCTCCGGGCCCCGGCGACAGCAGCACCCCGTCGAAACCGTCCTGGGCGTGTGTCGTGGACACCTCGTCGTTGCGCAGTACCTCGCACTCGGCGCCCAGCTGGTACAGGTACTGGACCAGGTTGAAGACGAAGCTGTCGTAGTTGTCGACGACGAGGATGCGCGCGCTCACTGGTTGTCCACCGTCACATCGTTGAAGGGAAGCAGCGGTTCGGCCCACGGGAAGACGTACTGGAAGAGGACGTAGACCACGGCCACCACGAGCACGAGCGAGAGCAGCGCCCTGACCCACGCGTTCCCCGGCAGATGCCGCCAGATCCAGCCGTACATGCCGTCCCTTCCGTCGCACCACGGCACCAGACTCACGCCGTACGGCACCAGACTAGCGGCGCGGAGCCCTCGGGAACGGCGTCACTCCACAGGCTGGGCGTAGTGCAGGTCGACGGCGCCCGAGTACCCCGGCAGGGTCGCCGTCCCCTCGTCCTCGACCTTCCAGCCGAGCCCGTACACGTTGACGTACACCATGTAGTTCTGGATCGCCGGCGACTCGGCCAGCGCCTTCTTCAGCCGCTCCGGATTCCCGACCGCCTGGATCCGGTACGGCGGCGAGTAGACGCGGCCCTGGAGGATCAGCGTGTTGCCGACGCACCGCACCGCGCTGGTGGAGATCAGCCGCTGGTCCATCACCTTGATGCCCTCGGCGCCGCCCTGCCACAGCGCGTTCACCACGGCCTGCAGGTCCTGCTGGTGGATCACCAGGTAGTCGGGCTGCGGCTCGGGGTAGCCGGGGAGCTTGGCGGTGGCGTCCGGCGGGGCGTCGTCGAGCGTGACCGAGATCGACTCGCCCTTCAGCTCGTGCGTGCCCGTCCTCTCCTCCAGCGCGGCGAGCTTGTCGTCCTCCGCCTTCGTGCTTCCGTCGTCGCGCTCGGCGAGCGATTCGATGTCGCTCCGCAGGGCCGCGTTGGACTCGTCCAGTTCGCCGTTCTTGTGGCTGCGTTCCTGGATGAGATCGGACAACTTCAGCAAAGAGGCGTCCGTGCGGATATTGGTGCCTTTGGCGGTGTCGAAGCTGGTGAAGAAAATCAGCCCGGCGAGAGCGAAGACGGCTGCCGTGAGCACCCGCACCGGCCGGAAACGGCTTCTGCGGGCAGGACTGGATCCGGTCCCGGGGGAGTCGGCAGAATTGCTCAACGTACCCTTATCTCCTTCGGCGCCGCGGAAGCACTACGCTAACGGACGCCCGGGGGAGCGCTCAGAGTCCCCTTGTACGCCGCCCCGAGCCCGAACCGTTCCCTGCGCGGCCACGCAGCGCATCGACAGGAGAGACCCTCGTGCCGAAGTCACGTATCCGCAAGAAGGCCGACTACACGCCGCCGCCCGCGAAGCAGGCGGCCGCCATCAAGCTGACCAGCCGCAGCTGGGTCGCACCGGTCATGCTGGCCATGTTCGTCATCGGTCTGGCCTGGATCGTCGTCTTCTACGTCACCGACGGGTCGCTGCCCATCGACGCGCTGGGCAACTGGAACATCGTGGTGGGCTTCGGTTTCATCGCCGCCGGATTCGGTGTCTCCACGCAGTGGAAGTAGCTCTCCCCAGGGCTATCCACCGAGTTATCCACAGACCTTGTCCACACGGTGGGGAAAAGAAACGAAGATCTGTGGATAACTCGCCGGGCATTGACACCGGTGTGACGTAAGTACCAACAACCGAAAACCTGTTCGCCCCCTGCCTGACCTGCGGAAACACGGTTCAGTGACAGGGGGCACACTTGTTCCCGCACACTGTGCACAGGACCCGGTACCGGTTGTGGACAACGCGGCGCTCAGGTGAGCTGCAGGGTTCTCAACAGGGTCAGCCCGACGACGGCCACGAGGACCACTGCACAGGTGCCGTACTGCACGAGCGTCCGCCGCTCGCGCGGGGCGTGGAGCATGGCGTAGCCGATGACGGCGCCGGCGACGAGACCGCCGATGTGGGCCTGCCAGGCGATGTTGTGCCACCCGAAGGTGAAGACCAGGTTGATCACCAGCAGGGCGATGACCGGGCGCATGTCGGCGTTGAGCCGGCGGACGAGGGCGCCGGTCGCGCCGAAGAGGCCGAAGACGGCGCCGGACGCGCCGAGCGAGGCGGTGGTCGGTGCGGCGAGCAGGTAGGTGAGGGCGCTGCCGGCCAGGCCGGACGCCAGGTAGAGCGTGAGGTAGCGGGCTCTGCCGAGGGCCGCTTCGAGGGGGCCGCCGAGCCACCAGAGGCCGAGCATGTTGAACCCGATGTGCCAGAACTCCTGGTGGGTGAACATCGAGGTCACCAGGCGGTACCACTCGCCCTCCGCGACGCCTTCGGTCGGCATGTACGGGGCGGGCGGCCACTGTCCGATCAGGACCAGGTCGCCGAGGAGCGAGGACCGCGCGCGGACGGCGATGAACACCGCCACGTTGATACCGATGAGGATCTTGGTGACGAGGCGCGGATCCGCGGCGACCGCACCGCCGGCGAGCGTGCGGGGCCGGGAGGCGGCGGGGGCCGGTCCGGTGCCGCCGCCGCCGCGGGCGCAGTCGGGGCAGTGGAAGCCGACGGACGCGTTGACCATGCAGTCCGGGCAGATCGGGCGCTCGCAGCGGGTGCAGCGGATGCCGGTCTCACGGTCGGGATGCCGGTAGCAGCCGGGCAGGCTGTGGGCGGGCGGGGTCGCCTGGCCGTCCGGGCCCTGCGGGCCGTCCGGTGACTGGTCCATGGGATCCCCTCCCTTGTCCGTCCGAGTCCGAGAGGCACGCGGCCCCGCCCTTCCTTACGGACGAGCGGGGCATTTGGTTCCCTTGGGACGCGCCGGCGAGGGCGGTCCAGGAGCCTCGGTGATCAGCCCTCGCGGGTCTCGACGACGACCGACTCGATGACCACGTCCTTGACGGGACGGTCGGTGCGCGGGTTGGTCTCCGTGGCGGCGATGGCGTCGACGACCTTCTGCCCGGCCGGGTTGACGACCTCGCCGAAGATCGTGTGCTTGCGGTTCAGCCACGTGGTCGGGGAGACGGTGATGAAGAACTGCGACCCGTTGGTGCCCGGGCCGGCGTTGGCCATGGCGAGCAGGTAGGGCTTGGCGAAGGCGAGGTCGGGGTGGAACTCGTCCTCGAACTTGTAACCGGGGCCGCCGGTGCCGTTGCCCAGCGGGTCACCGCCCTGGATCATGAAGCCGCTGATCACCCGGTGGAAGACGGTGCCGTCGTAGAGCCTGTCCGTGGTCTTCTCCCCGGTCTCGGGGTTGGTCCACTCACGCTCGCCCCGGGCGAGCTCGACGAAGTTCCTGACCGTCTTGGGGGCGTGGTTCGGCAGGAGCCGGACCTCGATGTCGCCGTGGTTGGTCTTCAGGGTGGCGTACAGCTGCTCGGCCACGATGTGCCTTCCGTCGTCCTGTTGTGCTCCCCGATCCTCGCACGGTCCCCGGCGTACGTCGCCCGGCTCCGGTCCGGGCGTCGGGCGGGTGAGAGGGCTGAGCGAAATCCGAGTGGGTACCCCTGGGTTGCGAGCGTGGGAGGAGGATCCGTGGCATTGTCGTCGACAGGCCCCTGTTGCCCTGTATTCGTCCGTATTGCCGTGGATCGTCCTTTGGTCGCATCTCCGGTACCACGCGCCCCGGAGGGCCCGGTGTCATCGCCCGTGACCCGGATGCTCGCCCTCGCATGCCTGGCTGTGCGTCGGCAGGCATGATCCGTAAAAGGGTGGAAAGTCGATTACCGTACGCCACCGAGGAGGAGGAACCCGTGACCCGCATCGACAGCGTGCGCGCCGCGACCGGTTCGGCGAAGGACAGCGTGCTGCACGCCGCGGAAGTGGTGGCGCCCTACGCCGACACGGCCAAGGACAGGGCCGCTCACTACGCACAGGAGGCGCGCGTACGGCTGGCGCCCAAGGTGTCGCAGGCCGCATGCCAGGCCCGGCTCCAGTACGGCACGCATGTCGCGCCTCGTCTGGAACAGGCCCGTACGCATGTGCCGCCGAAGATGGACCAGGCCGCGCACGAGGCCGCGGTCCGTACACGACTGGCCGCCCGGCAGGCGGCCGACTACTCCCGTCCGGTGATCGAGCAGGCGGTCGCCGCGGCCGGACCCGTCAAGGACGAGGCCGCCGCGCGGGGTGCCGCCGCACTGGTCGCACTGCGCGGGCAGGTCTCGGCCAAGGACATCCAGAAGCTGGCCCGCAAGAACGAGCGGCGGGCGAGTGCCGGCCGCGTCTTCAAGGTCCTGGCTGTGGTGGGCGCCGTCGCGGGCGGTGCCTTCGCCGCCTGGAAGTGGTGGGACAAGCAGGCCAACCCGGACTGGCTGGTGGAGCCGCCCGAGGCGACGGAGGTCCCCGAGAGCGGGCGGCTGACGTCGGTGGACGGCACCGGCGGAGCAGTCCTGGACCCCGAGGTGCAGGCCAAGCAGGCCGAGGACGAGGCCGCCGACGGCGGCGACGAGCCGCGCTGACGCCTTCCGGTACGGGTCGGCACGCCACCTCTGTGCAGCGCCGCGGGGCGGGGGAGATCCGGGGATCACGCCCCCCGGCCATG